>NZ_KI911562.1:0-312916 GCF_000515315.1 Asinibacterium sp. OR53
GCATAAGGACTCAACATGTTTGCAGTATCCGTCTTACGCAACAGGTTCAATACCATTGAAGCTGTATCGGAATACTTCACAAATTGGCCACTCTTTGCGTAACCACTCAACATATTCGATGTATCACTGATCTTCAATCGGTTCGTCAACATAGAAGAGGTGTCACTCTTACGTAAGAGATTCAATACCATAGAGGCTGTATCGGAGTACTTTACCAACTGACCGCTCTTCGCGTAACCACTCAGCATATTCGAAGTATCGCTGATTTTTAGCCGGTTTGATAGCATTGAAGCTGTGTCGCTGTACTTCACTCCAGACGAGCTGCGCAAATAAGGTGACAACATCGTTGTTGTATCGCTGTATTTGGCTAACCTGCTGAATAAAGAAGTACTGTCTGATAAAAACATGATGTCCGAAGACGCTATCTTCCTTAAAGCCCCGTTTAAGGTGGTTACAAATGAATCTGATTTAGCACCATTAGGAAGTGTAAGATTATTCAAGGTATTCATAGAAGTCGGCTGCCAACTCTGACTTGCATCGTTCCACATCAGTACCTGGCTGTTGGCAGGGATGCCGGCGGAGATATTTTTACCCATCAATTTATTGGCATTCCACAATGCAACCTTATTTGCAGCAGCAATGGTAATATTACTACCCGTTTGTGATAAAGTAATGGTATTAGTGGTATCTCCTGCAATGGTAATGCTTCCTATTTTCCCATTGATAGCAGTCACACCCCGATTAGTTAAACCAAACGCCTGCCAAATACCAGCCTGACAAGCATAGAATTGATGATCAGCATTACTATAGATCAACATACCATCTACACGATTGGCAATGGCCGAGGTATCCGATACCCTGGAGAGCAGCAACGCCTTGTCCGTGGCTTCTATTTGCAGTGCAACACTGTTATTCAGGAAAGCATAAGTGCCTATGGTAATGCCTCCAGCCTGGAGAATATTGAACCCTCGCATGCGCAAGGTATCCGTAGCAGTATGATTGCCCAGGTTATCACCAAAAGTTTGGGCCCGGGATGTTGTTGCTGTGAACGTAAAAGCCAGCAAGCATATGAAGCCGGCAATTTTGTGTAAATTTCTTCTCATAACATTATCTTTTAATCCAACCAATTCATCCTATTCTACACGATCTCTTATCTTATCTTTTATTTTATAACAACGATCTTATACTGACTACCCAATACCGATACCACATTATTCGTATAATTGGCCAATCGCACCGCTACTGTATCGGGATTACTTACCCATGAACTGTAAATCGACCAATTCGTGTAATCGTCATCTGGCGTTACAACAATGGGGTCTCCTTTTTTTACTCCCGGAACAAACACTTTTACCATTCCTGTAGTATTGGGTTGAATCATAACCGATTGACCAAATGTTGAAGTGACTGTAAGCCGGACGTCGGAGATATGGGTCACATTGACTTTTGCAGCCTGCGGTACAGCCCAATTTACCTGCCCTGTGCTATCCGTAACAAGGAATGAATTCGCGGGACCGGCCTTTATATTTGTATTGACATTAGTTACACTGGCATTGCCCGCATACAATGCATAAGGGGCACTCCACAATTGCATCGTTCCCATGTCTACATAGTTGTCTTTTGCAACCCACCACGATGCCGGTATAGAAGGGGCTACTGCAATTTTCAGGTTGAAGAAAAAAGGTCCGCTCGCCCAGGGAATGGTAGACAGGCTTTGGTTAAGGCTTGTGGGGGGTTTGGTTCCCTGGCCGATGATGATCTCGAATACACCATCGTTATTTGATTGTACCTGGTGTGTTTCTTCCAGCACCGTTGTACCGCCTACTGCTGCCGTTTGTATGATTGCACATTGCACATATACCGTCCGGTTGCGGGCCGGGTTGCCTATGTTGTCTTTGGCAACAAATTGATAAGGGATACCCGCAGGAGGCTGTGCTACAGCTATATCTTTTATACAAGCAAACGCAAGCACAACGAGTATTTTGATGAACTTTGTTTTCATATACAGTATTTTAGATAATTCGTTAGGTTAACTTTTTTTACATTTTTACAGGATATTAATTTAAAAAGGTTCTTCATGGGTTTAGTTTTTAATAGTCCTTCATAGGATAGGACTTCCGGTCTTTCATGGTTTAGTTTTTAATAGTTTTTCATAGGATAGGACTTTGGTCTTTCACAGGATATGGATTTTAATGGTCTTTCTCAGGACACTGCGCATTGATGCGCTTCAATAGACAATAGTATCTTCAACCAGTTGCCTGGTAATAATTTTATAACCTGATCAGTTTCAGATTATACTGCTGGCGTATCAATTCCACGTTAACCATATAAGTGCCGGAAGTATAATTACTGAGATCAAATGTCCATCCGGTAGCCATCGCCGTCATAGGCACCACCTGCGACAACATAACCCTTCCGTCAAATGCAATCACCCGCACCATGCACGACAACCCCGCATCAAAATTTCCTTTGCATTTCAAAGTGCTCATTCCCCTGGTAGGATTGGGATATACCGAGAGCGACAGCGAGAATTCCGGTATGCCGGGTCCTACTGGAGGTATTTCCCTGCAGCTTGCATCGAAATGTCCATTACCGTTATTGGCAATATCCAAAACACCCAGACCGTTGGAAACTGTTAAACATTTTGTTTTGCTGTACACAAGAAGGGGACTGGCAACTCCCACAGAACCATTATTACCTCCACCGATAGAAGAAAAAGAACAAGAAGTAGACAGCTGTGCCATGCCTGCGGAGCAGACAAGCAGCAAAGCCATCAACAATTGTATTTTTCTTTTAAAACCCATAATAGACGATCCGTGTTGTTGTTCCGTTATTCGTAGTTTCTACATCCATCGTATTGGCATCGAGCTTATTGATGATCCATTCTGTTTTGATATCACCTGCCGTGTTATTGGTGATCACTTCAACCAATTGCGATACAGAAGTCAGCATCCATTTACCTGAGAACCCGTCAGAATCTGTAAAAATGCCTGTGTAAGCTTGTCCTGCTGTTTGAGTATACGTCTTGGTATACCGAAGTTGATTAGCCGTTAACTGCTGCAGCACCCTGTTCTGATATACTTCTTTGATACGCCATACCCGATTACCAACTTCGCCAGTGAGATACTTCACCAGCTGGTCTTCAGGTTTGATGCTATTCCCATCGTCCTTTGTACAACTGCCCAGCAGGAGTACACAGAAGAAGAGGAAAGAAGCAATGATTTTGCAAGATGCCGTCATGTTAGTTGATATCCAGATTTCAATAGGTCCATTGCTCAGGATCCAGATACACGCGTTTTTGAAAGGGATTGGATAGACGAATAGGATGGCTTTTGCCGGAGGAATTGGAGATGGATTTGGTTAAACAGAGGACAAAAAAGTAGACATATCAGTATCGCAGCGGATAATGATCAGTCACAAGATTACAATTGGATGTAATGGTTTAAAAAAAGGATTTTGGAAACTGGATTAATAGTCAGAGGGTAACGACTAGCCACGAAAACTGGCTTCATACTGAAGATTTCAGCAGGAATTGGATTAGTGGGGTTTGGTGATCCAAAATTACAGTTTCGGTTCTGATAATGTGTCTTTTATGAAGGTTTTTTTGCAAAAAAAAGCCCCCCAAAATGGGGGGCTTTCTAAACGCTTGCGCTCACTTTTTTTATACTTTAAAATGCGAGAATGCTTTATTGGCTTCTGCCATACGGTGGGTATCTTCTTTCTTCTTGAAAGCAGCACCTTCACCCTTGCTGGCAGCTACGATCTCATTGGCTAATTTATCTGCCATGGTGCGGCCATTCCTTTCGCGACTGTAACGGATCAACCATTTCATGCTCAAAGAGATCTTACGATCGGGACGAACCTCTGCAGGGATCTGGAATGTTGCACCACCGATCCTGCGGCTGCGTACTTCTACAGCAGGCGTTACATTGGCGATGGCTTTTTTCCATATCTCATATCCGTCTTCACCAGTCTGCTTGCTCACTTTATCCACTGCATCGTAAAAAATGTTGATGGCAGTGCTTTTCTTACCCTGCCACATCAGGTTATTGATGAAACGGGTAACCAGTTTATCATTGAAACGTCCATCAGGAGCGAGGGGTAATTTTTTAGCTTGTGCTTTACGCATGACGTATAGTAATTAACGATTAATTGGAATTATTTTTTTGCCTTTTCTTTCTTCGTACCGTATTTAGAACGGCTCTTCTTACGATCTTTCACACCAGCAGTATCCAGGCTTCCGCGAACGATGTGGTAACGTACACCCGGTAAGTCTTTCACACGACCACCACGGATCAATACGATCGAGTGCTCCTGCAGGTTATGCCCTTCACCAGGGATATAAGCGATCACCTCCACCTTATTGGTCAAACGCACTTTCGCTACTTTACGCAAGGCTGAGTTCGGTTTTTTGGGGGTAGTGGTATATACCCTGGTACAAACCCCGCGACGCTGGGGGCATGCATCCAAAGCCCTTGATTTACTCTTAGCCCTGATAATTTCGCGGCCTTTTCTAACTAATTGCTGTATTGTAGGCATTCTGAACCATTTAAATTTTGGGACGGCAAAGGTAACAGTTGAAACCGAAAATCCAAAAAGTTTTCACAAGTTTCTGGTTTTTTGTCTACTCCGTTCCTGCCGGAGCATCCGCACCTATTTTAGCCTGTTGCCCACTTCCGGGCCGTTTTAAAGACCCAAAAATAAACACTATGAAGCGTTTTACCATGCATCAATTGCTTTATGGCCTGCTCCTACCCCTGGTTTCCGTCGCCCAGCCGCCGGTTCAGGCACCGCTTTCTTATACCCTTGCCGGCCAGGTATACCGCCAGGATTTTGATGGTCTGCCCCTCTCCGGTACGATACTATTTCCCGGCGGTAAAGGGCCTTTTGCCCTGGCTAATTCCCCGGTCAACGCAGCCGGGATGGAAGGCTGGTTCATGCTTCAAACAGGCAGCAGCAGCGCCAATGCCCAATTGCTAACCGGAACCGGATCGGGTACGGCAAGCGGAGCCTATAGTTTTGGAGCTTCCAAAAACACCAACCGGTCCCTGGGTTCCCTCGCATCTGGAAGCGGGGTATATGCATTCGGATTGCTCCTCAGCAACCAGACAGGCATTACGCTCGACAGCTGTACCCTTTCCTTTACCGTTGAACAGTGGCGCAAAGGCGGCTCCGGAAATCGTAATACCTACACTTTCAACTACGCTACAGGTAACCTGTCACCTCCTTTTTCATCGGCCCTTACAGCCGTTCCCGCATTGAACCTGCAATCTGTCGTGTATACCACAGGGGCTTCGGCTCTCAATGGGAAGTTACCTGCGAACCAATACCTCATCCGGCACACCATTCGCAATATCCACTGGAAACCCGGCGAACAACTGTTGCTCCGTTGGGATGATCATGACGAGCCGGGTAACGATGACGCCCTGGCCATTGATGATTTCTCTTTTGCTGCCTTCGTTACGGCGCCTGTATTTGTAGAAGATTGTACCGTCTCGCCCGTTCGTGAAAATACGATTGAAGCCAATCAACGGATCTGTGCAGGGAGCAAGCCTTCGGCGCTCGTTGGCTCGATTATCTCAAGTGAACAATCCCCCATCGCTTATGCATGGGAATACACTACGGTCTCTGCATCGAACGGCTTCCTGCCTGCACCCGGCATCAACAACCTGCCCCATTACGCACCACCCGTCATTGAAACCAATACCTGGTTCAGGCGAAAATTCACAATGGGCGCTTGTTCATCCTATTCTGCGCCTGTATCCGTCACGGCAATGAAAGAAGGCTTATGGCTGGGTAATATCAATCGCGACTGGAACAATGCCAACAACTGGTGCGGAGCAAATATCCCCGGTAGCAGCACTGATGTGTTCATTCCTGCTTCCTCACCATATTCCCCGCAGATCACCAGTTCAGCATCCTGCAATCACCTCACACTCTCAGATCAATCGGCTTTGCAGATCAGCGGCGTATTACAATGCAGTGGCTCCATTAACGCCCCTACTCAAAGCATCGATGCTACCAATGGCAGTATCGAACTGAACGGCCTCCAACCGCAGGCGCTCTCTTCAACTGCATTGTTGCAGCATACCATTCACCACCTCACCATCAACAATAACAAAGTGTATTTGAAAGATTCATTGAATGTTTCCGGTATGCTCAGTTGTCGCAAAGGAATGCTTGAAACCAATGGATGGCTTGTATTGAAGGAAGGTAGCAGGATCGGCCCTGTTGCCGCAGAGAGCGGCATCAACGGCATTGTTCATGTGGAATATCGTCTTCCCGATAGTGGTATACACCTGCTGGCACATCCTTTCTCAACGGCGCTGGATACAAAATTGTTAACAGAGCTTTCCAACATTGCATCTTTTTCTTTTTTCGATGAAAACGCCGGGTACTTATCATTTGACAAAGCAGCCGCCTGGACATCTTTTGACAGCAGCGCGAACATGCCGGAACCCAGATGGGAAAAGCACCAGGGGCTTCGCATGCAAATCAAAGGACCTCCAACCATCATTGTTCTATCTGGCCGCATAAACCAGGGCAGTCAGGAAATCTTTCTTCCACCAGATCAATACACAGGCTACCGGCTTGTTGTGAACCCCTATCCATGCCCGGTTGATATGCTGCATAGTTCCCCAAGCAACAACATCGCTCCTTATTTCTGGATATGGGATAGCCAGCAAGGTCTGCATGGCGGTTATACTTCAATTCCTTTTAAAAGTCATTTTATGATGCCCGCTTTCGCTTCTTTTTTTATCAAAACTTATGCGTTTACTGAAAACCATCTCCTGTTCACAGAGCAGGCAAAACTAACGGGTGAACCTTCCAATGGATTCATGGAGACCGCCGATGATCCTTATCATCTTGAATTGAGATTGGAAAGTGATGGTCGATTCTGGGATAGGATATTGCTCTTTCATATCGACAGTGCACGTGATGCAACCGATCCGCTGGATGCAGAAAAGATCATGAACCCCGACATCAGTTTTTATAGTTTCAGTACCGATAAAAATGCATTGTCTGCCGATGCGCGGCCTTTTCATAAAAAAACAGTGGTTCCATTGGGTATCCGTTCCAATGTATCCGGACTCTTCCGCATACGAACAGCCAGAAAATTTTTACCTGAAAAACTGGTTTTATACCTGCACGATAAATTGCTCGACCGGTGGATGCAACTGGAAAAAGACAGCAGTTATTATTTCAGGCTAAGCCATGATACATTGAATGGATCAACTGATCGCTTTGAGGTTACAGCTTTCAAAAAAGAGCTCGCAACCATTAGCATCCCTTCGAGGATCCGGTTGCTGGCCGGACCTGTTCCCGCCAATGACCGGCTTTTCGTTGATTTCAAAGCCATTCAACCTGGCAACTGTTCGCTGCATTTGTTTTCCCTGCAAGGGCAACAGGTAAGATCATTCATGTTAGGTTTTCGCCAGGAAGGTCGTTTTACCATTTCACTGGCAGGCATGCCCAAAGGGCTGTATATACTTGAATTAAAATGCGGTAGTGATACAGTCGTTAAAAAAGTTATGATCGGAGATGCATTATAAAAATTTGCACGTCATCCCTCGACTCGCTATGCTCGCTCGGGATGACGCACAACACAAGACATTAAATCTTAAACATCCAGTTGTGTGTATCAGCTATGCGGCAATCCCTGATGTCATTGAGCAGGTTCCTGATAGCAGGCGCCACTTTCCATTTGTCCAGATCGAACTGCATCACATGGTCTTTGTATTTCAATTCTTTGATGTAAGCAATAGTGGCTGCCGTTCCTGTTCCGAATACTTCCTGCAACTGGCCGGCTTTGTATGCCTCAATCAATTCATCGATGCTGATGCGGCGTTCTTCTACTTTGATACCTGATTCCTGTAACAATGTAGCAACGCTGTCTCTTGTAACACCTTTCAGGATCGTACCTTCTTCCAGTGAAGGTGTTACTGCTACCCCATTGATCAGGAAAAACACATTCATCATACCTACTTCCTGCAACCACTTGTGCTCGAAAGCATCGGTCCATAATACCTGGTCGTATCCTGATTTGTTGGCTTGCTTGGCTGCCATCATGCTACCGCCGTAGTTACCGGCATTTTTGGAGAAGCCCACACCACCGGGAGCAGCACGCGTGTACCTTTCTTCCACACTGATCTTCATGGGAGCGGCGAAATAAGGGCCGGTGGGACTGAGTATGATCAGGAACTTGTATGTTTCAGAAGGCCTCACTCCCAGCATAGAATCTGTTGCGATCATGAAAGGCCTGATGTATAAAGAGTGATCCTTTTTAGCGGGTATCCAGCTCTTATCCAGGTCTATCAACTGGCGCATGCCTTCTATGAAAATTTCTTCCGGCACAACCGGCATGCACATGCGTTCTGCTGAAAGATTGAATCGTTTAAAATTATCGTAAGGACGGAAGATGAAAGCTTCTCCTGCTTCGTTCCTGTATGCTTTAATGCCTTCGAAAATGGCTTGTCCGTAATGAAAAGCAGCCAGTGAAGGTTCGAACAGCAGCGGCTGATACGGTTTAATTTCTACATTCTTCCACTCTCCGTTTTCATAATCCGCCTCCAGCATGTGGTCGGTAAAGACACGACCAAACGGTAAATTTTCCAGGCTCATGCTTTTCAACCTGCTCGTTTCCACTTTCGTAACGTTTATCTCGGGTGCTGCTGTCATAGTTTCTATATTTGCTACAAAGAAACGAAAAAAATAAAAACTAACAATCGTTAATGGAGCAGCGGTTACCTGATTTTGTGCTGGCGGGACTGTATAAGAACAGCCTGGTGATTACTGAGGACGCTATTTCTCTTGCAAACACATTAACAAAAGATGGCACGTCTCCGGTAGAGAAACCCCTGCCTGCAGCACCCGCAGCTCTACCGAAACAATGGTACCTCGGCAATAATGGTAAACACATCGCCATCATTGTCAACGATGCCGGGGCCGTTTACCTGAACGATGAATCGCTGCAGTTCCTTTCCAGCATACTATCGGCCTGTAAATTGAACCTGGGCGACGTGGCCATCATCAACAGGCACCAGGAGCCCGTATTGTTTTCTTTCCTCAAAAGCCACCTGCAACCTGTGGTATTGCTGGCTTTTGATGTGAACCTGCAGCAGCTCCAATTACCTTTTACCATTCCGCATTACCAAGTGCAGCCATACGACCAGTGCCAGTTCCTGTCGGCCCCTTCCCTGCAAACCATGTTGGGCGAAAGCAAGGAAGCGAAGCTGGAAAAAACCAAACTCTGGCTCAGCCTGAAAAAGATATTCCAGCTATGATGCCTCCGATCATTTTTGCCACCAATAATCAAAACAAGGTGAATGAAGTCCGTTCTGTATTGGGAGAAGGTTTTGCTATCATCACATTGCAGGAAGCGGGTATCTACATCGATATCCCCGAACCGCACGATACCCTTGAAGCGAATGCAACGGAAAAATCGCAAACCATTCACCGGATGACAGGTAAAGATTGTTTCAGCGAAGACTCCGGATTGGAAGTATACGCACTGAACGGTGAACCGGGCGTGAAGAGCGCGCGTTATGCCGGTGAGAGCAGAAGCTTCCAGCAGAATATCGACAAGTTGTTATTGAATATGCAGGGCATCGATCAACGGAATGCCCGGTTTCGTACGGTGATCTCCCTCATTTTTCAAAGCAAGGAATACCAGTTTGAAGGTATCTGCGAAGGACGCATCATCGATGTGTGCAAGGGCGGGGAAGGTTTTGGGTATGATCCTATTTTCGTGCCGGATGGCGCCGAGAAAACCTTTGCAGAAATGAGCGTGGAAGAAAAGAATACATTCAGCCATCGCAAAAAAGCCGTCGCACAACTCATTGCATTTCTCAAAGAACACGCATCATGAACTGGATCAATCGGCACTGTTCCATATCCGCCAACTCTCTTCGGCTTGCAGCACCAGCATTTCCTCTCCGTTTTGAATGGTGGCGCCCATTGCTTTGCCCTTAGCAAGAAATTGGGTTTCTGCCGGGTTATAGACCAGGTCGTACAAGTGATGATCCGGTGTGAGGTATTGATAAGGGATAGCAGGATATTCTTCCGTTTTGGGGTACATACCCAGTGGCGTAGTGTTAATGACCAGGTGATGCGAAGAAAGCACCGATGCATCCAACTCATCATAACGCATGGTATCGTCTCCGGCCGTTCTCGATACAAACCGGTAATCGATATGCAGTTCCTTCAATACAAATTCTACTGCTGCCGAAGCGCCCCCCGTACCCAATATCAATGCATTGCGGTGATGAGGTTTCAGGAAAGGTTGCAATGATTGTTTGAAGCCCACCACATCGGTGTTATAACCGAACAATGATCCGTTGGTGATCTTAACGCAGTTACAAGCGCCCATTTGCTGTACGGCAGGTGTGTATCCTGATAGAAAAGCCAGTACCTGTTTTTTATACGGAATGGTAATATTGAATCCGCGCAGATCGCTGTGTTGTTTCAATACAGCATGCAGTTCTTCGATCCGGGGCAGGGAAAAATTTTCATAGACCGCATCGCGGATACCTTCCCGGCTGAACTTCCCGGTGAAATAATGCTGCGAGAAAGAATGTGACAGCGGGTATCCCAGCAAACCAAAGCGGCGCATAGTTATCAGGCTTTATCGAGGTAAAGTTCAAACGTATCTCCCCGCAATCCAACACGCATTGCTTCCAATGCGATCACTTCTTGCGGTGCGATATTTCCAAGGTTTACGTTGCAGCCGATGAGTTCCAGGAAGTATAATTGCTGCGCTTTCTGCGGCGCTTCCCAAAGGATCTTTTCTTCCGGTATCTGTGTGAGTATCTCCTGCACCAAACCTTCCCTTACTTCACCCGAGCCGCGGTAGATACCCACATTACCCGCTTCGCGTGCTTCTGCGATCACGTAAGAAGAGCCCGCTTCCAGTTCGGCGCGCATCAGTTCAATCCATTTATAAGGAGGAATGATATGCGCAGCGTCTTTACTTCCCACTTCACTCAATACAGTACCGTGCTGTGTGAGTTTCTCAATGTAGCCGCATTTCTCTGCATGCGGGATGGTGATGGAGCCATCACTCACTTCCATATAATCCACTCCATAGTCCTTACACACGGAGATATAATCATTGAACTGGTTCCGCACCAGGAAAGCTTCGAATAAAGTGCCGCCGAAATAAATAGGCACGTTGTATGATTTGTATGCTTCGATCTTCTCACGGAGTTTGGGCGTAACGAATGAAGTGCCGAAGCCCAGTTTGACAATATCCACATGCGGACCCGACACGCTCATAAAATTATGGACTTCCGTGATGCTGAGTCCTTTGTCCATTACCATTGTTATACCTGAATTCCGGGGTTGCTGCGTACGGGTAGGGATCTGCGTCAGATTAAAATTCATGCTCTTATTCGTTTTCTTGTCGGGTGCAAAAATAGGCTAATCGTACATGTGCAGCGGGAAGGAGTCTATATTTTTTTGCCCTTCTTGTAGCGGGCTACTATATCTACCACGTGGTTGTTTTGCAGTATGGACGGGTTGATCTCTACAAATTTTTTCAGGAGCCTGGGCGCTTTTTCCATCGCTGTTTCCAGTTTCACCAGGGCTTCTTTGCTCTTACCCATGATGAAAAGAACGGCGCTGTGATAGAACAGGAATACCGGTTTGCCTTCTGTGGCTTTCGATGCCGCCATGCATTGCTCTATCGCTTCATCGTAAAATTCCGCTTTGATCAGGCAGCGGATCAAAGCTTCCCATCCGGCCACATTCTTGGTTTTATAGCGCACTACTGCTCCGAAATATTGGATGGCATCCTTGAACTGGTTGAGGTTCATCTTGCATTCCCCCATGGCCAGGTTATATTCCGGCACCGAGCGGTGAATGCGCATGGCATTCTCCAGTTGCTTCACGGCGCTTTGCCACTGTTGTTCCAGCATATAGGTAACGGCTATCTTGTAGTGCAGCTTGCTGTCATCGGGGTTCAGGTGCACCGCTTTCTTGTAATGAAAGCGCGCCTGTGCATAATTGCCCATACGGTGATAGCAATGGCCGATGGCTTCATAGATCACATCTTCGGGGCGCGTTAGTTCCAGTACTTTTTCCAACACTTCAATGGCTTCCTTGTATTTTCTCAACCGCAGGTAAGCATCACCCATGTTGCGGTAAGCATAGTCGAACTTTTCATCGATGGCCACCGCATACTGGTATGCATCGATGGCTTTTTCATAGAGTTTCAATCCCTGGTAAGCCGCCGCCAGGTTGAACCAGGCCAGCTCGCTGAACGGATAATCTTCGATGATCTGCTGGTGCAGGCGTATGCTTTCTTCATTACGGCCGGTAAAATCTGTCCAGAAACAGATCTTGTACAGCGCCTCTTCATTATTGGGCTCTTCTTCCAGTATCAGTTTGAGGCAATCGAATACCTTATCGAACTCTTCATAATCGTCGTACACATCGGCCAGCTCAAAGAGCAGGTCAAGCCGCTCTTCCCCCTCAAAAAGGCGCAAGGCCGATTCGAGCAGTTCCACGGCTTTGGCTTGCTGGTCGAGCGCGAGGTAAGCATCTGTTTTGAGGATATAGAGGTTGATATCACTGCTGTCGTACAATTCCGCCATTTCCAGCACATCGAGCGCCTCCCGGTATTTACGGGTAGCCAGCAGCAAATCTGCCTTTTTGATCATCAACTGGGAAGAATAAGGGAATTGTTCCAGGCCGGTCTCGGCCGCTTCAAGTGCTTCAGGGAGATTATCTTTATCATCAAAATAATCTATAATACGTTCAAAAGCCTCTTCTTCAAGGAAACTATGGCTACGGCCCTGTTTCAGATTCTGGTATTGTCTCAATAGCTCCTTCAGTTCCTCTCGGTCTTCACGATACGGGTTTTCTCTCATCTGTCTATTGGTTTACCCAATTTAGAACAAAAATCAGCTTTTTCCAAGTTTCGGGTAACTTTTTTAATCCCTTAACGTTTAGCTAACAGAAGCTTAATTTGTAATTTTGTTAAAATTATTTACATTTGTGTTAATGAGAGGGCCAAAACATATTAAAACAGTTGCTATTGCATTCGTCCTTACCCTGGGCGTTAAGATAGCATTTGCTGCTTTTTCATTTACCGGCATTACCGACGAAAAAGGCGGTACCAAGAACAACAGCAAATATTCGTTGAAGAACGTAAATGCCGTATCATCTCACAAATCCCTTTCAGCGATTTCTTATTCTTCCCTCAAATCCAGCATGCAGTTCAAAGGAACGCAAGTCATGCATTCATCTTCCGTGAGTGAAGCCCTCAACGGAGGTGGAGAAGTGAGTTCCATGCTCAAATTTGACAATGGGAATACTACTTATATCTATCCTTATAAGTTCAAGGTAAGGGTTCCCAAATTCAAAACCCCTGCTCCTCCCGAGCACCACTAATTCAATTGATGATCCTGTAACCCGAAGTAGGTATCTCGAATTTTGATACCGGCACGGGACTTATGTTCACTTTCGTAGCTGTATACGTTATTTTCTTGTTCTCTCCTTCCATCGACTCATATTCCAGCACAAAACCCGGTATGTCTTTGAACTCGTATTGAAATTCCCTCACAGAAGGAATAATATTAGTGGCATAATACAGGCTGAATGTGGTGCCGTTTTTCAAACGCAACACAGCCTTTTTACACTCGTAGCCGAGTATATTCTTGGTCTCACCGGAATAGGCGATGGTCATGCTGTCGTACATTTTTTTATTGGCAGCGATCCATTGATCGTGATTCAGTTTGGTCATGAGTTTATGGTTGCCGAACTCACGCAATATCACTGCACTGGCAGCTGTTTTATCGTACAGCAGGGATTGTTTGAAAGCTGGACTTACCAGGTCTACCCGGCTGTTATTGCCGCGGATATACACTGTTTTTGTTGTAGCGCCGAATGATTCGGTAACATCTTTATCGCCACCCTTTTCTTCCAGGTTCACGCGGTAGGTAACGGTACAATCCGCCACCACCCGTTGTTGTGCATACAGCACTGCGGAGAACAACAATAAACCTATCAATGAAACATAAGCACGCATGGCCATTCTGTTTTGAATAGTACCATCAAATCTATGCCAAAAAAACTCAGTTATTGCGACGCTGGTTCTTCTCTTTCAGGTCCTGCAACTTTTTCTGGCTTTCCATCATCTGCTCATAGCGATCCTGCCATTTGCTTTTGGTCTTGGGCGCTTTACGCTTTTCTTCGATCTTGGCCAGTATCTTATCATGGTTGATGATATAATTCTGGATCACGAACTGCAGTCCGAGTGTGATGAGGTTCGATACCGTATAATACCAGGTCAGCGCCGAAGGCAACCTGTTAAAGATGAACAGCAGCATGAAAGGGAAAATATACGGCATGTACTTCATCATCGGATTATCCTGTGTTGGCGTCATGCTCATATTGTAAATAGAGATCAGGAAGCTCGTTATTACGGCTGTAATAGTGAACAAACTGATATGATCTCCGAATCCCAACGGTACATTGAAAGGCAGTTTGGCAATCACATCATAAGAAGAAAGGTCCTGGCTCCAGAGGAAGGATTGTCCGCGCAGCGCAATATTGGAATTGAAGAAACTATACAATGCAAAGAAGATGGGAATCTGCAATAAAGCCGGGATACAACCACCCAGTGGGTTCACACCCGCTTCGCGGAATAATTTCATTTGCTCCATGGCAAAGCCCTGCTGGTCGCTGCCGAATTTCTTTTTGATCACATCCAGCTCGGGGCGCAACACTTTCATCTTGGCGCCGCTCAGGTAACTGCTGTAAGTAAGCGGTGATGTTACCAGCCTGATGAACAAAGTCAGCAACAATACCACCCATCCGTAGTTCTTCACAAAACCCGCAAAGAAATCGAATACGGGCATGATGATGAATTTGTTGATAGGCCTTACAAAAGAATACATGTCACGGCCCAGGTTCACAATGCGGTCCATTTCAGGAGCCTGGTGCTTGAGGATCGAATAGTCGCTGGGACCAAAGTATAATTGAAGCGGTACAGATACCGATGCTGTCACCGGCAGTTTGGCCTGCAGGTTCATCTGCGCCGTAGCCAGTACATTGCTGGAATCGGTCTTGCGTTGCCATTGTACATCGCCACTGCCGAAGCCGTTCTTTGCCACGAGCGTGGTATTGAAGAACTGTTGCACCATACTCACCCATTGTACATTTTTTTCAAACTTGCGTTCCGTTTTGGCAGACATATAATCGAACTCGTTGCCTTCTGAAAAACAGATATTCGACATCTGCCTTTCATAAGTAGCTGTCCTTTCCTGCTGAAAAGTTTCGCCGTTCCATTGCAGGTTGAATTGCCCCTGGCTCAGCAATTTATCTGCACCGGTCAGGGATACATTCCAATCAACCATATAAGCGCCTTTCCTGATCACAAACTGGTGTATGATACTCTCTCCATTCGCGGCGTTGATGCTGAAGTTGATAGATTGGCTGCCATCGGCCTGGGTTACGGGAGCCGAAGGCGTGAAGAATAAACCGGTGGTGGAAGCCGATTGGTTGGCCGCCGTATTTACATTATATCCCAGTTGGTTCTGGTTAAAAAGCACCACGGGACTGCCCTGGGCTGAATGGTAGTTTTTCAGTTCTACCGATTTTACCTGCCCGCCTTTGGTGGTAAAAGTTACTTTGATCACGTCGTTTTCCACGCTCACCAGCTGTTCCTGTCCAATGGCAGCCGTGGTAAAATCACCTGCAGCCGCTACGCGGGAAGCAGAATCACGCTTCAGGGAATCGATGCGCGCAAGGGCTTTATCCTCCGGTTTAATGCGACTGGCGGCTATACGGGCAAGGGAATCTTCCTGTTTTTTCCTCGCTTCCAATAATGTGGCCTGTTGTTTGTTATTGTACCAGAAAAAAATAAAAAACAGGACTCCCAGCAAGATGAATCCAATGACCGTATTCTTATCCGTCTTCATAGAAACTTTTATTGAGCGGCAAAGGTAGGGCATGGATCGAAAACTGGAGGTTTTCCCTGTTATATTCCGTTAAAATAGCTTTAAAACGGCTTTTTCTACGGGCCGTACCGGTTTAAAATCGTTCCTTTACCATTCCGACTCCAACCAGGTATTCCCCTACTTCAACCGTTTTTCTGCTCCAAATTGTAATTATGAAGGAAAAGACCAGTCCTGCTGCCTATGTACATAGGGGTGCGGGTGCCCCCAGCAGATGGAACCGTTTTTTATGGTGGTTGGCAACAGCCGAAGAAGAATTGATCAGGGATTGCATGATCGATCGCAACCGTTACGCCATTATAGGTATGAGCGTGATGGGCACCTGGTTATTTGCCACTTTTGCCTGGACCTATTTTTTCAGTACCGTTACCTCTAACCTGCCAATCGCTTGTTTCCTGGGTTTTTTTATGGGTTGCATCATCCTTTCCATAGACAGGGCCCTGATCAAGGGTATCACCCGCAGCAACAAACGCAAGTTCATTCCCCTGGTTTTCCGTGGACTGCTGGCAGTGACCATTGGTGTTTTCATGGCACAACCTGCTTTGCTTTACTTGTTCGATAAAGAGATCCATGTACAGACTTCGCTGGATAATGAGCACCGGAAAAAAGAAAAGCGCATGCGCCAGGACTCGCTTTACCAGGCATCGCGTGCTGATCTGCTGCGTTCTAAAAATGAGCTGGAACAACAACTCTCCACAAAATATGGTGAAGTGAGCCAGGCCAGGCAGACATTCATTGCTGAAACCGATGGTACTGGTGGAAGTAAAAGACCCGGATTGAAAGATGTGGCGAAGGCCAAGCAGGATGAATACCAGAAACTGGGTATCGAATACCAGCAAATGGAAGGACAACTGCGGCCACGGCTCCGCATGGTTGATAGTTCATTGCACGCCATCGATCTCACTGTTCAAAAAGAGCAACAGGCTTTTGAAGCGTTGTTAAACGACGGTTTCATCACGCGCATTGAAGCGCTCAATCACCTGGTGAAAGACAATCCGGCCGTGGCTTTCCGTTATTACCTGCTCGTAGCATTGTTGATGCTGATCGAGCTCATGCCTGTGATCGCAAAAACATTGTTGCCTACCGGCTCTTACGATGAAAAAGTGCGGTTACGTGAAGAGCTGGAGAAAGAGACCATCCAGAAAGACCACGATCGCGAGCTCTCTGTGAGGCAGATATATGGTGAAGGGGCCCTTGAGCAGGACAGCCGTTTCATTAAAGACTTTTTTGCCACTGCATCACGCAACCAGTACGAGAACATGCGCCAGTACCTTTCTACCTGGGTGGATGACGGCCGGAGTCTCGACCAGGTATGGTATGATGTGAAGAAAAACATGTTCACCAAACAGCACAACTGATCAGCGGGCACCGGGCCCCGGCGGGCAATACATGCGCAGGTAATCGGTGTACAAATGCGAAAGATGTGCCGTAGTTCCTTTGCCTTCAAAAATGCCGTGTGACCGGTTGGGATAACTCATCAGTTGGAATTGTTTGCCATTTGCAATCAATTCATTGATCAGCATTTCTGCATTGTTGTAATGCACGTTGTCGTCGCCCGTACCATGGATATAGAGCAGATGTCCTTTCAGGTTTTTGGCGTGTGTGATGGGTGAACCATTCACAAAGTCTTCCCTGTTCTCCTGCGGCAACCCCATGTAACGTTCCTGGTAGATATTGTCGTAAGTCAATTGATTACCTACACCGGCTACCGCAATGCCTGTTTTATAAATTTCAGGATACTGGAACATCAGGTTGAGTGTGGCCGAACCGCCACCGCTCCAGCCCCATACGGCCACACGCGAAGTGTCTGTAAAAGGCCATTTGAGTATCTCTTTTGCTGCCAGTGCCTGGTCGCGGATATTGACCTGTCCTATTTTCCGGTACACAGATTTACGCCACTCTCTCCCTTTGGGTACAGGCGTTCCGCGGTTATCAATTGAAATATAGATATATCCTTCTTCGGACATGTTTCCATTGAACAGGAAATTATGGCCAACACCGTATTGGTCTTTTACGTTTTGTCCCCACGGCTCTGTATACACATAAAATACAACGGGGTATTTTTTTGTAGAATCAAAATGGTTTGGCTTTACCATCCAGGCATCCATCTCTACTCCTTCCGCAGTTTTCACTTTGAAAAAGTTGAGATTCGATTGAGCGGGGCTTGTCTTTGCCAGTGCATTGTTTACATTGTCGCCATTGAATGCTTTGTGATCGGGCAATGATACCCATTCTTCAACAGGCCTTGTATAATAATTGGAGAATGAATGTATGGCAAAATGCCCCGTTGGCGACACTTCATAATCGTGTGTACCCGGTTGGTTCATGGGCGTCAATCGCTCTGCTGTTCCGGTACCGTCGAGTTTGGTGCGATACAAATATTTCTGTGTGGCGTTATCGGGTGAAGCAAAAAAATAAACATACCCGCCTGGCTCATCGATGGAGCTGATGTCCATCACATCATAATTGCCTTTTGTAACCAGCGTTTCTTTTTGTCCATCGCGACTAACGCGATACAGGTGGCGCCACCCGTCTTTTTCACTTGCCCACAGGAACTCCTTGCCATTGTTGAGCCAGTCCCATCCACCGTAAGCATAATCATCATCCCACAAAGGCAGTATATCGATCCATGTTTTTTCTTTTTCACTGTAGATCGCATTGGATGCACCCGTAGCAATATTGCAAACCAAGAGGTTTGATTCGTTTTGTTTGCGGTTCAGGTGTTGCACAATCAGTTCATGGCTGTTGGCTGCCCATTCCATCCGCGGAACATAAGATTGCAATACCGGGTCTGTAGGAATGTTCATCCATTTTGTGTTGGCAGTGGTAATATCTGCTACGCCGATCCTGAAAGGAGAAGGCGCTTCACCTGCAACCGGATATTCTACAGGCTTTACAAAAGGATAGATAGAATCGGTATTGTTGATCATCAGGTAATCCTTTGTGCGGGAAGCATCTATCTGCCAGTAAGCGATCTTACGGCCATCGGGACTCCACCTGAATCCATCCCTGCAAAAGAATTCTTCTTCATAGGCCCAGTCGAATGTGCCGTTGATCTTTTTGCGGGTACCACCGCTGGTGAGTGCAGTGACTTTACCGGTAGCAATATCTTCTACATAAATATTATAATTACTTACATAGGCAAGTTTCCTGCCATCGGGAGAGAATTTGGCGAACATGAGGGAAGAAGCCGGGAATTGCTTGCCCATTTTTTTCAGGCTGCCGGTTGTAAGGTTGAGTATCCAGTAATCGCCGCGGGTATCGTAGCGCCATACTTTCTTGCTGTTGTTATAGATCAGTACCTGGGTATTGTCGTTGGAAAAGAAAAAATTGCGGATGCTGATGGGATTATTCTCACCGGCAGGCGTTAATTTTTCTTTCGAAGCGATGACTGTTTTGATGAAGGCAGGCAATTCATATCGAACGATCTCTCCATTTTCTGCCGCGAAATAACCGTTGCCATCTTTGGTCCATTTGTATCCATGAGGGGGTTGGGCATGGATGATGCGTACGCATGTTGCCAACAACAAAGTAAGCAACAACAATTTGTTCATTTTCATAGCAAGCAATCTTAGTTCATTGAAAAAATTACCAGCCACCGCTGGCGCCGCCGCCGCCGCTGCTTCCGCCGCCGAAACCGCCGAAGCCACCGCCGCCGCTGTCACCACCACCCCAGCCGCCGCCACCGCGACCGCCGCCGCTCAGGAGGGATGTCCAGAAAATAGTTTGTGCAATATCGCCATAACCGCGCCGGCTTACCATACCACCACCTCCTCCGCCACCGCGGCCTAGTATTACCAATACCACTACCAGTATGATAATGAAAGTAAAGATCGATTTAGCGCTGGTGCCACTGCTATTCTGCCGTTCGCGTTTTACTTTGTATTCTCCCACTGCTGCTTTGGCAATGGAGTTGGTGGCCTGGTCGATGCCGCGGTAATAATTACCATCGCGAAAATTGGGAGCGATATCATTGCGGATGATGCTGGCGCTAACAACATCGGGAATGGCGCCTTCCAGTCCGTACCCTACTTCAATGCGTACCTTCCGGTCGTTGATAGCTGCAATCAGCAATACGCCGTTATTGGTTTTCTTATTGCCGATGCCCCAATCGCGGAAAAGCTTTACGGCGTACTCTTCTATGGGGTAATCGTTCAGTGTTTTAACCAACACCACAGCGATCTGGTTGGAGCTGCTGTCGTCCAGCGCCACCAGTTTCTGCTCCAATATCTCGCGCTGTTCGGGCAATAATACACCGGCAGCATCGTTCACCAGCCTCGGCGGGTTGGGTTTGGGAAGTATGTTCTGCGCCATCAGGGTATGCATCCCCAATATCGCCAGGAGTAAAAATACGATCCGCTTCATGGTTGTTCGTTAAAGCGCCCCGCCTGCACAAGCCGGTGGGGCGCTTATTTATTTTCCGAATACAATATCGTCGGGCAACTCGTTCTTGTCTGTTTGTTCATCATAAGGGAAATGCTGCGCGAGCGCTTCTCCTATTTCCGTAACGATCTGAACGATGCCTTCTGTGTAGTTGTTCTTATTAAAATGCTGCAGCATTTGTTGTACTTCCTGGTTCCAGAAAGCAGACCCCACGCGCTGGTGAATGCCTTCATCGCCGAAAACAGCCAGTTGCCGGTCTTTCATGGCAATATAGACCAGCACAGCATTACGCGCCGCCGTCTCGTACATTTTCAGTCCGCCGAATATTTCATGCGCCCTCCGCAAAGGGTCAACGAAACGGCAACGACTTTCGATGAATACCCGCAGTTCGCCACTGGTCCTGCGTTCTGCATGCTGGATGGCTGCAACGATGCGCTTCTGTTCATCGGCAGAAAAATAACGGTCGGGTCTTTTACTGAATAATCGCAACATGTATCGCGGTTAGAATTTTACTTCAGGCGCTTTTTCGGCACCGGCTTCGGCCTTGAATCCTTCCTTGGTTTTAAAGCCGAACATACCGGCCAAAATATTCATCGGGAAAGAACGGGCTTTCACATTGTAATCGGCCACTGCCTGGTTGAAATCGTTGCGGGATACTTTGATCCTGTTCTCCGTTCCTTCCAGTTGCGCCTGTAATCCGCGGAATGCATCATTGGCGCGCAGGTTGGGATAATTCTCGCTCACCATCAGCAAACGGCCGAGGGCTTGTGAAAGTTGACCTTGTGCCTGCTGGAACTGTTGTAATTTCTCAGGAGTGAGGTCTTTAGGATCTACTTTTATCTGTGTAGCGCTGGCCCGGGCCTGTATCACGTTCTGTAAAGTGGTCTGTTCGAAATTGGCTTCTCCTTTTACGGTGTTCACCAGGTTAGGGATCAGATCGGCACGACGCTGATAATCGCTTTGTACGTTATTCCATGCTTTATTCACGGTTTCATCCTGAACTACCAGGCCATTGTAACCGCGACAGCCGCATCCGCCCAGTATCAATACCAATGCCGCTATAACAATCAGGGTAAGACTTTTTGTACTCATTTGACTTGATTTTGTTTTGAAATTACGTTTTTATATGTAATTGTCCGATGGGTTGTGGTAAACGGGAAAATATCAGGCCTGGATGGCTGCAATACCCGGTAATACTTTTCCCTCGAAATATTCCAGCAGGGCGCCGCCTCCTGTTGATACATAGCTTACTTTATCTGTAAAGCCAAACTGGTTCACGGCGGCTACGCTATCGCCTCCGCCTACCAGTGAGAAAGCGCCGTTCTGTGTTGCGTTTGCCACTGCAGTAGCAATGGTTTTGGTACCATGCTGGAACTTTTCCATTTCAAATACACCCATGGGGCCGTTCCACAAAATGGTCTTTGAACGTTTGATGCAGTTGCTGAATTGCTCACAGGCATTTTCTGCAATATCCAGTCCCATCCAGCCATCGGGAATCTGGTTGCTGGGAGCGGTGGAAGTATTGGCATCGGCTGCAAATTTATCGGCGATCACAGAATCGGATGGCAGGTGAATGCATACGCCTTTTTCTTCGGCTTTCTTCAGCAGGTCGAGCGCCGTTTGCAGGCGGTCTTCCTCGCAGAGTGAATTACCAATATTTCCTCCCTGCGCTTTCATGAAAGTATAGGCCATGCCACCTCCGATGATGATGTCTGTGGCGCGCTCCAGGAGGTTCTCCAGGATGAGTATCTTATCACTCACTTTCGCCCCACCGATGATGGCCGTAAAGGGTTTGGATGCCTGGTGCAATACTTTCTCCGCGCTGGACACTTCACCTTCCATCACCAGTCCGAACATTTTTTTATCGGCAGGAAAGAATTGCGCGATCACGGCTGTGGAAGCATGCGCCCTGTGTGCGGTACCGAATGCATCATTCACGTATACATCACCCAGCTTACTCAGTTTTTCGGCAAAAGCAGGATCGCCTTTTTCTTCCTCTTTGTAAAAGCGGAGGTTCTCGAGCAGCAACACTTCACCGGGCTTCAGGGCAGCAGCAGCCTGTATGGCGCTTTCGCCAATACAATCATCTGCAAAATGAACAGGTACCGCGTGGCCTGTGGCTTTGCTCAATAATCCTTGTAAATGAGCAACCAGGTGCTTCAGCGAATATTTTTCTGTAGGGCCGTCTTTCGGGCGTCCGAGGTGACTCATTAAGATCACGCTTCCGCCATCGTTCAATATTTTTTGGATGGTAGGAATGGTGGCCCTTATCCTCGTATCATCGGTGATCTCGAAATTGGCGTTCAGGGGTACATTGAAATCTACGCGGATCAACGCTTTTTGTCCGGCGAAAGAGTGATGGGTAAAACGGCTCATGGTAGTGTTTATTAATAGTGTATGCAAACTAAAAATGCCGGATCAGCGTCCGGCATTTTTTTTCTTGTCTTTTTTATTTGCTGATCAGACCGGCGAAATACTTAACAGTACGCACCAGCTGACTTACATAACTCATTTCGTTATCGTACCAGCTAACTGTCTTCACCAGTTGTGTATCGCCAACGGTGATCACTTTGGTTTGTGTACCATCGTACAAAGAACCGAAGTGCATACCGATCACATCCGAGCTAACGATCTCGTCTTCAGTATAACCGAAGCTTTCGTTGCTGGCGGCTTTCATAGCGGCATTTACTTCTTCGGCCGTTACTTTTTTGGTGAGGATGGTAGTCAGTTCTGTGAGTGAACCGGTAATGGTAGGCACACGCTGTGCAGCTCCGTCGAGTTTACCTTTCAGTTCGGGCAGTACCAGTCCGATGGCTTTGGCCGCCCCGGTACTGTTGGGAACGATATTGGCTGCTGCAGCCCTTGCGCGGCGCAGGTCGCCTTTGGCGTGGGGCGCATCGAGGGTATTCTGGTCGTTGGTATAAGCGTGGATGGTAGTCATGAAACCAGCTACGATGCCGTACTGGTCGTTCATTACTTTGGCCATCGGCGCCAGGCAGTTGGTAGTACAGGATGCGCAGGAAATGATGGTTTCGCTGCCGTCCAAGATATTATGGTTTACATTGAATACTACGGTTTTCAGGTCACCGGTAGCGGGGGCAGAGATCACTACGCGCTTGGCCCCGGCTGTGAGGTGCGCTTCCGCTTTGGCTTTATCGGTAAAAAATCCGGTTGACTCAATCACCACGTCTACACCATGTGAACCCCAGGGAATTTGTGCGGGATCTCTCTGTGCGTATATTTTTACGGTTTCTCCGTTCACTACGATGGCGTCTTCTGTAGAAGTAACGGTAGCATCAAAACGGCCTTGTGCACTGTCGTATTTCAATAAATGAGCTAATACTTTGGGACTTGTCAGATCGTTGATAGCAACCACTTCGATTCCTTTCATATTATAGATTTGGCGAAACACCAAACGGCCTATGCGTCCGAATCCGTTAATGGCAACTTTAACTGTACTCATGAATAATTGGTTTAATGATTGGTATAAATGCTAAAATGAGATGCGAATTTACGTGATTATCGGGATTGATGAAGTCTTTAAAATTAATTAATGCGACCGGGATCCAAATGTGGTAGGCAAAAAAAAATTTTGTTATACCCCCTTCCCATCCTATTTTTGCGTCCCGATTGAAAAAATAGACGGCCCGTTCGTCTATCGGCTAGGACATCTCCCTTTCACGGAGGAAAGACGGGTTCGATTCCCGTACGGGCTACAAACAAAAATCGAAAAGCCTTGATACTACTCAGTCTCAGGGCTTTTTTGTTTTTACGTAAGAATGTTTAGGGGAAGAATGTCAAATCTAAGCAGCCTCCAATAACAGATACTATTTTTTCTCATCATTACTAATATCACCTCTTTACAGGCACACTATAGTTCCAAGGAGTATTATAGAACAGGATGTGCAGGATATCATTCAATCTGAGATGGAAAGGCTGCTGAATGATCCGGGGTTGAGCCATTTAATAGCAAAAAAGGGATAAAATACATCTTTGACTATAGATCTTTATAGTCAAAGAAATCAAAATTTCATTGACTATGCGTTTTTATGGTAAATTTGAACCAGCGTATGAATATAAAAGAATATAAATCAGGGGCTTTTACGAAACAGCACGGTTACAAGAGTTTTAGTCCTAATCCTATAAACAAGGAATGGGGCATAAACAACCCTGAGATCAATACCCTTTTGGAGGAGGCAAATTTAAGGCTGGGGGAGCTTAATGCATTCTCGACTTTTGTGCCGGATGTGGACGTTTTTATCAGGATGCACATTGTGAAAGAAGCAACTCAATCCAGCCGTATTGAGGGAACACGTACCCGTATGGATGAGGCAGTATTGGAAGCAAAAGATATCAGCCCTGAATTAAAAGATGATTGGCAAGAAGTGCAGAATTATATCGAGGCCATGAATCATTCAATCAAGAGCCTTGAAAAGCTTCCCTTGTCTTCCCGACTAATCAAGCAAGCCCACAAAATCTTATTAAAAGGAGTAAGAGGCAAGAATAAATTGCCCGGAGAGTTTCGTACAAGTCAAAATTGGATTGGCGGAGCCACAATTATTGACGCTGCATTTGTTCCACCACATCACACACTTGTGCCGGATTGCATTAGCGACTTGGAGAAATTTCTAAACAATGAAGAAATACAAGTCCCACATCTAATCAGAATTGGCATGGCTCATTATCAATTCGAAGCAATTCATCCGTTTCTCGATGGCAATGGCAGAATTGGTCGGTTATTAATTACACTGTATTTGATAACACAAAAAGTGTTGAATAAACCAACGCTATATCTGTCTGACTTTATTGAGAAAAACAGGCAGCTCTACTACGATAATTTAATGGCTGTTTCAATTAACAGCAGGATGGAACAATGGCTAAAGTTTTTTTTGGTAGGCATTATTGAAACATCAAAAAATGCAATAGACACCTTTACTAAAATCATTGCACTAAGAGATAAACTTGAAAAGGATAGCATTGTGTCATTAGGGAAAAGACTCCCCAATGCAAAAGCATTGCTTACTTATCTGTATAGTAAACCAGTAGTGACTGTTTCGGATGTAATGACAAACCTGGATGTAACAAAACAGACTGCAAATACATTGATTAAAGATTTTCACAATCTCGGAATACTTAAAGAACAAACCGGATATAAACGTAACCGGGTTTTCATATTTGAAGAATACCTGAGATTATTTGAAAGATAAAAATTTACTATGGCAATCTTGTTGTAAATAAAGCGCATTTTAGGACAATTAACGAAACAAAAGCAAGCATTATGTTTCATCAATTCTATGAGCCGCATCCTGCTTTAAGAGGATTTGTAAATCACATAATGATACACCAGGTAAGATTGGATTCAACACGACCCCGGTTCAATTTCTCAATTCCTCCCAGTCCTGAACATGGCATATTCTTTTATGTGAGGGATAGTATAGTTGTCCAAAATATCGTTACAGACAAAAAAGAAACACATTCTTCCACCATCGTAGTTGGTCCGCATACTAACGGGCACATTCTTACACCTGGTTTTAATCATTTAATGATTAAAGTTGGCTTACAACCCGGTACTCTTTCGAGTCTAATTCCTTACTGTCCTAAAAACACGGAAGGCTACAAAAACACGGAAGGCTACATACCCAAAGGGCAACTTCCCCATGTGTCGTTTTGCCTTTGAATTTATCAACAATAAAGGAAGGGCTTTTTTGGTTGTTGATATATAGATAGGCTTTATCCGTTTCTCTCCTGAGTTTATCAAACTTGTAATCGGGATGTTACTGAGAAATTCAGGTGTGATGCCGATGTAAGAAGCGATTTGAGTGTTTGGCAAACGATTGGAGAGATGAGGGTAATGATGCAGGAAATATTCATACCGTTCCTAAGCTGAGGAGCTGATATTTTGAAGTACCCTCTCTTGCAATGCTATAAATTTTTGTTCGATGATGACCCGGAAGTTATGATCGAATTTGTGAAAATGGGTATATAAATAGAGCACATCATCATGTTTGATTTGCAATACGATACAAGGTTCTATAGCTTCTATATAAAGCTTACTTGATTTCTCTGAGTAAAAGCTGCTCAGATCCATTGCCCAATCATTTTCTGCAATGAATTGAATGTTGTGTTCTTTTCCATTATCATCGATGGCAAACATTCTCAAACAACCGGAAACCACGAACGTGAAGTGCTTACAAATAGCACCCTGCTGCAAGATAAACTGTCTGCGTTTGATTTTTCTTTCAACAAAGAGCGTGGGTAAGACATCTCGCTCGCTGGAATCAAGCGGAAAGTAATTATCAAAGTACAGGTTCAGTCTTTCTATAGACACGTGGTATACTATTGCTTTTCGTTAGATTCAAAATTAATCAATTTGAACTGCGTCGATATCTTTTAATGATTGTAATCCTGTGCTCTTCATTTGGCATCTTCTTCGATTCCGTTCCTCATTTTGGATCCATCGTAACGAATCCGAGCTGGACTTCATATTATTTTATATTTTCTATATATTTAGTAAAAAATGATGGGGCCAGAAGATTTGCTGGAAGCTTATGCTACAGCAGTTTTACATAAAGATGCAGCTGCTTACACTTCCATTTTCGACGAGAACATACGCGCCTTTGATATGTGGCAGGAATGGCGATACGACGGCATTACGGCCTGGCGTGAAGTGGCAAAGGGTTGGTTTGACGCGTTAGGTGCGGATAAAGATGTGGTAACTTTCAGCGATATTGAAATTACAGAAAAAGGGGAATGGGCGCTCATTACTGCGATAGCGAGATTTACTGCAACTTCGGAACAGGGGGAAGCGCTTCGCTACCTGGAGAACCGCCTTACATTGGTAGCTGTAAAGAAAGGGCTGGTTTGGAAAATCATTCACCAGCACACTTCTTCGCCAATCGATTTTAATACCATGCAGGTGGTGTTACAGAGAGATAAAAAGCCCCGCTAGTTCATTACTAACGAGGCTTTTAATGTTATGCGTCCAGTAACTGCTGTGCGTAGTCCCGGCACTTCTTTGTTTCTTTCACTGCATCGGAACCTGTCGGGATATCATATTCCAGTTCGATGGTAGCGGGCATTTTATATTTCTTTGTTTTGAGCAAAGTCAGTATGTCTTTCAAAGGCGTGTCACCTTCACCCCATGGCGTGTTCTTGCCGCCGTTGGCTTTGCTTTTACGGTCTTTGAGGTGCATACTGGTAATTTTTTTGTGTTTAGCCTCAATAAAAGACAGCAGGCTCTCTTTGGTATTACCCGCAGCTATATAATGCCCGCAATCGAGGTTGATGGTATTATTGGGCGATTGGGCCAAAGCTGTATCCCATGCAGTTTCTGTTGCCTGCAGGTGGGCATGGTAGCCAACATATACTTTATTTTTTTCGGCCAGTTCGCCCAGTCTTTTGGTTTGTGCAGGATCTGAGGGCAATTCAACGGATACCGAAGTGGCGCCCAGCGCTTTTGCAGCACGCATGGCATAAGTTACTTCGCCATCTGTATTGTCAGCCGCCAATGCGTTTGGCTTATACGCAAAAATGTAAACACCGGCTGCATTAAATTTTTTGCGGAGTTCAGTGAATCCATCCATTGATACAGATTCCCGCCAGGCAGCTACTTGTTCCTTATATTGTTTCAGTTGGGCTTTGACCTCTTCGCTCAATTCCTGCTTTGGTTGTCCGGGTACGCGTGGCTGCATTTTTACCGGGTTAACGGGCTTGCCTAAATAGTCTTCCACTTCATCACCCTTTAATTCAACTGCATTGATATTGCTATCGATGCAATATTGCAACAGTTTATCCGGATGTACCGGCATGCTTCTGAATGAATAAGTAGTTACTCCGATCTGAACTCCCCGGATCAATGAGTTGGGTTTGGACAGGAAGAAATTACGTGCCAAAGCAGATTTTCCGGCAACCAATATACCTAAAGATGCAAGCGAACTTTGGTAAAGGAATGCCCGGCGTGAAGAATTTGATGACATGATGAGTTGGTTTAATTGAATAGGTGCATTAAAAATAGATTATTCCCGTATTAAGGGAATATCAATTGTCAAGCCAAGTCTTAACTCATATATTCATCAACACACATTCGCTCCAATTTATTTTAATACAGAACCATCCTCTACCCATCTGCCGGCAGCATTCATTCGAACAGGTACGAATGCAAACATCCAGGCCTGGTCCGGATAGGTACGCGGTACCCGCACCAGGATGGTATTCGATCCTTTTTTTAATTTGATGGTAGCCGGCGGACGGCTCCAATAGAATTCTTCATCAGTAAACGGAATTTCATTGGCTGGTGTTTCCCAGGTGGGTTTCAGGTAACGGTATCCACCAGGATGTTGCCATTGCGGCCCAGGCAGTTCTTTACCATTCACAAAAATGGCTCCTCCATTGGCATCCCACCGGCCGTTGGCCGGTATACCTGCGCTGCGCCGGTTGGAACGAACAGCAGCTTCAAAACCCGTCATCACATGGATTGTCTTTGCCTCGCTGCTGTTGATATACATTTTAAGATAAACTGTTTCATTGGCATGCCCGCCTGTGATGATGCTTCGATCCAACCATCCTTCCATACGTACCACCCCCCCTGTTATCTTGCGGACTTTAACCGTATCAACACCTCCATCACTTTTTTCGGGTGCAAAAGCTGTTGATGGTTCTTGTTGACTGCTTCTGTAATAGGGGCCTGTCATCTCCCATTCAATATTGCCAAAACGCGCGTAAGGAAAAGGTTCTCCGGTAAAAAAACGATCGCGGTGACTGGCCAGCCGCA
Organism: Asinibacterium sp. OR53; assembly: GCF_000515315.1. Taxonomy (NCBI): domain Bacteria; kingdom Pseudomonadati; phylum Bacteroidota; class Chitinophagia; order Chitinophagales; family Chitinophagaceae; genus Asinibacterium; species Asinibacterium sp. OR53. Next base: position 29,113 of record NZ_KI911562.1, read on the forward strand.
TTTCAAATTCATGAAAATATTGGCCAGCTGTTGATGTTGCAGCCGGTAAAGCTGCCATATAATGCTCACCAGGTTGCGGTCTTCCACACCATACCGCTTCACTGTATGCAAGCGCTCCGGGCCATACAGGGTTATGGAGGAATATCTTTCTTTTATCATCTACCTTGGTATCGGGCCAGCAGCAAAGGATGCCTCCCAACGCAACAGCATCGCCCTGTTCCTTATTACAAACCTGCTGAAAAAAATAACGCTGCACCAGGCTCAGTGCATCATAGGAGTTCAGGTAACCTGCATAAGAATCTACATAAGGATTATCATCCCTGCGCAGACTGCCACTGGTGAGATCGTCCCGCCAGACTTGTTCAATAGTGCCTTTTTCAGGCGGCAGGCCTGGATTCCAAACCATTACTTTTCTTCCATTTGCTTTTACGCGGGCGGCCATGCGCGCGATGAATGCAGTGGGGTTGGGCACATGCACTTCATCCGAACCAATGTGGATCACAGGGCAATCAGCTACCGGCAATTCATTGCAGAATTCGTCAATCAGTTTTTCCAATACCTGCATGCCTTGTTCCGATTCCATTCTGAAACCGAATGTGCGCTGAAAATAAGCACTATGACCCGGCATATCGAGTTCTGGTATGATGGTAATGGCGCGCTTTTTTGCATAACGTACCAGTTCACGGATATCGTCGAAGCTGTAAGATTTTTCCGGATCCCTTCCTCCTTTACGATACCTGGCTTCGTTGAGCTGCGGATAAATTTTACTCTGTGGCCTCCAGGCTGGATTGTCTGTCAGATGCCAGTGAAAAGTATTGAATTTATAAGCAGAAAGACGGTCGAGTTGCTTTTTAAGCGAACTGATCTCTTGAAAATTACGCCCATTATCGTGCATGAATCCCCTCACCGCAAATGCCGGCCAGTCGGTAATCATACAGGCAGGCAGGTAATGGATATTACCGGTATGTTGCATCAACTGGTGAAAAGTCTGTACACCATAATATAATCCTGCAGCATCCTTACCGGTGATGGTTACCCATTGCTCATGCACCTGAAGCGTGTAGCCTTCGTGTTTCAAATGCATGTTGGAATCGATCAATAATACGATGCCATTTCTTTTCGTTGTCCGATTCATGTTATCCGATGGCAATGACCGAACAACAATATCACCGGCAGGCAATTGAGTACGCAATGAACGAAGCGCGCCAGAGACCGCTGCGCTGTCTTTTCTTATATAATAAACAATTGAGGCAGCATTGATCAGGTAACGGCCTTTTCTCCATGTTACCTGTTGCGGAAAAGGGATCAATGGTACCGGGGCTGAATGTAACGTCTCCAAAGATTGCGGTCCACGCCAGGATGCACGAGCATCCGCCGGTTGCGCAGGAAGTTTATCAAAACAAAAAAACGTTCCCGCCAGTATGGGTAATACCATCCACAACTTGCCTTTGTTTATCATCATACAATATTATGTATTACATATAAATTTGAGGCACGCAACCGTTTGTGTTCAATTTGCTTTATGATATTTGGCCGTAATGATTTCCCTGATGATTTTTTCGTAGGCAGCAGCATATTGTATCATACCCATATCATTGGGGTGCGTACCATCTACTGTGCTCTCCGGGCCAAAGCCAATTGCTGCATCTGTTAGCAGGTAAATGTGAGGCACACTTTCCTTCACCAGGTTATGAAATGTCTCACTAAGAATGAGACTGGCATTTTTGTATTCATTCGTCATAGTACTGTCCATATCGGCGCCAGGAAGTCCGCCACTGTGCGCTGCCAACAGAATAGGCGTTGACGCATGTTTCAATCGTATTCCTTTTACTGCCGCAACAATCCTTCGCTGCACTTCTTCTTTGGGGAAACGTGTCCGGCTGGCGAGATTGGGCATACAATCCAGCACAAAAACCTGTGCATCGATTTCATTGATGAGATCGATCAGCGGAGTTTCCAGCTGCCCGTTGCCGGAAAATCCGAGGTTGATAACCCGTTTGTTTATTTTCCTTCCCAGGATGCTGGGCCATGCTAGGCCTGGTCTGCTGGCACAAGCGCCTTGCATGATCGATGTACCGTATACTACAATAGGTTTTTCAGTACCCACCGGCATAGCAGCAAAGATTGCATCGGCCGGTACGCCGATATTCATCCAGGTGATTGTATTGTACAGCGGTAGATATAGTCTGAATATGGCTTCCTTACCAGGAGGTACCAGGTTTGTGAAGCGGTATTCAATCGTATCTCCAAAACGATAATTCCCTCTTGCCCATTGCCAGCTTCCATTGGTATTCTTCGCATACAGGTCTACTCCACTTACTCCGGTAGCAGGCATGTGTGGCATGGCATGAGTGCCGGTTACTTTATACTTTACGATAATAGTAGTAGCTGTGGTTTTAAAATTAATGTATTCTCCTGCCGTATTATGTGAAAGATTCCATAACGGGAGACGCACGAGTTTTTCCATTTTTTGGGGAAGGCGATCATAAGATGCTGCCAGTCCTTCTTGCCAGCCCCTGCCTTCAATTACAGGCGACGCTGCTGTGGCAGGATCAAACCACTTGTAGACTGTAACCTGTTGTGCCACCAGGTTTTGCGGAAAACTTATTACACAAAAAAATGCTGCAAAAAAAAGAAAGGTTTGCTTCATGTCACCAAGGTATTCATTTTTGATTTTCATTCCGGTGACCAGACAATAAAAAAGAAGGCGCATCCTGGATGTGCCTTCTTTTCGGGTATGCCAATGCTATTTTGCCGAGGGTTATTTGCCAGTCAGTTTATCCCAGAAACCTTTAGCCTTGTCTTTCAGTTCATTCATTTTCCCGCTTGCTTCGTCTTGCAAATGCGACAAGTCGTCTTTGATCTCTCCCGATTTGATATGATCCATTACCTCTCCTGCCTTTTGTTTTAGTTCCTCTCCTAATTCGCCCGATTTGTTTTTCAGTTCTTCCAGTTTTTCAGCCGCCTGGTTTTTGAACTCATTGGCCTTGCCGGCCAGTTGATCTTTCAAGTCTGACATGATGATTGGTTTTAGTAAAATAATAGTGTACCAATGTTATAACATGCACAGCAGTTTATTGGATGATGATCAGGTAGGAATAGTGCGTTGTTGCACTTATTGCTTTTTAACGTATTCTTTGTTTCCGTTCTTGTTGATGTAATAATGTCCGCCGCGGGGTCCTTCGTAAATGGTGCGTCCTTTTGCATCGGTTCCTACTACTTTATCGGCTGTTTTTGCAGCAGGGGCAGCAACTTTGGGTGCCGGGGCTGGAGCAGCTGGCTTGGCAGTAGCTGGAGCTGGGGCTATTGGCTTGGCTGCAACAGGTGCCATCTTTTTTACAGTAGCAGCTTTCGCTTCTTTGGCAGCGGCGGCTTTCTGGGCTTTTTCAGCGGCTTTTGCTTGTTTGGCAGCAGCAGCTTGCTGGGCTTTATCTGCCTCCGCTTTTGCTTTGTCGGCAGCTGCTTTTTTCTTATCAGCTGCTTCTTTTTTAGCCTTTTCTTTGGCTGTTTCTTTTGTTTGGGCAAATGCTTGTACGCTACCTAATAAAAGCGCGAAGGCAAGTGAGAGTGTGAATATCTTTTTCATGTTATGGAATTTGAATTTGAAAATAAATCTAATAAAAAAACATGCCAAATTCAGGCCTATTCCACTTTTTTTGCCGTTTTTAAGCTTTCTGCGAGAAAATCTCGTTCAAAACCCCGGCCAGTCTTACTCCTCCTTTCAGCAAACGTTCATTGAGGGTATTGATGTGATCGAAATTATAACGGTAACTTAATTTCAGTTCAGGTGAGCGGCCGGCTTCGTCGTACAGTTTCCGGCTGATCTCGTAAGATTCGAAAAGCCAGTTGGCAATGGGTGCCGACTGCCATAGTTTCCGCTCCTGCAGTGTGGTGAAATTAATGGCTTTCACATATTCGGTATAACTCAGTTGCTGGTAGTCGATCAACTTTTCATCCCATACCGCATGTAGGTTAGTGGGTTCACCGAACCATTGTAATCGAATGCGGTTGCCGCCCAGGTCTGACTGCCTGCCCGTGTGCATCGGTTGGTGCACGTCTCCCACAATGTGCACCAGTAAGCGCAGGTACAATTTTTTCTTTTCCTGGTCCAGTCCTTTTTTCTTCAGTTCCCTGATCAGGAAATTCAATTTGGTATAGGCGTCTACAGCTGTGTCTTTGGCAAGATATTCTTTCATCATGTCCAAGGTATACCCATCATCAAAATTGATATAATGCCAGGGGCCGAGGTAGTTGAAAGAAGGGTCTGACTTGATGAAATCGGGCCAGTTAGCAGTCATGGCCAGCGATTCGTTGCCTAAAATAGCCCTTACCTCTTTGCGTGCCTGGGCGGTGAGATATGTTTCAGCAATTTCCCCTACGATCCGGTGTCCGAGCATGCCCCAGGCATTCGATTCAAAAGGCAAGTAAAGCAATGCTGCAATGATGAATAGTTTTTTCGCAATTGTCATGGTTCAATATGTGTTTGGTTTCACAAAAATATCTTCTCCCATGCAAATACGAACAGGTCAGGTTGATTTGCGCACCACAAATTCCGGGTCGATCTCAACTTGTATACGTTGTACTTTATGCTTCCCCGCACCCAGTTGATCCATCAGTATGGCCACGGAAGATTTTGCAATTTTATCTATGGGCTGCCTGATCACTGTAATGGCAGGTGTATGCAGCCTGAAAATATCATTATCATCAAAACAAATCACGGCAATATCCCTGGGGATCTCAAGTCCCATCTGCTGTATGCTTTCCAGTCCCAGGATACCCAGGTAATTCGTAGCAAAAAACACAGCGTCCAGCTCAGTATCCCTGATAAAAGAAGTGATCGTCTGCATAGTTGCTTCTCTATCATCTGTGCAATTGATGGGTAACTTTAGCAGGAGTTTTTGTTTCGAAGCCGGTTGTTCTTTTTTCTGGGCATCTTTATAAGCCTGTTCCCGCATGTCCATCTGTATCATCTTCAAATCGACGGTTACGAAACCGATTCGCTTATATCCTTTCCTGATGAGGTGCGCCATTCCTTTCTCAATTCCCGAATAATTATTCACTAACACATACGGCGTATTGATCTCCGGGAAATAACGGTCCATCAAAACAAAAGGTTTCTTATACTGCACCAGTTGTTCGATGTCTTTATTCATCTTTACCGTAGGCGTGATGATAAATCCATCCACTTGCTGGTAATTGAGGATATTGAGCAGGGTCCTTGCGCGATGGGCATCATTTTCCGTACAACAAAAGATCACTTTGTATCCGTATTCATTAGCTTCATCCTCGATGAATTTGGCGCAGGATGCAAAAAACTGGTTGGAAATATCGTCTACCAATAATCCAATGATCTTTGACTTTCCTGTTCGCAAACTCACCGCTACCCGGTTGGGCTGATAACCTGATTTCTTAACAATCTGGTGGACTTTGTCTACTATCGGCTTGCTGATGCGCATCTGTTCAGCCTTTCCGTTGAGTACAAAAGAAACCGTAGAGGTAGATACCCCGGCCATTTTCGCTATATCCTTCAGGGATATTTTCTTCATGCAGGTTGAGCAGTTTTGTTTTTTACAAACATGAAGATAATTATTTACTTCTTCAGGAAAGGATTCTCTTTATCTGTTGAAAAAGAATAAGGGAAGGAAGTTTCCGATATCCCTCTTTGCTTATTCGGTTGGTCACCCATGGTGAATTTCAACACTGCACCCTGTTGCAGGGCGCTGTGGCCAAGCCAGTTTTTATTATAAGAGGTATTATTCCATTGCAGTTGCTGTACATAAAGATTCTCCTTGCTGTTCGCCGGCGCATCGATCACAACCTGTTTGCCATTTTCCAGTTTGATGGTCGCTTTCCTGAACAAAGGAGCACCCAATACATATTGGTCGGATGCAGGCGTAACAGGATAGAAGCCCAATGCCGAAAACAGGTACCAGGCAGATGTCTGGCCATTGTCTTCATCGCCACAATAACCATCGGGTGTGGCCAGGTACAAACGGTTCATGGCTTCCCGCACCCAGTATTGTGTTTTCCAGGGTTCGCCAGCATAGTTATACAAATAGAGCATGTGCTGTATAGGTTGGTTGCCATGTGCATACTGTCCCATGTTCACCAATTGCATTTCCCTGATCTCGTGTATCACGCCACCATAATAGCTTTCATCAAATACCGGTGGCATGATGAATACCGAATCCAGCATCTTCACAAATGTTTGCCTGCCTCCCATCAGGTTGATCAATCCCTGTATATCGTGAAAGACCGACCAGGAATAATGCCAGCTGTTTCCTTCTGTGAAAGCATCTCCCCATTTGAACGGGTTGAAAGGTTTTTGAAAGTTGCCGTCTTTGTTTTTACCCCGCATGAGTTTGGTTTCCGGATCAAAAAGGTTCCGGTAATTCAGGCTTCTTTTTGCATACAGGTCTGTTTCTTCTTTCGGCCTGCCCAATGCTTTTCCGAGTTTGTAAATGGCGTAGTCATCATACGCATATTCCAGCGTGCGTGCGGCATTTTCATTGAGCTTTACATCGTAAGGCACATAGCCCAGTTCATTGTAGTATTTTACCCCTGCGCGGCCCACTGCGGTGAGCGGTCCTTCGTTATTGGCTCCGTGCAGCAGTGCCTGGTAAAGTGTGTGGATGTCGTATCCCCTCAATCCTTTGAGCCATGCTTCCGATACCACTGAGGCGGAGTTGTTACCCACCATTACATTAGCATAACCCGGACTGGACCATTCCGGCAACCAGCCTCCTTCTTTGTAATCATTGAGGAGCCCCTCCTGCATTTCTTTGTTGATGGAAGGATATACCAGGTTCAGGAAAGGATACAGCGCGCGGAAAGTATCCCAAAAACCAGTGCCTGCATACAGGTAGCCAGGGTAGGTCTGTCCTGTATACGGACTGTAATGCACAACCTTATTCTCGCTGTTGATCTCATACATTCTTTGCGGAAAGCAAACAGCGCGGTAAAAGCAGGAATAAAAAGTACGTACCTGGTCAACGGTTCCGCCTTCAACAGCAACACGTCCTAATGTATTGTTCCAGGCTTGTTTTGCTTTTGCCAAAGTAGCATCAAAAGCATCATTCGCCAGTTCTCTTTTCAGGTTCAGTTCGGCCTGTTCAAAGCCGATGAAAGAAGATGCCACTTTCAGGTGCACTTTTTCGCCACGGGCGGTTTTAAAGCCCACTACTGCTCCTGCGTGATTGTCATTCATTTCAAGTGCATCTTTCACCAACTCATTGCCACGCCATACATACTGCACGTCGAAAGCTTTGTCGATATAGATGACAAAATAATTTTTGAAGTTTTTAGGTACGCTCCTGCTGGTGCGGGTAGTATAACCGATGATCTTATGTTCTGCGGGAATGATCTTGACATAGCTTCCTTTATCAAAAGCATCTATCACAATAAAGGAACTGTCTGCCGCCGGATACGTAATACGGAACTGCGCCGCACGTTCTGTGGGTGTGATCTCTGTTGTGATATCGGCATCGGCCAGGTAAACGCTGTAATAATAAGGCTTGGCCGTTTCTGCTTTGTGTGAGAACCAACTGGCCCTGTCATCCTGGTTGAATTTCAGTTTGCCCGTCACCGGCATGATGGAAAATTGCCCGTAATCATTCATCCAGGGTGATGGCTGGTGCGTTTGCTTGAAACCCCTGATCTTATAGCTGCCATTTGATTTAGGCGATGCTTCGGGATTATAAGTGTACTGCCATCCACTGCCCATAGGGCCTGTTTGCGGTGTCCAGAAATTCATTCCCCAGGGCACTGCAATGGCGGGATAGGTATTGCCGTTGGATAAGGCTGGTCTTGAATCCGTTCCCATGAGCGGGTTCACCCAGTCGGCAGGATCTGTTACTTTATGAACCATCTGTGCAAATGAAGCCAGGCTATTGATCAGCAGGGCCAGCAGGAAGAGCGTTTTTCTTTTCATACTTTCTTTATTGGTAGCGATCGCTTATAAAATTCCCTGCCAATTTACATAGCTAAATCGATTTTGTAAATTTTTTATAAAGAAACCCCGCACTGAAGGTGCGGGGCAAAGATTTGGTGCATGTTCCGGATGCAGGTTATAGGGCGCGGTCGAGGTGTACATAGCCGCCATCTACATGGATCAGTTGGCCGGTGGTATGGCTGGAGCGTGCCGACAAAAGAAAAGCCGTCATATTGGCGATCTCTTCGGTCGTGGTCATTCTTTTTTCCAGCGGGATTTTTGCTGTGATGGATGCCAGCTTTTCTTCCGGATTGGGCAGGCTGTTGATCCATTTTGCGTATAGCGGCGTCCAGCTTTCTGCTACAATGATGGCATTGACACGAATACTGTAGGGTAATAATTCAACGGCCCATTCCCTTGTCAGTGCATTACGGCCGCCATTCGAAGCAGCATAAGCAGAAGTGCCTCCCTGGCCTGTTTCCGCTGTTTTGGAACTGATATTCACAATAGACCCTTTCGATGATTTCAAGGCTGGTAAAGCATAATGCGCCAGCAGGTAATAATGTACCAGGTTTCTGTGGAGGGATTCTATGAAAGCCTCATAATTACCTTTCTCCAGTCCCACACCGTCGTTCACACCGGCATTGTTCACGAGTCCGTCGATCTTTCCATACTTGCTCAATACCTCTTTTACCGCATGTTCACAGGCTTCTGGCTGGGTAAGCTCGGCCACCACATGGGAAGCTTTTCCACCTTCGGCAGTGATGGCATTAACCGTTGCCGTGTTATCGGCTTCGCTCCGGCCAATGATCACGGGAATGGCGCCCTCTTTTGCCAGCACACGTGAAATCCCCTCGCCTATTCCTTTGGCTCCGCCGGATACAATGATGATTTTGTCTTTTAATTGAAGGTCCATATTCAATGCTGTTTAACTAAGCTGATAAAATTGAATCGCATTGCCTCCGAAAAAACGGTTTTGTTCTTCGGCGCTGAATGACGAAAAATAATGTTTTACGATGTTGATATTTGCCTCGTAATCGGCCGCCAGCAAACAAACCGGCCAGTCCGACCCGTACATCAACCGGTTCATACCGAAGGCACCCACTACCACATCGAGGTAAGGTTGGAAAGTTGCCTCGTTCCATTGTTGCCAATGGGCTTCGGTTACCATGCCCGACACCTTACAATATACATTGGGGAGCCCGGCTATCTTTCGAATATCCTTGGCCCATTCTGCTATTTCTCCCTGTTTGATCGCAGGCTTCGCAATATGATCTATCACAAAGGGCTGATCGGGAAAAGCTGCCGCCAACTGTGCAGCATGCTTTAATTGATGTGCATAGATCAGCACATCATAAGTAAAACCAAATTGCCGAAGGCGGTTGATGCCTTTCATGAAAGCATCTTCCAGCATGAACTGCGGGTCTTCTGCCTGCAGGATATGCCGGAAACCTTTGAGCAAATTGAACTGGCTATAATGTGCGAGTCTTTCTTCTAAAGCAGGTGAACGCAGGTCCACCCATCCTACCACTCCTTTGACAAAAGGATGTTGAGCAGCCTGTTGCAGCAAAAAATCCGTTTCTGTTTCCGACTGATCGGCCTGCACCGCTACGCAACCATCTACCTGGTTCTTATTCAATAAAGGCAGAAGGTCTTCCGGCAGAAAGTCTCTGCGGATCGCCGTCATGGTATCATCGATCCAGGTATCACGCACCGGATCGTATTGCCAGAAATGCTGGTGTGCATCAATGCGCAGCATACGCTACCACCTTTTGTGTTGAGGTTCCCAAGCTGTCGATGCCCAATTCCACCACATCGCCCGGTTGGAGATAAATGGCAGGATTGAATCCCAATCCCACACCTGCGGGTGTTCCGGTAGAAATAATATCACCGGGCAATAAGGTCATGAACTGGCTGATATAGGAAACCAGGAACGGCACATCGAAAATGAGGTTGGCAGTGGTACCATCCTGCATTTTTTTACCGTTCACAGATAACCACAAACGCAAATTATTTACATCGGCTATTTCATCCTGTGTTGCCAACCAGGGGCCGATCGGTGCAAAAGTGTCGCATCCCTTTCCTTTATCCCAGGTACCATTTCGCTCCAACTGGAAAGCGCGTTCCGATACATCGTTGTGCAATGCATAGCCCGCTACATAATCCAAAGCCGCTTCCTTTGAAACATAGCTTGCTTTCTTTCCTATTACTACTGCCAGCTCCACTTCCCAGTCTGTTTTTTCCGATCCTTTGGGGATCATGATCGCATCATTCGGACCAACGATGGCAGTAGTTGACTTCATGAAAATGATCGGTTCACTTGGTGTGGCTGCTCCGGTTTCTTTTGCATGATCGGCATAATTCAATCCGATACAAACAATCTTAGAAGGCTTTGCTACCGGGCATCCCAGGCGGGTACCGGCGGGCAATTCCGGCAAGGCTGTTATTCCTGCGTTCAGTTTCTTTTGTAAAGTGGCCAATTCTCCGTTGGCAAAAAAATCTTCGTCGTAATCGCGCACCCATCCTGATGCATCGTAATAACGTCCATCTACACAAACACCGGGTTTCTCTTTTCCTGCTTCACCAAAACGTATCAGTTTCATATACTATCTCACTTTATTTTTTACTTTAAAATTTTCGTTCACGTTACCCGTTGAGTTTGATAAACCCACCATCGATCGGGTAATCCGAACCCGTGATAAACGAAGCTTCATCTGAACACAGGTACAGGATCAGGTTGGCTATTTCTTCGGGCTTACCCATCCTGCCGATCGGTTGCGACTGTGAAAGTTTCTCAAACATTTCCGCTTCTTTGCCCGGGTAATTCTTTGCGAGGAACCCGTCTACAAAAGGAGTATGCACACGTGCCGGGGAAACGCAGTTGCACCGGATTCCGTGTTTTAAATAATCTTTCGCAACAGATAGCGTCATGGCATATACCGCTCCTTTCGTCATGGAATAAGCGAAACGGTCGTTCAGTCCCGTTACAGCAGCGATCGATGACATATTCAGGATAACTCCTCCGTCATGCTGTTTCATCAACGGAACTGCAGCATGCAGACAGTTATACACTCCTTTGACATTTACATTGAACAGCTTCTCAAAATCTGCTTCGGAAGTGGTCTCCACATTTCCGATATGCGATATCCCTGCATTGTTCACCAGTATATCGTGCCGGCCTATCTGGCCAAAAACTTCCTTAACCTGCTGCTGGTTACTTACATCACAGGCGTACACCGTTGCTTTCCCGCCTTGCGTTTTGATCTCTTCCACTACAGATGCTGCATGATCGGCATTCAGTTCCAGTATGCATACTTCTGCACCCTGTTTGGCGAATACCACCGACACGGCTTTGCCTATGCCGCTCCCACCGCCGGTTACCACGGCTTTTTTTCCTTTCAGACTTAACATATCAGTTACAAATTACAATTGGAATATTTTGTTCATCAGCAACCATTTCTCCCCGGGCTTTGCCTGTGGCAATGCCTGCTGGTATTTCCACATGAGTTGTTCCCACTCCTGTACTTTGGGGTTGTTCCTGTCCATCTCCGATTTGGCATCAAAGCTAAAAAGATCTGTGGTATCCATGATCATGAAAAGCCGGTTTCCCAGGCGGTATATCTCCATGTTGGTAATTCCCGAATCAAGGATGCTTGCTTTGATCTCAGGCCAAACTGCCTGGTGATAAGCTTCGTATTCGGCAATCAATGCCGGATCATCTACCAGGTCCAGCGCCAGACAATATCTCTTCATGCTTAATGATTAATGCGTATTCTTTACTTGAACATTGTTTCCTTTCGTATCCTGGCTCCTGGCAAAAAACAGGATCACCGCAAAGCATATTGCAGGTACCATGTATGCCAATTGGATATTACCGCCGGTAAGGTCTGAAATCTTGCCCATAACGAGCGGCACAAAAGCGCCTCCAACGATCGACATCACCAGGAAAGAAGATGCGATCTTGGTTTCTTCTCCCAGGTCTTTGATACCCAGTGCAAAGATGGTGGGGAACATGATGGACATAAAGAAAGGAACCGCCATCAGTGCATAAGCAGCCGTTGCCCCATGCGCAAAAATTGACACGAGCAACAAAATGATGTTAATGCAGGCATACAACGAAAGCAGCCTGGCCGGGCGGATGTATTTCATAAAGAAAGTTCCGGTAAACCGTCCTACCATGAATCCAACCATGGCAATAGAGCCCCAACGGAAAGCTGCGTCTTTTTCGGGCATGTTCATGACATATTTAGAGAAGCGGATGAAAAAACTTCCCACCCCTACCTGTGAGCCTACATAAAAAAACTCTGCTATCACAGCACCCCGCAGGTGTTTGTGCCGGAAGACTTTCCATGAAAAACTGCTTTCACTTTTTTCATCGGCTTCTTTGATCTCCGGTATATGTGTTACAAAGAACAAGGCCAATACCACAAATACAATTGCCGCTATAACGATATAGGGTATTTTCACCATCCCTGCTTCGAAACTGAGGTAATCGCTCAGGGCCTGCGGTGTCATGGCAGCCAGTTCCTGCGGTGTATGCTCTATACCCGACAAAATGAATTTACCTCCAATGATCGGTGCAAGGAATGCACCCACACCATTGAACGATTGCGCGAAGTTGAGTCGTTGTTCTGCGGTAGCTTTATCGCCCAACTTGGTAATATAAGGGTTGGCTACTGTTTCGAGGAATGTAGCGCCGCTTGCAATGATAAAAAGCGCTACGAGAAAGAATTCATAACTGCGGGCGCTGGCAGCCGGCACAAACAATATGGTGCCAATGCCATATAACAGTAATCCGAAAAGGATTCCCTTTTTGTATCCATAATGGTGCATGAACCATCCGGCAGGGAGAGCGATGGTAAAATAACCCAGGTAAACTGCCGAGTCGATCAGCGCCGATTCGGTATCTGTTAAACGGCATGCTTTTTTCAGGTGTGGAATCAATATGGGATTGATGTTGTGCAAAAAAGCCCATAAGAAAAAAAGGCTCGTAACAAGCACAAACGGAAGGAGGTAATTATTCGACTTTTTCATCGGCAGCTATTCATTTTAATAAGCGGGCACAATATTCGTCATTCATTCGTTTTCCTGAAAAAAATATGCGCTAACAACCGTTAGGAACAATCTTGTCCTGTCTGTTTACAGCAACGAGGTCCCATTGTCAATGGCTACAATATAGTGCTGTGGCCGTTTTTCAAATATTTTGGCATATTGTTCAGCTATAAATGCAATGGTTTCATCCACCTGATCTTCTTTTACCAGATTGATGGTACAACCGCCGAAACCGCCTCCCATCATACGGGCGCCGAGTACCCCTTTGCAGTCTCTCGCGAGTGAAGCCAGCACATCTAACTCCTTACAGCTCACTTCATACAATTTACTCAATCCCTCATGTGTTTCAAACATGTATTCGCCAAAACCCGCCATATCGCCCTGCTCCAGCCGGGTGCAGGCTTTTTGCAGCCGGTCTATTTCTTCCACCATGTACTTGCAGCGATGGTATACCGCCACCTCTTTACCGGCAAGACAGGTCTCCACCATTTCGATACTAGCATCGCGGAGACTTTTTACTTCAGGGAATTTTTGCTGTATCAATGCCACTCCCGCTTCGCATTCTTCCCTTCGTTTGTTATAAGCCGATGATGCCAGCGAATGCTTTACTCCTGTATCAAAAAGGATGATCCGGATTCCCTCCATGTTGAAAGGGATATAGGCATATTCAAGAGAACGGCAATCGAGTTGGATCACTTTACCGGTTTGTCCGAACATACTGGCAAACTGGTCCATGATACCGCATTTAACGCCTGCAAATTCATGCTCTGCTTTCTGTGCCATCTTAACCATGGAAAGACGGTCCAGTCCGAGCGACCACATTTCATTCATCGCAAAAATCGTAGCGCATTCCACTGCAGCAGAGGAAGACAGTCCGGCTCCCAGCGGCACATCACCTATCACTACTGCGTTGAATCCGGCCAATCTGTGTCCGTTCTTTTCCAATTGGTCTGCCACACCCAATAAATAATTGGGCCATTGCTTTGCAGTGGGCTTCAGGTCATGCAGGGATGAAGTGAACGATTCTTCCAAATCGCCGGCATATAAATGAATGGCTTCATCATTGCGTGGGCCGATGGCTATGTATATAGCTTTATCAACTGCGGCGGGTAATACGAATCCAAGGTTGTAATCGGTATGTTCTCCTATCAAATTGATCCTTCCGGGTGATCTTACAATAACAGCGGGTTCTCCGAACTGTGCGCGGAATAATTCCGCTACTCTTTCTTTCATAAGGCTCATCAACGCTTATTTTCTGCAATTTTAGTCATAGAAGCCCGGATAATAAAATCCGCAATGGCTTCGGGGTTTTCAATGGTTACGTGGTGTCCGTTGGCTTCCTGCTTGCCTTTGGTCATGGGGCGAAGCGTAACGGGACCGCCCAGTTTTACATAATTATTGGCTATCACCAATGCGTTCTGATCCATGGGTATCAGTTGGTCGTGCAGGCCGAAGCTGAAATAAAGCGGCACCTGGTGATCGGCAAGTTGTTCGAGGTTGTCTTTGGGATTGTCGTGATATTGCAGGGCCTCTTCCTCTGTAAACCCATAAGCGCTCTTGAGTTGGTTCCAGTTATCGGGCGCTCCGCTTCCCTTGAAGGCAGCGTCTTTTAATTTACCGCCCGGCCAGCTTTTGATCTCGCTCACGGGGTTCTCTGAATAAATGCAACTTACTTTATCGGGATGTTTTTTAGCCCAGGCGAATTCACACAAAGTGCCGCGTACGGCTCCCTCTAATGCCGGCGTAGCGGCAAAATGTTTTTCGTTAACGAGGTAGTCATAAAATTTTTCCCACTGTTGCATCAGTGCGGGTTGTCCGTATAACAGTTTGTTATTTACATCCAGGAAACCAATATGAAAGCCTTTGGCCACCAATATGCTGTCGATCTCTATGTGAAAGTCGGGTGAATAGGATCGCCAAAGCCAGGGATTGCCTGGCAATGCTTTTGCCGGTACTACCATATAAGCCGGCGTGCTATCGATCGTAAAATGGAGCCGTTTGAATCCATGCCATGTATTCGGATCGGTTTCTTTTTTCTGTGCCCATATTGCAGCGGGCAATAATAACACACAAATGATCAAAAAATAATTTCGCATATAATGGAGAGAATCAGGTTAAAGCTGTTTCATAATGCATTTCGGGGATCACCACTTCTTTGAAGCCTTTGCGCAAGAGGCGACTGGCAAAGTCTTGCTGCACATCATATTCTCCATGTACCAGGAATAATGTTTTAACAGCAGCGGGATCTTGTTTACTGATGAACTGGCTGAGATCATCATAATCGCCATGGGCGCTCATGCTGCGCATTTGTCCTACTTCAGCTACTACATTGTACATCTCACCGAATATTTTAACTTCTTTCGCGCCGCTGGCCAATCGTCCGCCCAACGAATGCGGCTCGCAGTAACCCACCATCAAAATGGTATTCTTTTGATCGCTGATATTGTTCATGATATGGTGCTTCACCCGTCCGGCATCGGCCATACCGCTGGCCGACATGATCACGCAGGGTTGCGGAAGATCGTTCAGGGCCTTGCTTTCATCCACTGTTTTAATGAATTTCAGTCCTTTGAAGTCGAAGGGATCATCGTCTTCCTGCATTACTTTTTTGATGCGTTTGTTGAAATATTCGGGGTATGACTTCAGCACTTCGGTGGCTTCGCGGCTCAGCGGACTATCCACATAATATGGAATGGCCGGCAAGCGGTGTTCCAGCTCCAATTGATTGAGTGCATACAGCAATTCCTGTGTGCGTCCCACACTGAAGGCAGGTATGATCAGTTTCCCTTTTTTCTGGATACAGGTTTTTTCGATCCATTGCAGCAAGGCATCTGAGGTGCCGGTCACATCATCGTGCAGCTTATTACCATAAGTGCTTTCCAATATGATATAATCTGCCTGGTGCGGGAAATCCTGCGGTGATCGCAGGATGGCATCGTTATAACGCCCTACATCACCGCTGAAAGTGAGGTGCGTTTCTTTTCCGTCTTCCTTTATGCGCAGGTGTACTGCAGCGCTTCCAATGATATGGCCTGCATCGGTAAACATTACTTCCACCTCTTCTGTGATGTTTTTCCAATTACCGTATTCAACTATTTCGAACAAGTCGGCGGCTTTGGCTGCATCGTCGAGATCGTATAATGGCTGATAGGGAGGCAATCCTTGTTTGGCCCTTCGCTTGTTGATGAACTTGGTATCATCTCTTTGTATCTGCGCCGAATCTTCCAGTAAGATGATGGCCAGTTCTTTGGTAGCAGGCGTGGAAAATATTTTTCCTGCAAACCCGTCTTTCACCAACTTGGGTATGAGCCCGGAATGGTCTATATGTGCGTGCGACAATACGAGATAATCGACAGAAGACGGATCGAAACCGAAACTTCCATTCAGTGTTTCGGTATCTTTTCCCATTCCCTGGAAAAGACCGCAATCAAGTAATATCTTCTTCCCGTTCTTAAGGGTAAGCAAATGTTTGGAGCCGGTAACGGTACGCGCAGCTCCGTGAAAAGCAATTTTCATGTGTAACAGATTCGTGCTTAAATGTAGCAAGTGTACCGCACATGAAAAAACATTATAACAATAGTGCCGCCAGTGCATAGTCTGCGAGCAGGATCAGGATACAGCTCACCACCACAGCACTGGTACTGGCCCTTCCTATTTCCAGTGCCCCTCCTTTCACATGGTAGCCGTAATAAGCAGAAATGCTGCTGATGATAAATGCAAAAGTGTAGGATTTATACAGGGCGAAAGTGATATTATATAAATTGAGGTTTTGGCGAAGACCAATGTCAAAGATATCTGTAGCCAGTATCCCAGCCATGCTGCCGGCTGTACGTCCGCCCCAGATACCAAGGACCGCCGAAATAACGATGAGGCAGGGGATTACAATAAGCGCACCCAATATTTTCGGCATCACAAGATAGCTCTTGGTATTGATGCCCATAATCTCCAGCGCATCAATCTGCTCGCTGATACGCATATTCCCCAACTCACTCGCAATTTTACTGCCGATAACACCCGCCAGCACAATACTCACAACGGTAGGCGCCAGTTCCAGTATCATACTGTCTCTCACAATCTGGGCAATGGTTGCCTGCGGCACCAATGGACTCACCAATTGGTATGCAGTCTGCACCGTAGTTACCGCTCCCAGGAACAACGAAATGATGATGACGATAGGCAAAGCTCCAACACCTATTTCCACGCATTGGGTCATGAATTCCTTCCAGTACATGCGCCAGTTCTCGGGCTTGGTAAACATGCCCTTCAACATTAAAAGATAAGAACCGAGATGAGTGAAAAAAGACATGTCTGATTATTTCTTTTTCTTTTTTAAACGTTTCCACCAGCTGCTTTGCTCCACAGGTGCTACTACATGATTGCGGCACCTGATCTGCGCGTCCACCACTGCTACCGTAGCCATATTCACAATGCTTCTCACGGCGCTGCCCAATTGCAATACGTGTACCGGCTTTTTAATACCCAGCAAAATCGGACCGATCGCATCGGCGCCACCTACTTCTTTCAGCAGGTTGTAAGTTACATTCCCTGCCGTTAAGTTAGGGAATATCAGCACATTAACATCTTCATCCACGAGTTCGCTGAACGGATAATTATCCCGCAGTATTTCTTTATTGAAAGCGAGGCTTGCCTGCATTTCTCCATCTACGATCAGGGAAGGATTGCGTTGCTTCAACAAACGCGTTGCCTCGGCTACCAGCCGCGCTTCGGGTGAATCGCTGCTACCGAAATTGCTATAGCTGAGCATGGCAATACGGGGTGTGATATTGAAGTTGCGTACTTCTTTGGCCACCATCAGGGTAATATCGGCCAACTCTTCTGCAGTTGGATTGAAGTTCACCGTAGTATCTGCGAGGAACAAAGGCCCTTTCTTGGTGAGCAGCAGGTACATGCCTGCGATTTTCTTCACCCCTTCTTCGGTGCCGATGATATGCAATGCTGGACGGATCGCTTCTGCATAATTTTTGGTCAGGCCCGACAACATCGCGTCTGCATCTCCTGTTTCCACCATCATACAACCGAAATGGTTGCGGTCTTTCATCACTTTCAGGCTCTCGTACTTATTATATCCTTTGCGTTGTCTTTTATTGAAGAATATCTCGCCGTATTCCTCTCTTTTCTTTTCCATCTCATCGCTCCGCGGATCGATGATGGGAATATCGGCCAGATCAATATCATGTGCTTCTGCAATCTTTTTGATCTTCTCCCCGTTACCCAACAGGATCGGGTATGCAATACCATCATCATACAATATGCTGGCCGCTTTGAGTATTTTATGGTTATCCGCTTCGGCAAATACCAGTCGCCGCGGATCTTTCTTGGCTTTATTGCCAATGGCCCTTACCAATTGGTTATCGAGGCCAAGCCTTTTGTTCAGTTCCAGTTCATACGCTTCCCAATTGGCGATCTTTTTCTGCGCCACACCACTCTCTACTGCCGCCTTCGCTACCGCAGGCGCTACGGTGGATAACAAGCGTGGGTCTACCGGTTTGGGAATGATGTATTCCGGTCCGAATGACATGTGTGTCTGGTTATAAGCCAGGTTCACCATATCGGGCACCGGCTTTCGCGCCAGTTCGGCCAATGCTTTTACTGCGGCCAGTTTCATGGCTTCATTGATCTGCGTAGCCCGCACGTCCAGTGCACCACGGAAAATATAGGGGAAGCCGAGTACATTGTTTACCTGGTTGGGATAATCGGTACGCCCAGTGGCCATGATGATGTCTTTGCGGGCTTCTGTAGCCGCTTCATAACCAATCTCAGGATCGGGATTGGCCATCGCAAACACGATAGGATTCTTGGCCATGGCTTTTATCATATCCTGTGTGATCACATTACCCACGCTCAATCCCACAAATACATCCGCATCTTTCATTGCAGTCTCCAGCGTCCAGTCGCTCTTCTTCACTGCATATTTTTTCTTTGTTTCACTCAGGTCATTTCTTCCCTGGTGAATGGCACCGCTTTTATCGAACAGGATGAAGTTTTCGTATTTGGCGCCGAGTGCTACATATAATTCAATACAGGCCATGGCTGCAGCTCCTGCACCATTCACCACAAACCGGGCTTTCTCAATTTTTTTCTTTTGCAGTTCCAGTGCATTCAGTAAGGCGGCGGCACTGATGATAGCTGTTCCGTGCTGGTCATCGTGCATCACCGGAATCTTCATTTGCTTTTTCAGCTCGCGCTCGATATAAAAGCATTCCGGCGCTTTGATGTCTTCCAGGTTGATGCCGCCAAATGTTGGTTCCAGCGCTTTCACGATCTGTACAAATTTCTCAGGATCCTTTTCATTGATCTCGATATCGAACACATCGATATCGGCGAATATTTTGAACAATACTCCTTTCCCTTCCATCACGGGTTTACCGGCTTCGGGACCAATATCGCCCAATCCGAGCACGGCTGTTCCATTACTGATGACTGCTACGAGGTTGCCTTTGGCAGTGTATTTATAAACATCTTCGGGATTGTTGGCGATCTCTTTGCAGGGTTCTGCTACGCCTGGACTATAAGCAAGTGAAAGGTCTCTTTGTGTTTTTGATTCTTTGGTAGGAATTACTTCAATTTTCCCGGGGCGGCCGCTGGAATGATATTCCAATGCCTGCTCCCTCCTGAGGTCGTTCTGTTTGGCCATATTTGCTTTTTTGGTTATCAGCAACACCACCACGGTCGACTGCAGTGGTGCAACTGCCCATCAGCGTTTTATCCGCTGCGGAACTATCCTGATATGCTGGCAGCTATAGAGATGCTCCGGGGCTGCAAAAATACAATTTAATGCGTATTGGCGGCTGTCAATTACTGTACGCTGGATCCCAGCCAGGCCATCATTCCCATACCTGTTTCAATGGCGCGCTCATCGATATCGAACTTGGGTGTATGTACGTTGTGAATAATGCCTTTGGCTTCATTGCGTACACCCAGGCGATAAAAACATCCCGGTATCTTCTGCGTATAATACCCAAAATCCTCGGCGCCCATACGCATTTCGGTTTCTTCTACCTTTTCTTTTCCCATATAAGCTTCCGCCAGGCGCCAGGCTTTTTCTGTGAATACAGGATCATTATCTACGGTAGGATAGCCCACATCGATATGCAGGTCTATTTCTCCACCCATCGATTCTACCAGCCCTACGGCCTGCTTGCGTATGAGCTCATGCGCTTTGAATCGCCACTGTTCATCCATGGCGCGGAAAGTACCCATCAGTTTTACTTCGCTGGGAATAACATTGGTGGTATGTCCGCCTTGTATGGAACAGATAGATAATACAGAAGGTGTGAGGGGGTTCCTGTTCCTCGAAATGATCTGTTGCAGGCTCACGATCAGGTGGGAGGCAATTAAAATAGTATCTGCTGTGAGGTTCGGAGCCGCCGCATGTCCGCCCTTACCCCTGATGGTAATATAAATTTCATCTGCGCTGGCCATTACCCTGCCTTTGCGAAAGCTCAGTTTACCCTCATCCAGGCCCGGATGCACATGCAATCCTATGATACCGGCAGGCTGCGGATTTTCCAGCACGCCTTCCTTAATCATATAGCTGGCGCCTCCCGGGTTTCTCTCTTCGCCGGGCTGAAAAATCAGTTTGATGGTTCCTTCCCATTCCGATTTCAACTCATTCAATATTTTAGCAGCGCCTAATAATATGGTCGTATGTACATCGTGACCGCAAGCGTGCATAACGCCCGGGTTCTGTGATCTGTACGATGTTTCATTTTCTTCCTGGATGGGAAGCGCATCCATATCGGCACGCAAAGCGATTACCCTGCTGCCGGGATTTTTTCCTTCAATGATACCCAACACCCCTGTTGTAGCTTTTACCGTAAAGGGTATTCCGAAATCTTTCAATTTTGATTGCACGAATTGACTGGTCTCAAATTCGTGGTAACTCAGCTCAGGGTGAGCATGTAAATGTTTTCGAACCGAAATAAACTCTTCTGCATATTTGCCTGCCAGGTCTTTGATCTTTTGCTGTAACATGCGCTTGCTTTATTGTGGAATGATCTCTTCTTCATCTTTAGGCGTATACTCTATGGCATCTTCCACCACATATACTCCTTGTGGGTAAAACTTCATCAATTGTTTTCTCAATCGCTCTGCCTCTTCTTTCCTGATGAAATTTCCAATGCGTACTTTAAAATAGGGCGATTGGAACATGGTATAACTCTTCTGATCGGGAAATCTTGCCAGTAACTCTGCCTTGGTCTTGAATGCGAGGTCGCGCTTATTGGTGCTGACCACTTGTATCCGGTAACCCTTGTATAAACCGGAACTGGTCATCATGGCCGTCCGCTTATTGATCTGTACCTGTTTGGTTGTGAGGATATCCAACCGGTGATCCTTACTCAGGATAACGGAGTCGGCAGACAGGTCGTTTGCCAATGCCTGTACACAGTATGCAGCCAGGAGTAGCAATATGATTGTGTGTTTTATCCTGCCCATACACCAAAAATACCAATTCTGCACCGTAGATATCAGTCATTTATTTTCCGTAGCCGTCTGTTGCAGGTGCTCCCCGTACAATGGCTACGCTGGCGCTGCAACCCAGGCGGGTGGCACCGGCTTCTATCAACTGTTTGGCAAAGGCATAATCGCGTATCCCGCCCGATGCCTTGATCTGTACCTGCCCGGGCAAATACTGCCTGAAAAGTTGTACAGCTTCTACCGTAGCGCCTTTTTCTGCATAACCGGTAGAAGTTTTCAGGTAGTCGATACCAGCTGCACCATAAATATCGCAGCATTTGATGATCTCATCATTGGTAAGCACACCACTTTCAATGATCACTTTGATGATCTTGTGTTTGCTTTTGATCACCGGCATGAGGTGATTGATCTCATTGGCTATATATAACCAGTCGCCGTTTTTAATGGCCGAAATATTGGCCACCACATCCAGCTCATCCGCCCCGTCTACCATGGCCAGCACCGTTTCTGCGATCTTGGCTTCTACTGCGGAATAACCAAATGGGAAACCAATCACTGTGGCTGTTTTCACTGTGCTTTCCTGCAACAAAGATTTGGCAGTCTTTACAAAATTCGGTGGAATACATACTGCGGCAAAAGCATATTGCCTGGCTTCCGCACAGAGCTTCTCTACATCGGTTATCAATGTAGTGGGCTTGAGTATGGTGTGATCGATATACCGGTTGATATGCATATCCTTATCTGTTATGCCTCTCTGCCATGGCATGCTTTGTACTTCTTACCGCTTCCGCAAGGACATGGATCGTTCCTTCCGATCTTCGGCGCTACATGAACAGGCTGTTGTTTAACAGGTGTAGGATCGTAGTAATCATTCTCTGAAGGAGCGCCATCTGCATTGTCTTTATTGGCATTCATGCGGCTCATATCGGTCTTTTGCTGACGGCCTTCTTTCAACTCATCGCCTTCATTCAAAGGAATGCCCGCGTGACAAAGGAACTGAACGATATCGCGGTTCACTTCGCTGTCCATTTTCTTGAACAGTCCGAATGCTTCCATTTTATAGATCACCAGCGGATCTTTTTGTTCGTAAGTCGCTGTCTGCACACTCTGCTTCAGGTCGTCCATCGCCCGCAGGTGCTCTTTCCATGCATCGTCGATAAGGCCCAATGTAACAGACCTTTCCAATGCATTGAGCAGTTCGGCGCCTTGCGTGTGCAGGGTCTTTTCCATATTGGCCAATACCTGCATGCCTTTTCTTCCATCAGTGAAGGGCACGATGACATTCTCGATATGCGTTCCCTGCTGCTGGCGTATATTCTTGAATACCGGTAAAGCCTGTACCATCAGTTCGCGTTTTTTGCGCTCATAGTTGGCAATCACTTCGCCGTATAATTTTTCGGTCAGTTGCTGATCGGTAGACTTGTTCAATTCTTCCGCGGTAATGGTTGTATCGATACCGAAATCCACGATGGCTGCCAGGCGGAATCCTTCGTGATCATTCTGTTCTTTGAACGATATCACCAGGTCTTCTGCTACGGTATAAAATGCATTGTCCAAATCAAGCGCCAGCCTTTCTCCGAACAACGCGTGGTTGCGTTTGGTATAGATCACGGTACGCTGCTTGTTCATCACATCATCATATTCCAGCAGGCGCTTACGGATACCAAAATTGTTCTCTTCTACTTTCTTCTGTGCACGTTCGATAGATTTGGTGATCATGCTGTGCTGTATCACTTCACCTTCTTTGTATCCTGCAAAATCCATCACTTTGGCAATACGTTCACTGCCGAACATACGCATGAGGTCGTCTTCCAGTGATACAAAGAATTGAGAAGAACCGGGGTCTCCCTGGCGACCGGCACGTCCGCGCAACTGCCTGTCTACCCTGCGCGACTCGTGTCTTTCCGTACCCAGGATGGCCAATCCACCTGCTTCTTTCACACCGGGCCCGAGTTTGATATCGGTACCACGGCCGGCCATGTTGGTTGCAATCGTAACAGCGCCGGCCAATCCAGCTTCCGCAACGATCTGTGCTTCGCGAGCGTGCTGTTTGGCGTTGAGTACATTGTGCGGGATCTGTTTCTGCCGTAGCATACGGCTGAGCAATTCACTCACTTCCACCGAAGTTGTACCCACGAGCACGGGGCGGCCCCCATCGCGCAGCTTTGCGATCTCATCGATCACAGCGCCGAATTTCTCGCGCTTGGTCTTGTATACCAGGTCGTGCTCATCTTTACGAATGATCGAAATATTGGTGGGGATAGAAACCACATCCAGTTTATAAATATCCCACAACTCTGCCGCTTCTGTTTCTGCTGTACCCGTCATACCCGCGAGTTTGTGGTACATACGGAAATAATTTTGCAGGGTAACAGTAGCATAGGTTTGCGTAGCCGCTTCGATCTTCACATTTTCTTTCGCTTCAATGGCCTGGTGCAAACCGTCTGAATAACGGCGGCCATCGAGGATACGTCCGGTCTGCTCATCCACGATCTTTACCGCACCATCCATTACTACGTACTCTACATCTTTATCGAACAGCGTATACGCTTTCAATAATTGTTGTACGGTATGGATGCGGTCGGCTTTCACTGCATATTCGCTGATGATCTGCTCTTTCTGATGCAGCTTTTCTTCTGTAGTAGCTTGCGCATTGTTATCAATTGCCGCGAGCGATAAGCTGATATCGGGCAGGATAAAGAAGTTGGGATCTTCTCCTGAACGGGTGATCAGTTGAATGCCCTTATCGGTTAATTCAACCGAATTATTTTTTTCGTCGATGTAGAAGAAGAGTTCTTCATCGGCCTTGTGCATTTCGCGTTGCTGATCGGCGAGATAATGGTTCTCTGCTTTCTGCAATTTCACACGCATGCCGGGCTCGCTGAGGAATTTGATCAGCGCATTATTCTTGGGCAGACCACGATGGGCACGGAAAAGGGCCAATCCGCCGTCTTTCGGGTCGTCGTTGCCTTCTCCAATTTTTTTCTTGGCTTCATTCAGAAACTGGTTGGTGGCTCTTTTCTGTGCTTCCACCAGCTTCTCGATCCGGGGTTTCAGTTCAAAGAACTGTTGTTCACCTGTATTGTGACCGATAGGGCCCGATATGATCAACGGCGTTCTGGCATCATCGATCAATACTGAGTCCACCTCATCCACCATAGCAAAATGGTGTTTGCGTTGCACCATTTCTTCCGGTGTGTGCACCATGTTATCGCGCAGGTAGTCGAAACCAAATTCGTTGTTGGTACCATAAGTGATATCTGCGAGGTAAGCATTGCGCCGCGCTTCGCTGTTGGGTTCATGTTTATCGATGCAATCTACGCGCAGGCCCAGCCATTCGAAGATGGGGCCATTCCACTCACTATCCCTCCGGGCCAGGTAATCGTTCACGGTAACAATATGAACCCCCTCTGCTGCAAGCGCATTCAGATAGGCAGGCAGGGTAGACACCAATGTTTTACCCTCACCGGTGGCCATCTCGGCAATTTTACCCTGGTGCAGCACGCTACCACCGATCAGCTGCACGTCGTAGTGCACCATGTTCCAGGTAACTTTACCACCGGCTGCTAACCAGGTATTATTAAATACCGACTGGTCGCCCCTGATCTGCACATAATCTTTCTTCACACTCAGTTCCCGGTCGAAATCGTTGGCCGTAGCGGCTATTTCGGTATTATGGGTGAACCGGCGGGCTGTTTCCTTTACTACGGCAAAGGCTTCGGGCTGGATTTCCACCAGTATTTCTTCCAGTTTTTTATCGCGGTCTTTTTTCAGTTTGTCCACCTCCTGGTAAATGGCGTCGCGGCCATGGATATCTCCCTCAGGAAGGGCTTCGGCAGATTGCCTTTTGGCTTCGATCTCGGTATCGATCTCGCTGAGGTATTCGCGGATACGCTGCCTGAATTCAACTGTTTTATGGCGCAGTTCGTCGTTCGTGAGCGACTGGTACTGTTCGTAAAACTGGTTCACCTTCTCAACGATGGGCAATATCTGCTGTACATCTTTTTCGCTCTTACTGCCGCCGAATAATTTAGCAATGAATTTCAACATATTATGGTTGGATCTGGTCTATTATAAAACAATGATACAGTCAAAAAGGGTGCTCAAAAAATTACAGGTCATTTTGACACCCCAACTGAAAGCGGCCAAAGGTAAAGAATTTGGGGAGACGCGCCATTTCTGCTACTTTTGCAGCCAAATTCGAAATCAACCTAACAATGGCAGGTCAGTTAAAAGAAGTCCGTAACCGTATCAAAAGTGTACAGAGCACCCAGCAAATCACCAAAGCAATGAAAATGGTGAGTGCCGCCAAGTTGCGCCGCGCACAGGAAGCCATTATACAAATGAGGCCTTACGCCCAGAAGTTACAGGAAGTGCTGAGCAATATTGTAAGCAGTACGGAAGGTGATATGAGCATCAAACTGGCCGAAGAAAGAACGGTTGAAAAAGTATTGTTAATTGTGATCACCAGCGACCGCGGACTTTGTGGCGGATACAATGCCAACCTGATCAAACTGGCCAAGACAACCATTGCCGATAAATACAGCGCGCAATACCAAAAGGGTAATGTTACGATCTGGAATATTGGTAAGAAAGGTTTTGAAAGTCTTTCCAAAGCTGGTTATAAGACCGACGCTACCTATAAAGATATTTTCCTGAACCTGAAATTCGAACAGGTGCAGGCTGCTGCCCAGGCTGCCATGAAGGCATTTGAAAACAGGGAGTTTGATGCCGTGGAGATCATCTACAGCGAATTTAAAAACGCCGCTTCACAGGTTTACCAGGCAGAGCAGTTCCTACCCATTCCCAAAGTAACTGCTACCGGCAGTGCGCGCAAATCGGATTTCATCTTTGAACCCGCGAAGGAAGAACTGGTTGCCGAGCTGATGCCTAAAATATTGAATACCCAATTATACAAAGCCGTGCTGGATTGCAATGCCAGCGAACATGGCGCACGCATGACTGCCATGGACAAGGCCAGTGAAAACGCCAACGAGTTGCTGAAATCGCTTAAGATCAGCTACAACCGTGCAAGGCAGGCGGCTATTACCACTGAGTTGACTGAGATTGTGAGCGGAGCAGCTGCATTGCAAGGATAAGTTTATTATCTTTCAACTTTAACATTGAACGCTCTTATGGATCTCAGCGAAATCATCCCTCATATAGAAGTACTCATTTTTGCAAGTGAGAAACCCCTTACAGCCCTGGATATTGTGGAACTCATCAATAATGCATTCGGGTTCCTGGAAGAAAGGGTTACCCTCGACCAGATAGAAGCAGCGCTTGATGGTATCCGGGAGAAATACAATTCCGAATTTTATCCTTTTGAAGTGAAAGAGAGCGGCGGCGGATGGCAGTTCCTCACTAAAAAAGATTACCACAAGACCATCGCACAACTGAATGGCGATAAGTTCCTCAAGCGTTTATCCAATGCAGCTTTGGAAACCCTGGCCATCATTGCCTATAAACAACCCATCACCAAAGGAGAGATCGAATCGATCAGGGGTGTTAACAGCGATTACAGCATACAGAAGCTGCTCGAAAAAGAACTCATTGTGATCAGTGGCCGGAATGAAAACCTTCCCGGCAAACCACTGGTATATGCCACTTCGCGGAATTTCATGGATTATTTCGGCATCAATTCTGCCGATGACCTTCCCCGCATCAAGGAAGTACTGGCAGAACAGGCGGTAGAAGGCACCGTTATCAACCCCGAAGATTTTACCGACCACCATGCCGCAGCCATCGTTGCCGATGAGCACGCACTGACCGTAAACGAAAACGGGGAACTGGTGGAGAAGGAAGAGCAGGAAGATAATCCTTCCACCGAATCTGCAGAACCGGGAGAAGAAACGCCGCAATGATTATCTTCGCAGCATGTCACAAACATTATCGACCGAGCAATTAAACCGTATTGCAGATCATTACGGCACACCTGTTTATGTGTATCATGCCGAAAAAATAACCCAGCAATTTTCCAGGCTTACCAGGGCTTTCGCATCATCCGACAGTCGCTTTTTTTACGCCTGCAAGGCGCTGACCAATATCAATATCTTAAAACATATCCGCACCCTGGGCTGCAATGTGGATTGCAGTTCTGTGAACGAAGTGCACCTGGCCGTTAAGGCAGGCTTTGATCCGAAGAACATCCTGTACACCAGTAATGGCATTGCTTTTTCAGAAATAGAAGAAGCAGCCGGGCAAGGTGTGAACATCAATATCGACAGTCTCTCCAACCTGGAGAAATTCGGTCGCCGTTATGGTGGCACTTACCCGGTAGGTATTCGCCTGCGGCCTAATATCATGGCCGGCGGCAACCTCAAGATCTCTACCGGTCACGAAAAAAGTAAATTCGGTATCCCGGTTGAACAACTCAATGCCATATTAGCGCTGGTAGAAAAGTATGATCTGCGCATTGCCGGTCTGCACATCCATACCGGCAGTGAGATCAGAGATGTGGAAGTATTCATGAAAGTGGCTGATATTTTCTTTGAGCTGGCGCCGCATTTCAAAGACCTGGTTTACCTCGATCTGGGCGGTGGGTTTAAAGTGCCATATAAAGAAAATGAGACCGGCACGGATATTGAACTACTCGGACAAAAAGTAGCAGAAGTGTTGAACAAACTTCAGCAGGTATATGGCCGCCGCTTACAGGCCTGGTTTGAACCCGGTAAATTCCTGGTGAGCGAAGCGGGTTATTTCATCACGCAGGTGAATGTGCTCAAAGAGAGCGCCGCCGCTACTTTCGCTGGTGTCAACAGCGGGTTCAACCATCTTATCCGCCCCATGTTCTATGAGTCGTATCATCGCATCACCAATATCAGTAACCCTGAAGGAGATAAAAAACATTATGCGGTAGTAGGAAATATTTGTGAGACCGATACGTTTGCGTGGGACAGGGAGCTGAATGAAGTGCGGGAAGGCGATTTTCTGGTCTTTCACAACGCCGGTGCTTATGGGTTTGAAATGGGGAGCAATTACAATTCGCGCTACCTGCCTGCACAGGTACTGGTTAAAGACGGCGCCCATCACCTGATCAGGAAGCGGGATGTTTTTGAGGATTTATTAAGAAACCAGGTAGAGGTCTTATAGAACAAAACAGTAGTTTGCATTGGCATGATCGAAATAAGGAACATACAAAAATCATTTGGCGACAGGGTGATCCTGAGTGATATCTCTGCAGTGATGGAGGCTGGTAAATGTAACCTGATCATTGGCATCAGTGGCAGTGGCAAAACGGTACTGACCAAATGCATAGTAGGTCTTTTTGAACCCGACCAGGGAGATATTCTCTATAATGGTGAGAATATGTTACAAATGCAAACCGAAGAGTTGGCATTGCTGCGCCAGAAAATAGGTATGCTTTTCCAGGGAAATGCCCTTTTCGATTCCATGACTGTTGAGCAGAATGTACTCTTCCCGCTCGATATGTTTACCAGCCTCTCCTATTCCGACAAAAAGAAAAGAGTGGATGAAGTACTGAACCGCGTGAACCTGGAAGGCGTCAATAAAAAATATCCTTCCGAGATCAGCGGTGGTATGAAAAAAAGAGTGGGTCTCGCACGCTCTATCGTACTGAACCCCCGCTTTCTCTTTTGCGACGAACCGAATTCAGGCCTCGATCCCCAGACTTCTCTCGTGATCGATAAACTCATCAAGGAGATCACCACCGAATATAATATTACTACCATTGTTGTAACGCACGACATGAATAGTGTAATGGAAATCGGCGACCACATCGTCTACCTGCATCAAGGGCACAAACAATGGGAAGGATCTAATAAGGATATCATATTCAGCAAGGATGAATTACTGAACAAATTCATTTTCGCATCTGAGTTCCTGCAAGATGCCAAACAAATGCGAATGATGGAGTTAAATAAAAAAATATGAAGCAGTTTTCGTTATTACTGGCATGCCTGTTCTGCGCGGCTTTTGCTATGGCGCAAACAAATAACCCCGGAGACGATGCCCCTTATAAAAAGGATCCTGTATTGCCTGCCTTCCGCATTCTTCAAACCGACAGCGCTACCTGGTTCACTAAAAACGAGCTTCCCAAACGCGATTTCACCATCATCATTTATTTCAGTCCGGATTGCGGCCACTGCCAATACGAGGCCAAAGAAGTGATCAAAAATATAGACAGCCTCGGCAATACCTTCATGGTATGGGTGAGCTATAAAAGTATTACAGAGATCCGCGAGTTTGCCCAGCACTACGGGCTCGATCAACACAAAAATATACGCATTGGCCGGGACCCTCTCTATGCCCTGCCCAGCTTTTACCAGGTACGTTTCACGCCTTTTGTGGCCGTATATGATAAGAAGGGCATGTTCGTTAAAGCCTATGAAACAGGGGTTGAAATGGCTGAACTGAATGCCCTTTTAAGGGAATCGAAAAAATAAAGGCCCAGCATTATTTATAACTACCTTTGCCCCGTTAAAAATCTTCATTTCCAATAAATCATTTAGACACATGAAAGTTACCGTAGTAGGTGCCGGAGCCGTAGGCGCTACCTGTGCCGATAACATCGCCCGGAAAGAGCTGGCCCAGGAGCTGGTATTACTGGATATCAAAGAAGGCGTTGCCGAAGGCAAGGCCCAGGACATGATGCAGACTGCCGCCCTGCTGGGTTTCGATACCCGTATCAGCGGAAGCACCAATGATTATGCTAAAACTGCCGGTTCTGATGTAGTGGTGATCACATCGGGCTTACCCCGTAAACCGGGCATGACCAGGGAAGAACTGATAGGCACCAACGCCGGTATTGTGAAAAGTGTTTGTGAGAACATCCTCAAATATTCTCCCAATGCCATCATCATTGTGATCAGCAACCCGATGGATACGATGACTTACCTGGCGTTGCAATCTACAGGATTACCCAAGAACCGCATCATTGGTATGGGCGGTACACTCGACAGCGCCCGTTTCAAATATCAACTGAGCCAGCACCTGGGTTGCAGTCCCGCTGATCTCAATGCAGTAGTGGTAGGCGGTCACGGTGATACTACCATGATCCCCCTCATTCGCTTGGCAACATGGAACAGCGTACCTGTTACCAAGTTTCTGAGTGAAGAGCAACAAAAACAAATTGTAGCAGATACCATGGTAGGCGGCGCAACACTGACCAAGCTGATCGGCACCTCTGCATGGTATGCACCTGGCGCTGCCGGAGCCGCACTCGTGGAAAGCATTCTCCGCGATGAAAAGAAATTGTTCACTTGTTGTGTAAGTCTCGATGGCGAATACGGGCAAAAAGATATTTGTCTCGGCGTTCCTGTAGTGATTGGAAAGAACGGATGGGAGAAAATCGTTGATTTCAACCTCAACGCAGAAGAGCAGGCTGCTTTCAACAAAAGCGCCGATGCCGTTCGCAGCATGAATGATGTGCTGAAAACCCTGTAAACACAAGCATTCAGCAGTTTTGCTGTAAAAATAAATCCCCGGCGTTTTTTGATAACGCCGGGGATTTTTATATCCGTAGCAGTTACCGCTCGTCCTGTGATTCCAGCATTTCGTCCTGATTTGCCGTTCTGGTTTGTAACAATTGTAAGTGCTTTGCGTCTGATAGAACATAAAACTACTACCATGAGACGGCTTATTAGTATGACAGTATGGGGATTGTTGATGACTACTACCCAAATTTCTGCACAGAACAAATCTACAGTAGACGGAAACGTAAAAGACAATAATGGCAAGGCATTAGAATCAGTAACCGTATCCCTCTTAAAAGCAAAAGACAGCACCCTTGTAAAGACAGATATCACCGATGGCAACGGCCAATTTGAATTGTCTGCATCCGCCGGCGGAAAATTTTTACTCAGTTACACCATCGTTGGATACGATAAAAAATTTTCAGATCGTTTTGAATTGCAGGCTGGACAAAGCTTTCATGCCGGTGCAGTAAGCCTCAACGCTGCTCCTAAAAAATTACAGGACGTAACGGTCACTTCACGCAAGCCTATGATTGAAGTGAAGGCAGATAAAACCATTTTCAATGTTGAGAACAGTATCAATGCTACCGGCAGCAACGCACTCGAACTGTTGCAGAAGAGTCCGGGTATGCAGGTCGACAACAACGACAACATCAGCATGAAAGGAAAAACCGGTGTTAAAGTGTATGTTGATAGCAAGATGATGCAATTGAATTCGAAAGACCTGGCTGCTTATCTCCGCAGCATCAACAGCAACGACATTGAAGCCATTGAAATGATCAGTAACCCCAGCGCCAAGTACGATGCCAGTGGTAACGCAGGTATCATCAACATCCGCCTGAAGAAAAATAAAAAGTTCGGCACCAACGGAAGCATGACCGCTGGTTTCGTGCAGGGCGTTACGCCCAAAGGCAATGGATCTGTGAACCTCAACTACCGCGATAAAAAAGTGAACCTGTTCAGCAATGTCAGCGGTAATATCGGCCGTTATGAGAACGATATGAACCTCTATCGTATCCAGCGAGATACGTTATATGATCAGCACGCCGTTAACTACAACAACAATAAGAGCATCAACATCAAGACCGGCGCCGATTTTTTCCTGGATAGCCGGAACACTATCGGCGGCTTGATCACTACCAATTTCAGTACCAACGATTGGACCAGTACCAGTAATACGGATATTTCCTACTATCCTACCAACACTTACCAGAAAACATTGAAAGCTTTCAATAGCGTTCCCGGTAACAGGAACAATATAGATGCCAACCTGAACTATCGTTATGCCGATACCAGTGGCAAAGAGATCAACTTCGATGGAGATTACGGTCAGTTCCGCGGCAGGGGCAACAGTTACCAACCCAACTATTACCAGGATGTGAATGGCAATATCCTTTCACAGGTGATCAACCGGAATTACACACCTACCAACATTGATATTTATACAGCTAAAGTGGATGTAGAGATGCCTAAGTGGAAGGGTAAGCTCGGATTTGGTGCCAAGTTCTCTTATGTAAAGACTGACAACACTTTTGATTTCTTTACAGATGCAAATGGTTCGCCTGTTAAAGTGCTAAGCCGCAGCAACAGCTTCTCTTATAAGGAAAATGTAAATGCCGCTTATGTGAATTACCAAAGACAGTTCAATCCGAAATGGAGCTTACAGGCAGGTCTTCGCGCAGAACAAACCAACAGTGAGGGCATACTCACCAGGGCAGATGGCTTTGTGCAAGATGATAACAATGTAAAGCGTAATTATTTCGATCTGTTCCCCAGCGCTGCATTGACCTGGACAGTAAATAAAAAGAACACCCTCAACCTTACCTATAGCCGCAGGATCGACAGGCCTACTTACCAGGACCTGAATCCGTTTGAGAATAAACTCGACGAACTGACCTATGAAAAAGGTAATGCTTTCCTGAGGCCACAGTATACTGATAATGTGGAATTATCGCACACGTTCATGTACATGATCAATACTTCGATTGGTTACAGCCATGTGAAAGATTATTCTACCATGACTACTGATACCATCAAGAACGCCACGTTTGTACAACAAAAAAACCTGGCTACCCAACAGATACTGACTTTCAGCATCGGATCTCCGCTGCCTATTAAAAAATGGTGGAATGGTTATGCCAATTTCTGGTACAACTATCAGATGTTCAAAGGCATGATCGGAAACAATGAACTGAAAACAACCATTCCATTGTTCGGAGCCTATATGCAGCACAGCTTTACACTGGGTAATGATTATACGGCCGAAGCAAGTGGTTGGTTCAATGGACCTTCTATCTGGGGTGCTACCTGGAAAACCAAATCACAAGGTGCGCTTGACCTGGGCATACAGAAAATGTTCCTGCAGAAGAAAGCCACTCTTAAACTCAGCGCTACCGATATCTTCCATACGGCCAGTCCCTGGAGGGCACACAGTGTTTTCGGTGGCCTGAACATCAGCGGCAACGGCAGTTGGGAAAGCCAGACATTCCGTGTGAATTTCACTTACCGTTTTGGCAGCAACCAGGTGAAAGCTGCAAGGCAGCGCCAGACCGGTCTCGAAACCGAATCGAAACGCATCAAAGGATAACAGTTGATTGTGTGATTGAAACTTTGCCTTTGCCTTGGGCTTAAGCCCAGGGCAAAGTTATTTTAGCAGGTATTGATGCGCTTTTTTTACGATAGCGCTGATGTCTTGCTGCTGCATACATTTAAAATGACCCTTCGGGCAGGTATTGATTCCGAAATTGGAACAGGGCTGGCAGCGCAACCCAGGTACGATGAAATTGGTATAACCAGGTTGTAATTGGTTCGCACCATAATATGGTTCCACATCGAGCAAGGGAGAGGTGCCACCCCAGATGGCCAGTACCGGTTTGCTCAACGCGCAGGCAATGTATTGCAGGCCGGTATCGTGCGAGATCACCAACTTCGCTTTGTCTACCAGGTCGGCCGATTCGTGCAGGCTGAACTTACCACAAGCATTGTAAATACTTACCGGATCTACACTCGCGATCTGCTCTCCTTCCAGCACATCTTCTTTTCCACCGACCAGTATAACAGGATATTTCAATTCCAGGCAGAGCTGCTGCAGTTTGGCAACAGGTAATTTCTTTGTATAGTAAGAAGCACCGATCACAATAGCTACAAACCCTGCGGAATGTGCGGTTGGTATATCTTTCGCAGAAGTACGCTGTTCTTCCGGGATGAAATAGTCCATCCCCTTTCCATCGTCCCTTACCCCCAGCGATTGCAATGCATCCAGGCAGCGGTCAACAATATGCCTGCCTGTCATCCAATTGATATGAAGCCTGGTGAGTAAGAATTTCCGGATGCTTTCTTTGTGATAAGCCAGTGTTTTTGTTCTTAGCGACCAACGAATACGATAGGTTCTGAAATTCTTGTGCAGGTCAATGATATAATCATATCGTTCCTGTTTAAGCTGATGGATCAATTCACCCAGGTTGTCCTGGTAATAAAAAAACCGATCAATATAAGGATTGGCTTCTGTTACGGCTTTGAATGATCGTTTGGTAAGAAAATGCACTTCCGCATCCGGCACCTGTTGTTTGAGACAGCGGATGGCGGGGGTGGTGAGCACGATATCACCAATAGATGAAAAGCGGATAACTAGAAACTTCATAACATTCAACAACTGCGGTTAGCTTTCCACATAATTGAGGTCTTTATGATAAGTATCCTCTGTAAAATAATAAGCGACCAATGCAATACCCATCACCACCACACCCGTTACAATACCACTTTTCACCAGCGGCCAGCCCCAGCTTTTCTGAAAAACATCGAGAAACAGGATGTTGATCAATGGCAATGCACCGCGCACCATATTCGGAATGGTGGTGGCAGCAGTAGCGCGCAGGTTAGTGCCGAACTGTTCAGCGCCCATGGTAATGAAGATGGCCCAGAAGCCGGTGCTGAATCCCAGCAGTGCTGAAATGGTATACATGGAAGCATCGGAACGGTTATACCCGCTGAAAAACAAGATCAGCGATACAATGCACAGCAAATAATATAGCAACAACGCTTTCTTCCGGCTTTTAAAATACTGACTTACGAAGCCCACAAACATATCGCCCACTGCAATCGCTGCATAAGCAAACATGATGGCGCGGCCCGAGTCGATGGTGGTGCTGCCAAACATGGCTTTACCAAATCGATCGCTCTGGTTCACTAGTATGCCAATCACATACCAGGTGGGTAAGCCTATCAATATGGCACATACATATTTTTTCAATCTTGGTCCGTTGTTGAAGAGCATAAAGAAATTACCACGTGTTACTTCCTGCGCTTTTACTTCTTTGAACATACCCGACTCGGCAACGCTTACACGCAACAGCAGCAGCGCAATGCCCAGGCCGCCTCCTATCTTATAACAAAGCCGCCAGTCGTTGGTATATTGGAAAGTCAGGTAGGCAAATATGGCTCCACTCAATCCAATACCCGCTACCATTGAAGTGCCGAGGCCCCTTTTATTTTTAGGCAGCAATTCACTTACCAAAGTAATACCCGCACCTAATTCACCTGCCAGGCCCAATCCACCAATAAAACGGCAGATCGCATATTGGTTCACCGTTTGCACAAACCCTGTTGCGAAATTGGCCATTGAATAAAGTATGATTGAACCGAACAATACTTTCAAACGTCCTTTTTTATCGCCCAATACACCCCACAAGATACCGCCCAGCAACAGTCCCACCATTTGCCAGTTGATCACCCTGGTACTGTCAGACAGCATGGTAGCATCAGTGGCGCCTACTGCCAGCATACTGGGTTTCTTGACAATCGTAAACAACAGCAGGTCGTAGATATCTACAAAATAACCCAGTGCAGCAACGATCACCGGGAGTGAAAAAACGCCGTATTTTTTTTCTGTCATATTGTGATTGGTATTAAACTTTTGTTTTCCTGACTGAGAACAACTTGATCAATACCGGCGCTGTGGTCACCAGTACAATACCCAATACAATCACTTCCAGGTGTTGTTTCAAATCGAAACCGAATTGTGTCAGTATCCATTTCTGCAGGAAATGGCCGGCGAACAGCATGCTGAACACCCATGACACGCATCCTATGATATTAAAAAAAGTGAATTTTTTCCCATCCATTTCAACGATCCCTGCAATGATGGGTGCGAAAGTGCGGATGATAGGAATGAATCGTGCGATGATGATAGCCCTTCCGCCATATTTTTCATAAAAATCATGCGCCTGCGTGAGGTAGTGTCGTTTGAACAACAGGTTTTCCTTCCATCCGTACATAGCGGGACCTACTTTTTTACCGAACCAATATCCCGTAGCATTACCAATGATACCGGCTGCAGCAATCAATACCAATAATACCACCAGGTCGAGGTATTCGTTTCCGGTTGGAAATATTTCATTGGCAAGATTGGAACTGTAGATACCTGCTACAAAAAGCAGGCTGTCGCCCGGCAGGAAAAAACCTGCGAACAGTCCGGTTTCCGCAAACACCACAAACAACAGGAGCCATAGTCCGCCATGTTCTATATAGAATTGTGGTTGCAATAACTGGCTCCAGTGAAATCCCGCCGCTAACATCGTATCTAACATAAAATGGTATTATTGGTTGGTAACAGAATGTTCAAGCGCTCCTTCCCATTTGCTTACAACGGTAGTAGCCAGTGCGTTCCCCAGCACGTTGGTGGCTGTACGGAACATATCGCAAAAATGATCGATCGGAAGTATGAGTGCAATTCCTTCCGGCGGGATATTGAACATGGCACAGGTAGCTGTTACCACTACCAGTGAAGCGCGGGGAACACCTGCAATTCCTTTGCTGGTCAGCATCAGCACAATCAGCATGGTCAGCTGCGTGCCCAGGTCAATGTGTACGCCATAAGCCTGTGCAATGGCCAGGCTGGCAAAAGTCATGTACATCATGCTGCCGTCGAGGTTAAAAGAATAACCCAACGGCAATATGAAGGAAACGATCTTGTCTTTACAACCAAAGCCCTCCAGTTCTTCCGTGAGTTTGGGGAATACCGCTTCGCTGCTGGTGGTACTGAACGCCACGATCAATGGCGATACAATTCTTTTAAGCAGCGCAGGTAGCCTGTTCTTAAGAATGAGAAAACCGGCGAGCAATAACACCAGCCATAGCGATGCGATACCTATTATAAAGAATAAAAGATATTTCCCATAGAACCAGAACACTTCGAGTCCTTTGGTAGCAATGACTGCAGCGATAGCTCCGAAAACGCCAATGGGTGCGAAGTTCATCACATAGCCTACCATTTTCAATATCACATGGGCCACGGCATCCAAACCCTTCACCACTATTTTGGCTTTTTCTCCCAAAGCCGCCGTTGCAATACCAAAGAAAATACTGAAGATCACCAGTTGCAGTATTTCATTGGTGGCCATGGCTTCTATCACACTCTTGGGAAAAACATGCTCCACAAATTTGGCCAGGCTGAATTCCTGTGTCTTGCCCACCAGGTCTTTTGCGCCACTCACGTCTGCATTACTCAGATCGATACCTGCGCCCGGTTTAAACAGGTTCACCAACAGCATCCCCAGTAAAAGACTGACCAACGATGCCGATACGAACCACAGCAATGCCTTACCCCCTACCCGGCCTACGGTTTTAAGGTCGCCCAGTTTGGCAATCCCCACTACCAGGGTGGAAAATACCAGGGGCGCAATGATCATCTGCACCAGCCGCAGGAAAATGGTGGTGAGTAATTTGATATTTTTTGAAAAGACCTGGATAGTATCTGTGGAAGCGTTGAGGTGAACAAGGTACCCGAGTGCGATACCGGCTAACATGGAAATAATAATATATATGGTAAGCTTGTTAGATTGCTTCATAGGGGGGACCCTTGATTAGGGTCGCAATATAAGACTTATGTTGAAACAGCCTCATTTATGTAGCTGCCGGCAGTATTTGCAAAAGTTTTCCATAGTGAAATGGAGGTGAAATAAAGAAATCATTACTTTTCCGAAACTTTTTATTAAAAAACAACTAACTATTACTATGAGTTTATTCAGAAAGAAGTCTTTGGACGCTTTAATAGCCCAGGCTGCTGACTCG
Source organism: Asinibacterium sp. OR53 (assembly GCF_000515315.1). Taxonomy (NCBI): domain Bacteria; kingdom Pseudomonadati; phylum Bacteroidota; class Chitinophagia; order Chitinophagales; family Chitinophagaceae; genus Asinibacterium; species Asinibacterium sp. OR53. The sequence continues at coordinate 67,036 of NZ_KI911562.1, forward strand.
GAAAAAGGACTGAAGCGAACGCTGGGTCCCGGTAGCCTGGTAGCGCTGGGTATTGGGGCCATCATTGGCGCTGGTCTCTTCGTGAGGACCGCTGCTGCTGCGGGTGAGCATGCCGGCCCGGCCGTTACTTTCTCCTTCCTCGTTGCAGCCATCGGATGTGCTTTTGCAGGGCTATGTTATGCAGAATTTGCATCCATGATCCCTATTGCCGGTAGTGCTTATACCTATGCATACACTACCATGGGCGAACTGGTTGCCTGGGTCATCGGCTGGGCGCTCATATTGGAATATGCCCTGGGCGCTGCCACCGTTTCCATTGCCTGGAGTGAATTCCTGAATAAGTTATTGGAGCAGTTCAACATCGGTTCGATACCATACGAGTGGTGCCATTCTCCTTTTGAAAAGGCGCTGGATGCCGCTAACGTCATGCACCAAGGCATTATGAACATACCTGCTCTGTTTATTCTCTTGTTGTTGTCTCTCCTGCTTATTAAGGGTACCCAGGAATCGGCTATCGTTAACGGCATCATTGTATTCATCAAGGTTACGATCGTACTGGTATTCATTTTTGTAGGATGGCATTTTGTAAAAAGCGCCAACCATACGCCTTACCTGATCCCTGCCGATGCACCACCTGCTATGAAACCTGATGGTACCATGTACTCCTATTCCGGCTTCTTCAAACACGGATGGGGTGGTGTACTCACCGGTGCAGCAATCGTATTCTTCGCATTCATTGGATTCGACGCGGTATCTACTGCCGCCCAGGAAGCCAAGAACCCCAAGAAAGACATGCCTGTTGGTATATTGGGTTCGCTGGTGATCTGTACTTTATTATATGTATTGTTCTCCTGGGTACTCACCGGCGTGGCCCCTTATACCGATTTCGTAAAATCTGGCAAGGAAGCATCTGTTGCTTATGCTATCGAGACCTATATGCACAATTACGGCTGGCTGGCCAAGGCAGTAACCATTGCAATCCTGGCTGGTTTTTCTTCGGTGATATTGGTGATGCTGATGGGACAAAGCCGCGTATTCTATACCATGTCTACCGATGGATTGCTCCCCAAAGTATTCTCAGACCTGCATCCGAAATTCAGAACGCCTTATAAATCCAATCTCATTCTTTTTGTTTTTGTTGGCGCTTTCTCTGCATTTGTTCCGGGTAGTGTGGCGGGCGACCTGACCAGCATCGGTACACTCTTTGCATTTGTGTTGGTGTGTGCAGGTGTATGGATCATGCGTAAAAATGATCCTGACAGGGTACGGCCTTTCACAACCCCGTTGGTGCCGCTGGTACCCATCCTGGGTATGCTGGTGTGTACAGCGATGATCATTTCTTTGCCCAACCAGACTTTGCTCAGTGCATTCCTGTGGATGATCATTGGCCTGGTGGTTTATTTTGGATACAGTAAGAAAAACAGTAAACTGCTGGGACAGTAACCATTCTTTCCCATCAATCTTATTCAGACAGTCCGCCATAGCTTTAGTGAAGGCGGGCTGTTTTTTGTTGGATGGGCCCGTAAGCGTTAATTTTGCACGTTTCCAGACATTATCACCAGATAACAAGATCATCATTTAATTATGGGAAGGATTTTTGAAGTTCGTAAAGCCACCATGTTTGCCCGTTGGGACCGGATGGCCAAGCAGTTTACACGTGTTGGCAAAGAGATCGTGATAGCCGTTAAAGCCGGCGGCCCCGACCCTGCCACCAACCCCGCCCTTCGCCGTTGTTTCCAGAATGCCAGAAGCGTGGGTATGCCCAAAGACCGCGTGGAAGCGGCCATCAAAAGAGCGCAGGGAAAAGATACCAGCAACTACGAAGAAATTTTATACGAGGGTTATGCCCCTCATGGGGTGGCTTTATTGGTGGAGACCGCTACCGATAACCATGTACGCACAGTAGCCAATGTGAAGAGCCATTTTAACAAAGGGAACGGAGCCATGGGCAATACCGGCAGCGTAAGTTTTCAGTTTAAAAAGATGGGCGTATTCAAATTGAAGCCCGAAGGATTGGATTCCGACGAGCTCGAACTGGAACTGATCGATCATGGCCTGGAAGAGCTCGGTGAAAGTACCGACGATAATGGCAATGCAATATTGGTACTCCGTTGTGCTTTTGTTGACTTCGGCAAATTGCAGAAAGCGCTGGAAGATAAAGGCATTACGCCTATCAGTGCTGAGTTGGAATGGATACCTACTACTACCGTACCCGTAAGTGATGCGCAGGCAGAAGATGTGAGCAAACTGATTGAACGCCTGGAACAAGATGAAGACGTGAACAAAGTGTTCCACAATATGGCATAAGCCATGAACGATGTGATTCTCTTTGACGGACTATGTAACCTGTGTAATAACAGTGTGCAGTTCGTGATCCGCAGGGACCCCGGGAGGCGGTTTCGTTTTGCCTCTCTGCAAAGTGAATTCGGCAAAAAATTTCTGTTGGCACATCATTTACCGGAAAACGATTACAACAGTTTTATTTTATTTGAAAATGGCAGCGTATTTACCCGTTCTACCGCAGCGCTGCGCGTTATAAAAAAACTAAACGGGGGGTGGCCGGTCTTGTATGCATTGATCGTCACCCCCCGTTTTTTACGTGATGGGATATATAATGTTGTTGCACGCAACCGCTACCGATGGTTTGGAAAAAGGAACGCCTGCTGGGTTCCTACATCGGAATTAAATGATCTTTTTTTCGATTGAGGTTATTCCGCCATCACTGCACGGATAACATTGATGATCTCTTCGGCATTGGGTTTACCAAAATAATCACCATCGCTTCCATAACCCGTCCTGTGTGCTTTGGCGGTGATGGTACGCGGCGCTGCATCGAGCCACTGGTATCCTTTCTGTTCCTCCATCACTTTGTTGTACATATAGGCTGAAGCGCCGCCCGGTACGTCCTCATCAATGAAAACAATGCGACTTGTTTTTTTCAAAGATTCAACGATCTGGTGATGGATATCGAAAGGCAGCAAGGTTTGCACGTCGATCACTTCGCAACTGATACCTTCTTTAGCAAGCCTGTCTGTCGCATCCTGTATGATGCGCAGCGTAGAACCATAAGATACTATTGTGATGTCTGTTCCTTCCCTGATCACTTCGGGTATTCCCAGCGGAACAGTGAACTCAAGCAGATTGGAAGGTAATTTTTCTTTCAAACGATACCCGTTCAGGCATTCCACCACAATGGCCGGATCGTTCGATTGCAATAAAGTATTATAGAAACCGGCGGCCTGCACCATGTTCCGGGGAACACAGATATAGAGACCACGCAGTGCATTGATCATCATGCCCAACGGCGAACCACTGTGCCAGATGCCTTCGAGCCTGTGACCGCGGGTACGTATGATGAGCGGACAGCTATGCTGTCCTTTAGTACGGAAATGCATGGTAGCTACATCATCGCTCAACGGCTGCAATCCGTACAGGAGATAGTCGAGGTACTGTATTTCTGCAATCGGTCTCAAACCGCGCAAAGCCATACCAATACCCTGTCCAACAATGGTCAGTTCGCGGATACCGGTATCCAGTATCCTGTCTTTCCCGTGTTTATCCTGCAATCCCGCAAAACCCTGGTTCACATCACCGATATGTCCAACGTCTTCACCAAAAGCATAGACTTTGGGATTGGATGTAAACAAAGCATCGAAATATTTATTGAGCACTTCGTAGCCGTTCACCAACGGAGCGTCGGACGGAATAAGTGGTTTTACTTCCTGCACGTTCATGGCGCTCTTGGGCCCTTCGTTGTACAGGTGGCTGTTGTACAATTCTTTGCTTTCTTCCCATAACGACTGGCTATATGCTTTCAACTCAGCAACAGAAGGCGATTGCGGCGCCAGTTCCATGGCCAGTGCGAGTGTGCGAAGCACATCCCTGCGCAACGGCTCTTTATTGTTCTGCAAATCTTTTGCCTGTTGCTGCAACTTGCCATAGAGATCGATATCATTGACCATAGTGCCCCTGATGAGCTCAGCAGCTTGGGCTGCCTGTGCTTTGATGGGCGCTACGTATTTTTCCCAGGCCAGGTTCCTGCTTTCGCGCACATGGGTTTTGGCTTCGGCTTCCAGTTCGGCCAATTCATCTGCCGTTGCCAGTTCGTTTTCAATCATCCACTCTTTCATCTTCTTCAAACAATCCCATTCCTTTTCCCATTCCAACCGCTCAGGCGATTTGTATCTTTCGTGACTTCCGCTGGTTGAATGCCCTTGCGGTTGTGTTACTTCTTCTACGTGAAATAAAACTGGTACATGAGTATCTCTCAACTGATGCAATGCTTCTTCAAACACTTCACACATACCGGCATAATCCCAGGCCTTCACTTTGTATATGTTGATACCGTTGGTATCTTCTCCTTTCTGAAATCCTCTCAACGCAGTGGAAATGGAGCCTTTAGTAGTTTGTATATTCTTGGGAACGGAAATACCATAACCATCATCCCACACAAAAACAGCGAGTGGTACTTGTAGTACGCCGGCAGCATTCATGGTTTCCCAGAAATGACCTTCAGTAGTACTGGCATCGCCAATGGTACAGAAACAAATTTCATTCCCATTGTTACTCAGGTGCTCCAGTTCTTTTTTGTGTGTAGAACTGCGGAAACATTTGGAAGCGAATGCCAATCCCAATGAGCGCGGCATTTGTCCGGCTGTTGGTGCAATATCTGATGAAATATTTTTTCGATTGGCCAGGTCTAACCAATTGCCCGCTTCATCCACAAAAGGCGTTGCAAAATGCGCATTCATCTGCCTGCCTGCACTGAACGGATCGTGTTCGAGATCCGGATCGGCATAGAGTTGTGCAAAATATTGTTCAACCGTTGCCAGTCCTGTTGCGAACATAAAAGTCTGGTCGCGGTAATACCCGCTTCTGAAATCGCCCTTCTGAAAAAACTTGGCCATGGCTACCTGCGCCACTTCTTTGCCATCACCAAAAATGCCGAACTTGGCTTTGCCGGTAAGCACTTCCCTTCTTCCTAAAAGGCTCACTTCCCTGCTTACCACAGCAATGCGGTAATCCTGCATTACTGCATTTCTGAAGCCATCGAAAGAAAGCATATCGGTTCTTTGTTCAACTGTGGTCGTCGATTCCATAAAACAAAAATAATACTACAAGATGAAAGGCTAACAGAAATTAGTTTTGGCCTGTCCCGCCCGGCATTAAAATGGCTTTAAAATACAAAATGACTTGGAAATAGCACTAATTGTATGCCATAAATAAGGGCTTCTGCAGCCATCCAACATTATTTTTCCGGTAGTTGGATGAAAGGGGTTAGTTTTACGGAAGATTCATTCTTCAACACAAATAAAATCATACTATGAAAAAAGTGCTCACATTTGTTCTTATGCTGACTACTATTGCTGTCTTTGCACAGAATGAAGTGAAAGACGCTAAGTTCAGCGAATCTGTTTACAAGTTCGGTAAGATCAAGCACAATGTTCCTGCCACACATATTTTCACTGTTACCAATACGGGCGACAAACCCCTGATCATTGAATTCGCAAGTGCTTCCTGCGGATGCACCACGCCTGAGTATTCAAAAGATCCGATTCTCAAGGGCAAAACTGCGACCATCAAAGTAACTTACAATGCTGCCAACATGGGGGCTTTCAAAAAAGATGTAACCGTTAAGTTTGCCAGCGCGCAACAGCCGGTGGTATTAAGTATTGAAGGAGAAGTAGTAGACGCCGCTACTACCAAATCATCTAAATAATTGCGTCATTCATTTACGCTGAAAAGCAGCCTCCGGGCTGCTTTTTTGTTGGTGTAGCTTCGGGCATGTTATCTTTGCGCCATGCTTAAAGTCAGTCAACGCGGACAGGCCATGCCGGCCTCTCCCATACGAAAATTGGTGCCCTTCGCAGAAGCTGCCAAGAAAAAAGGCACTACTGTTTACCACCTCAACATAGGTCAACCCGATATTGAAACCCCTCCTTTGATGCTGGAAGCGGTGAGGGAAAGTCATTTGAAAGTACTCGAATACAGCCACAGTGCGGGCAATGAAAGTTATCGGCGCAAGCTCACAGGTTATTACAAAAGCGTGGGTATTGATGTGGATTACAACCAGATCATTGTAACCACCGGCGGCAGCGAAGCCATCCTCTTCGGCTTTATGGCCTGCCTGGATGCTGGCGATGAAGTGATCATCCCCGAGCCCTTCTATGCCAACTATAACGGTTTTGCAGTAGCGGCGGGCGTTAAAGTGGTTCCCGTGACATCCAGCATCGACACTGGTTTTGCGCTTCCGCCGATTTCAGCTTTTGCCGAAAAGATCACCCCGCGTACCAGGGCCATTGTTATTTGCAGTCCCAATAACCCTACCGGTTATTTGTACAGCGAAGCGGAAATGCAGCAGTTGAAAGAGATCATCCTGCAATACAATCTCTACCTGTTCTCCGATGAAGCCTACCGGGAATTCTGTTATGAAGGACACCAGGTAAGTGCCATGCATTTAAAAGGTGTGGAAAATCATGTGGTGCTGATGGATACCATCAGTAAAAGATACAGCGCCTGCGGCGCGCGGCTCGGTGCATTGGTTACAAAAAATACGGCTGTACTGGAAGCTGTAATGAAATTCGCCCAGGCCAGGCTCAGTCCCCCCAGTTTTGCCCAGATCGCCGCTGAAGCTGCGCTTGATCTACCTGCCGATTATTTTAATGTTACCCGTTCAGCATATAAAGAAAGGCGTGACCTGCTGGTGCGGCGCCTCAATGCCATGGAAGGCGTTGTTTGTCCCACCCCTGGAGGCGCATTCTATGCCATGGCCCAATTACCGGTTGACGATACGGATGTCTTTTGCCAGTGGTTACTGGAAAAATTCAGCCATAACAACCAAACGGTGATGCTGGCACCGGCCAGCGGATTTTATGGAACACCCGGTTTGGGCAAGCGTGAAGTGCGTCTGGCGTACGTATTAAATATAAATGATATTAATTTGGCAATGGATTGCCTGGAGGAGGCGTTAAAGGTATATAATCAATCTAAATAATTGATTATAAATAATTTAATTGCTTGTTTGCAGGTCCGGACAGGGATAAAAAAACTAAAAAGCGTGGAAAATAGTTAAATTATACTTTTTAACATATTTTGTTTTATATCTTAAACTTTAGCTTTTCATTAATTTTTTGGAAACATTAAATTAATTACACAAAAAAATACTTTGTTTCAATTTTTCCTTTATCTTCGTTTTGGCTTCAAACATAAGCGCATACTTTATGCCAGATTTGAAGTGGCTGTTAAGTGATTTTTATCTTTTTTCATATGGCAAGCAATCGAAGACGCCCTCTGTTTCTACAGGGGGCTTTTTTTATGTAGCCTTTTGAGTTTTCCCCTATCTTTCCATTGGATAACCAAAACCGTATCTCCAGGCAACTAATACCAAACCAACCGACTCTTTGCTTCAATGAAACCATTACGCGGTATTATTTTATGGGTCCTGTTCATCCTGTTTTCCTATAGCGCAAAGGCACAGAGCTATCATGCCATCAATGGGTCTCCTTTTGCAGGCAGCGCCGGCATCCGTAATAATCCTGCGTCGCCGGTCAATTCGGCTTACCGGTGGGATCTTAACCTGTTCTCTTTACAGGTTACCCAAAGTACCAACACCCTGGCATTGGGTAATTTTTCGCTCTCTTCGCAAGACAGTACTTTTCTGCAATTCGGGAATAAATATTCAAGCAGGTTTATCCATACCAACGCCGATGTTGACCTGCTTCAATTCCATTATAAATTGTCCGACACAAAAGCCATAGCGGTTGGACTGCGTGCCCGAACCTACAACCACATCAAAACACAACCACTCTGGTCGTCCGACAATGTGTATAGTTTCAATGAGTTTTTTAAAATGAACCGCACCACCCCTTACCTGGAAGGTTTCGCTATCCATACCGGCTGGCTGGAAGGCAATCTCAATTACTCGCAGGTACTGAGCGAAACACCCAGTGGAAAATTAAGCGGGGGCATTACATTACAGATCATGCGCGGGTTATCGGGGGGATTCGGAAAAGTAAGGCGTTTTACTTACCAGGAGCTGACCAATGGTACAGATACCGCCTACAAGCTTACCAATGCTTATGCCATTTACGGCTATTCGGCCAATTACGATAATACTACTTCCAATAATCCTACAATAAAAGATTTTCTGCGGAATACATCTACCCATTTAGGACTCAGCTTTGGTGTGGAATACTTGGTTTACGATATAGAAAACGATGATCCCGACATCAATAAAAACCTGAATTATACCTGGAAGATCGGCGCTTCCATCATGGACCTCGGATCCAATGCATATAAGGCCAGTACTTATTCCGGTGAGTTCAGCAATGTCAATCCCAATATCACCGACACCATGATTGCCGTTAAGATGCGCGGTGTTCAATCTATCAACGGATTGCACGACACACTGGCTACCATCTTCAGTTCCGCATCATCAATTGGTGAAAACTTTATCATCAGTAATCCAACCAGGCTCGTGATCAATGTTGACAGGAAGCTGGCTAACAATTTTTATGTCAATGCCGACCTTAGCCTGAATTTCTATTCTACTTCCAGCTACAACAAACTGCGCACAAGGGAATTGAACCTGCTTACGATCACACCACGATGGGAAACATTGGCCTGGGGCGCATACCTGCCCATTCAATACAACACTCAAGGACAACTTTGGATAGGAGCGGCAGTCAAGCTGGGTCCGCTTTTATTGGGTATCCACAACTTTGGGTTATTGAAAAAAGACCCTTCCCTGAATGGAGGCGGATACCTGATGCTCAGCATCCACCCTTTCAGCAAAAAGAAAGTAGTATCCCGGCTTGACTGCCCCCAATAATCCGTATTCATTCTGCCGCTCTTGGAGCATTCGTACAGATACATTATAATGAGTGGTTGCATCACACACAAATCCTGCCAAATTGATGCCGAAAACGATATAACTCGTTAACTTACCAGTTCAAAGTAAAACACTTGTTTATTCATCATGTACGATATCTGCTGCATTGGACATATTACACTCGATAAAATCGTAACACCACACCAGGTAACCCATTTGCCTGGCGGCACTGCTTTTTATTTCTCCCACGCCATTGGAAACCTGCCTGTCCGTTATCACCTGGTTACCGCGCTGGCGGAAAAAGAATCGGCCCTTCTTTCTTCGCTGCATGAACGAGGGATCGCCATTACGGCTTGTCCCAGCAGGCATACCGTTTATTTCGAGAATATTTATACAAGTAACCAGAACCACCGGGAACAGAAAGTAGCCCAGCAGGCCGATGCTTTTTCTGTTGAACAAATAACAGGTCTCAACGCCCGCATATACCATCTTGGCCCATTATTATCCGGCGATATACCCACTTCAGTGATCGAAACTTTGTCCCAAAAAGGAATCGTTTCTCTTGACGCACAAGGTTACCTGCGAAATGTAAAAGATGGAAAAGTGTACCCTGTCGATTGGAGCGATAAGAAAACTGTTCTTCCGTATATAAGTATTTTGAAACTGAATGAAACCGAAATGGAAGCCATCACCGGTCACACCCATATAGCATCTGCGGCACAGGCATTATGGAATTGGGGTGCTAATGAAATAGTGATCACGCTTGGAAGTAACGGATCGGTTATTTGTAAAGATGGAGCATTCATTGCTATTCCGGCATACAAACCAAGTGCTGTTGTAGATGCCACCGGGTGCGGAGACACTTACATGGCAGGCTATCTGTACATGCGTACAAAAGGAGCAGCCCTGGAAGACGCTGGTAAGTTTGCCGCTGCAATGGCCACTTTGAACATTGAAACATCCGGCCCTTTTACCGGCAGTGAATCGGATGTATTGAAAACACTATCAGCAGGCGTTTCTTTCAATACTGCAACACACTATTTATAAAATTCAATTTTACCAAAAGCCTGAATAACATTCATTATGTCTTTGCTTGCCACCCTCCTTGCTACAATTTTACTATTGGTATTGCTGATTAGTTTTTGTAAGATCAATCCTTTCATTTCTTTTTTGATCGTTGCTTTTATAGCCGGCCGCTTGTTGGGAATACCTTTCCAACAACTCGCCTCCTCTGTTCAGAAAGGGATCGGCGACATGGCCGGCTCTACATTGATCGTATTGTGTTCGGGTGCCATGATTGGCAAACTGGTGGCTGTCAGCGGTGCCGCAGAAGTCATCGCAAGCAGGATGATGCGTATTTTTGGAGAACGCTACATCCAGTGGGGCATGCTGTTTACCGGTTTCATCATCGGCATTCCCATCTTTTACAATGTAGGATTTGTTTTAGTGGTGCCCATCATATTTACATTGGCACATCAATATAAATTACCCATTGTTTTTGTTGGCTTACCCATGCTTGCTTCCTTATCTGTAGCACATGGTTTTTTACCACCACACCCCTCGCCCTCTGCCCTGGTTTCTATATTTCATGCAGACCTGGGCAAGACCTTGCTATGGGGACTGATCGTTGCTTTCCCCACGTTGGTTCTGGCCGGACCTGTTTTTTCTTCTATCATCAAAAATATTCGACCGGTTGGTGAACCGCCACTGATAGCCCATTTAAAAAAACCAGATCAGCTTCCTTCGGTATTCAACAGTTTTTTTTCTGCCTTGTTGCCTGTTTTTTTATTGATACTCACTTCTTTTATCAAATACCTGGTGCCAGATCAGTCATTAGCCGGACAGGCCGCTTCATTTATCAGTGAGCCTTCTGTTTTAATGATATTGTCGGTTTTGTTTTGCAGTCTCTCTTTAGGTGTTTTTTTGGGTAAAACCATGAAGCAGGTAATGAGTTTATTTGAAGAAGCCATTAAAGAAATAGCGGTACTTATTTTAATCATCGCTTGTTCGGGTGCTTTAAAACAAGTAATCACCGATAGTGGAGCCGGCAACCAGATCGCTGAGTTCTTTAAGCAATCACAGGTGAATCCACTTTTATTGGGCTGGATCATTGCTGCAACATTACGGGTATGCATCGGTTCGGCTACTGCTGCCGGTTTAACTGCTGCGGGGATTATTTTACCATTGATGAGCCACTCGTCTATCAACCCCAGTCTCATGGTATTATCCATCGGCTCGGGGAGCCTGATGTTTTCTCATGTCAACGACCCTGGATTCTGGATGTTCAAAGAATACTTCAATCTCTCTCTGAAAGATACCTTCCGCTCCTGGTCTTTAATGGAAACCATTGTATCGGTAGTTGGTTTAGCGGGCGTGATGTTATTGAATACCTTCTTATGATTTTTTCCATTGGTAATGAAAAAAATTGCCGCCGGGAGCATCGTAACGCTGAAATGTATGTGCCCCGAAATAATCCCGCTGTGCCTGTAATAAATTGGCCGGTGATTGGGCCGTTGTAATTGCATTGAATGCATTGATGGCTTCGCTGAGACAGGGAACAGCTATTTCATTTTCTATTGCATAGCTCACCGCTTTACTTAAGGAAGGTTTTAACCGCCCGATCCTTTGATGCAACAGGTCTGATAACAGCATATTATCTGTAGTGTTGAAGACTGTTATCAATTCCTGCATCAAACCCGAGCGGATAATGCACCCATTTGTCCATATCCGGGCGATCTCACTCATATTGGTTTGCCAGCCGTGGTTTTTGAAGGCTTCGGTAATGACCCAGAAACCCTGGAAATGATTAATGATCCTTGCCAGTTCGTATGCTTCCCTCAACAGATCAACAGCAATGGGACTTTTAATATTGTGAGGAACCGGGTACAATGCATTCAATGCTACCCTGAGGTCTTTGTATGCCGATTCATACCTCGCATAAAGTGATGTGGCAATTAATGTAGCAGGAACATGTTGTTTGGTTATTTCAATAGCAGCCCAATTACCGGTTCCCTTACTTTGGGCTTCGTCGACGATCTGATCGAGCAGCCATTTATCCCCTTCCTTTTCTTTTAAAATATCAATGGTGATGTCCAATAAATAACTGTCCACCCCCTCTTTTTTCCATGCTTCAAAAACAGCAGCAATGGCATCGGGGTTCTTTCCGTCCTGTCTCAATACCTGGTACACTTCAGCCAGCAATTGCATTTCCACGTACTCGATCCCATTATGGATCATTTTTACAAAATGACCGCTGCCTCCTTCACCAATATAAGCGCAACAGGGGTTCTGTTGGTGATCCTTTGCAGCAATGGCTTCCAAATAAGGTTGTACCATTTCATATCCTGCTTTATTACCGCCGGGCATCAGGGATGGTCCCTTTAAAGCGCCTTCTTCTCCGCCCGATATACCACAGCCGATGAAGAAAACATCTTGCCGGCTGAAAGAGGTCTGTCGCCTTTCCGTGTCTTCAAAATAAGTATTCCCCCCATCCACCACCACATCGCCCGCGGAAAGATAGGGTGTAATTTTTTGGATCACATCATCTGTTGCAGCGCCTGCATTCACCATGATGATGATTTTCCTTGGTGTCTGCAGCGAGTTGATGAATGGTTCGATACTATCGAAAGGCAAAGCCTTATTTAATTCGGGGTATTGCTGTTGAAAACGAACCGCCACATTTTCTTCAACACCTTGCAGGTGGCGGTTGTACATGGAAATATTGAATCCATGTCCGGCAAAATTCCGGCACAAACTTTTACCCATCACCCCCAAACCAATGATCCCTATTTCAGATTTGCTGAACAATTGCTGATGAATTTCTTCTACCATAACCGATGGATTTTGATCAATTGAAATATGAATAGCGTTAACCGGGTTCTCTAACGCATCAAACTGCGACTGAAGTAAAGAAGGAGAAATAAAATGATCTTTCCTTGACTTCATTTGTGCAGAAATCTTTTCAAATGAACCAAATAAATGAATGAATTTTATTTGGCTTGTACAATTAGCAGATAAAGTATCCCTGTATGTCTGTTTTAATGAAGAACAGGCCAATATGCAGGAGTCTTGTTGCAATTGTTTCAGCAGCATAGCATTCAACTTATGCAACCAGTCGCTGCGATCCTCATCGGTAAGCGCTTCCCCTGATCTCATTTTTGCAATATTTTCCTCGCTGTGAAAATCATCTGCATCAAAAAAAGGGATATGCGTTTTTTGAGATAACAGCTTACCAATGGTTGTTTTGCCTACGCCTGAAACACCCATGATAATGAATGCAACATTTCTTGAATAACTCATAGATTGTAAATATATCATGGAAACTGACGTCCGAATATAAACTAAAAAAGACCCACGATTCAACGTGCGTCTTTTTTAGTTATGTAGCGGGATCGGGAGTTGAACCCGAGACCTTTGGGTTATGAATCCAACGCTCTAACCACCTGAGCTACCCCGCCTTGTTCCGCGTTCTTTAACGGGGTGCAAATATAGGGGTGTTTGGGGGCTAAAAAAAGCCTAAGACTGCAAAAGTTTGGCAATTCTTTCCGCCACTTTGGCCGGGCTGGGCAACATTTCGGCTTCCATTGCAAGGTTGATGGGTACTGCCGGCAAATCCAGCGCCCCCAGTACTTCAATCCTGGCATCCAGGAAATGGTAGCAATGGTTATAGATACGCAGGGCCAGTGATTCGGCAAATGAATGAGACTGTTGTTCTTCGGTTAATACCAATACTTTACCATGCTTTTGTACCAGTTCATACACTGCTTTTTCATCCAGTGGATACAGTGTACGCAGGTCCATCACTTCTACCTGTCCGGGGTATTTTTCTGCGGCTGCCTTTGCCCAGTAAACACCCATGCCATAAGTGATGATACAAACCGTTTCTCCTTGTTGTATCTTATCTGTGTTGGCTTGTAACACCAGGCTGGCCTGGCCCAATGGTAAAATATAATCCTTATCCGGCTCAATGGTACGGGCTTCTTCTGTTCCGGGCACTTTACTCCAGTACAAGCCTTTGTGCTCGAGCATAATAACGGGGTTGGGATCAAGAAAGGCAGCTTTCATCAATCCTTTCATATCGGCGGCGTTCGACGGATAAGCTACTTTGATACCCTTGATGCTAAGCAGGGTACTCTCAATGCTGCCACTATGATATGGTCCGCCACCTCCATAAGCTCCAATGGGTACGCGCAAAACCATTTGTACGGGGAACTTGCCATTGGTGAGGTAACAGGATTTCGACAATTCAGTCACCAGTTGGTTCAAAGCAGGATAGATATAATCGGCGAACTGTACTTCCACTATAGGTTTCAGGCCAAGGGCCGATAGTCCGGCAGTAGAGCCTGCGATATACGCTTCCTGTATAGCTGTATTGAATACCCTGTGCGCGCCGAATTTTTCTCCCAGTGTAGCCGCCTCTCTGAAAACGCCTCCAAGGCGGGCGCCTACATCCTGACCATACAAAATCGCTTCGGGGTATTTTTCCATGATCTCTTCCACCGCATGCAGTGCCGCATCAACCATCATCACTTTTTCTCCGCCTGCGGGTGTTCTCTCACCAGTTTCTTTTGTTACCATCGTTGGTGCGAATACATGATCCGTAACAGTGCCGGGTAAAGGCTCTTCTGCCTGCATCGCTTTTTCAAAATCCTGTGCCACTTTGCAAATGGCTTCTGTTTCTATCAGCTCCAGTTCCCACTCCGTAAAACCGATGGCCAATAATATATGTCTGAGTTTGGCAAAGGGATCATTCAATGTATGTGCAGCAAGGTCTTCCTTGCTGCGATAAAATTCTTTTCTTACGCCGCTGGTATGATGTCCCAGTAAAGGCACCGTTGCATGAACCAATACCGGCTTCCGTTCTGTACGGGCATAGACAACCGCTTCCTGCATGGTTGCATAAGCCTGTTCAAAATCGCTGCCATCGCATTGCAGGCGCTTCAGTCCTTTGAAGCCGGCCACATAATCAAATACATTCATAGCCCTCACTTCATCCACCGAAGCGCTGATGCTCCATTGATTGTCCTGCACCAGGTATACAATGGGCAGTTGTTTCAAAGCGGCGAATTGAAGGGCTTCGCTCACCTCTCCTTCTGTTGCGCTGCCATCTCCAAAAGAACAAAGTGCAATAGGTAAATATCCTTCGGTAGTTCTGCCCAATTTTTCAGGAAAGGTTTTTTCCAGGAACTGTATGCCTTGCGCCAGTCCGGTTGTAGGGATGGTTTGCATGCCCGTAGCGCTGCTCTGGTGTATGATCGATGGTTTATCCGGAGCTTTGCTGCTGGGATGGCAATAATAGGACCGGCCGCCAGAGAATGGGTCGTCCTTTTTAGCCAATAGCTGCAGCATCAATTCATAAGACGTGAAGCCTGTTGCCAGTAAGAGGCTGTCATCGCGGTAATACGGGCTCATCCAGTCACAAGCCTGCAATTGCATGCCTGTTGCCAGTTGAATGGCTTCATGCCCGCGTGAAGTGGAGTGAACGTATTTGCAAACAGTGCGGTTGGTATCGTATAGATCACTCATAGCCCTTGCGGTAGCCATGAGTTCATAGGCCTGCAATAGTATCGCGGGTTTCAGCATGTTGAAGTGTGTATCTTGGCAGGCAATATTAAGTTATTTTACCTCGAGCGTGAACATTTGCTGTTCGCCCAGGTATCCTTCCAGCAGGTCTCCTACCACGCATTCGCCTACTCCTGCGGGGGTGCCTGTAAAAACCAGATCGCCTATGTTGAGTGAGAAATAATGAGAGATATTGGCTACGATCTGTTCGAATGAAAACAACATATCGACCGAGGAGCCGGACTGTACAATTTCTTTGTTCTTTTTAAGCGAGAAGAGCAAGGGGTTTTTGAGCATTTCGGGTTGCAGCGGTACCCAGGTTCCGATCACGGCAGAATAGTCCCAGGACTTGGCTTTTTCCCAGGGCAGGCCTTTTTTCTTCAGTTCATTTTGTATATCGCGGGCAGTAAAATCAATACCTACGGTTACGGCATCATAATAACGCGCCGCATGTTTCTCAGATACATACCTGCCATTCTTCGAGATGCGCAATACCAGCTCTGCTTCGTAGTGAAGCTCATTTGAAAACTCAGGGTAATAAAAAGGGATATTAGGTTGTAGGAGTGCTGTTTTGGGTTTCATAAAAAGAACCGGTTCATCCGGAATGGAATTGTTCAGTTCTTTTGCATGCTCGGCATAATTTCTGCCTACGCAAAAAATCTTCATAAGTCGTTTCGTTTAGAATACTATCAAGTGATACAGGGTAAAGCATCCTCGATCGAGTTTCCATCGATTGTATTATACTTCCTTCCAATATAATTGTGAAATACGTGCTTTTTTACTTGAATGCCAAATTATTTAACAGATTCATCGTCTTTTCCAAACCCACTGTTGCGAACTGTTCGATGGCTTCTACACACTTGGCAATTTTCTGTTCTACGATGGGTATTTCCACTGAATCCCACCTGCCCAAAACGAACTCCACCTGCCTGCCCCTGGGAAAGTCATTCCCTATTCCAAACCGTAATTTAGGGTATTGGTCGGTACCGAGTGTGAGCTGTATATCCCTGAGCCCGTTATGCCCGGCATCTGAGCCGCTGCCCCTCAGGCGCAGCCTGCTCAATGGCAGGGCCAGGTCGTCTACAATGGTCAGGGTAGCGTCCAGTGTTATCTTTTCTTTATCGAGCCAATATTTAAATGCCTTGCCACTCAGGTTCATGTAAGTGGTGGGTTTGATGCAGGTGAACTGTCGTCCCTTCCATTTGACTTCAGCTACTTCTGCCAACCGGCCGGTCTGAAAAAGGCCGCCATGCTTCAGCACGAAGGCCGAGACCACATCGAATCCTATATTATGCCGGGTATGATGATACTCCGCACCAATATTTCCCAGTCCAACAATCAGAAATTGATTCATACTACGGGTAAAAATACAATATATCGCTCAATACAAAAGCCCGGCAAATCAGTGTTGCCGGGCTTTTTCAAGTATAACCGCTACTTAAAAAATTTAGACTATTTCTTCTTTTCTTCTTTTACTGCTGTAGCTTCTTCCTGTTTCAGTTGACGGGTCATTACTACAGAAGCGATGGGAATACGGGGTGAGTTCAATATTTCCATATTCTCTGCTTTTACATCTTCAACGCGGATGTTACCATTCAATTCGAGGCTGGTAATGTCTACATTGATGGTTTCTTTCAGGTCTTTGGGTAAAGCTTTTACTTTCAAAGACTTCATTTTGGTTACCAGTTTACCACCGGCTTTCACGCCTGCAGAAGTACCTACAAATTTCAGCGGCAGTGTGGCAACCACTTTCTTGTTATCTACCAGTTCCAGCAGGTCAACATGTGTCAGGGAATCATCTACTTTGTCGAACTGCAGGTCTTTCAGGATACATTTGTACGCTTTGCCGTCTACTTTTACTTCGGCCAATTGGAATTCACCGGTGTATACCAAAGGCTTGAAAGCCTTAGCAGAAGCATAAAAATTGATCTCCTGCGCACCCCCGTAAATTACACCTGGCACGTTTTCCTGAGAGCGAATCTGACGGGCGGCTTTTTTGCCATAATCGGTCCTCAGTTGTCCTTCGATTGTAATCGTTTTCATTAAAATAAAATTTTGGACGGCGAAGGTAAGAAAATTTTCTATTTATCCCTTCCTTTGAGCTGGGAATGTATAAAAAGGCTCGTAATACTCTTATTTTCATAGGCATTACGTATAGCGATCGCAAATAAATCCGCTACCGAAACCACCTTGATCTTCCTGGATTCCTGTTTCAGCGGAATGGTGTCGCATACCACCAGTTCTTCGAGTACACTGTTTTCGATGTTCTCATAGGCTTTTCCGCTGAGTACCGGGTGGGTAATCAGCGCCCTTACGCTGCGGGCTCCTTTTTCTTTCAGCAATCCGGCGGCTTTGGCCAGTGTACCACCTGTGTCGCAGATATCGTCAATGAGTACAATGTCTCTGTCCGCCACATCACCGATAACCACCATGCTGGCGATCTCGTTGGCTCTTTTGCGGTGTTTATCGCAAATGACCATTTCCGAATTGAAATAGCTGGCCACTTCACGTACCCGGTTGGTACTGCCTACGTCCGGCGCTGCGAATGTGAGGTTGGCAAGTTTCAGTTGTTCAATATACGGGATGAAGATAGCAGAACTGTCGAGGTGGTCAACCGGCACATCAAAGAAAGCCTGTATCTGTGGAGCGTGCAGGTCCATTGTAATGATCCTATTGGCCCCGGCCGCCTCTAGAAGTGTGGCAATTAATTTCGATCCGATTGCCACACGTGGCTTATCTTTCCGGTCCTGCCGCGCGAAACCGTAATAAGGAATAACTGCTATGATCTTGTAAGCGCTGGCTCTTTTAGCCGCATCGATCATCAGCAGCAGTTCCATGAGGTTATCGGTGGGCGCAAAAGTACTCTGCACAAGGAACACATAATCGCCTCGGATGCTTTCGAGGAAAATGGGTTGAAACTCACCGTCGCTGAATTTCTGGATATTGATTTTGCCAATGGGGGCACCAAAGCGCTGGGCAATTTTTTCTGCCAGTTGCTGCGACCCGGTGCCGGAAAAAATCTTAACGGAAGGGTTCATATATAGCGGGAATATGCGGCGAAGATATAGATTAGGTTAAGAAATTATGATTTGATTTTTTAGTAATTTTTATTATGGTGAAATTAAAAATCAAGGACTGGGCGCCTGCCGAACAACCGCGCCAGAAGCTGCTCCTGAAGGGTGCCGAAGCCCTTACAGACACGGAATTACTGGCCATCCTGATCAACAATGGTACTCCTGGAAAAAATGTGATGGAGCTTTGCCGGGAATTATTGTCCCATGTGCACCATGATCTCTCTTTACTGGCCAGCCTGTCTGTAAAGGATCTCCAAAAACTGCAGATTAAGGGCTTGGGGGAAGCCAAAGCCATTGCACTGGCTGCGGCTTTGGAATTGGGTATCCGGCGCAATATGGCCGCCAGCTTCAGGCCCCGGGTGAAACAGAGCGCAGATATAGCCCATTACCTGCGGGCCAGGCTGGAACACCGTAAAAAAGAAGCCTTTGCTGTAGTGTGCCTCAACAACAGCAATAAAATATTGCGTTTTGAGATTGTTAGTGAGGGCGGCGTCACCGGCACCGTTGCCGATCCACGGGTTGTTTTAAAAAAAGCCCTGGAATACGACGCTACCAGTATCATTCTTTGCCACAATCATCCCAGTGGCAACCTTCGTCCCAGTACGGCCGACGAAACGCTGACGCAGAAAATAAAAGCTGCGGCCGCTTGTCTCGACATACGGTTGCTGGATCACATCATTGTAAGCAATGAGGGGTATTTCAGTTTTGCCGATGAGGGGTTGCTGCGTTAAGCCTGGGCGTTGGGGCCACCGAAGTTCATGGGAATCTCAATATGTTCCAGGTCTTTAATGGGGCCGTTGGCCGCTTCGAACCTTTCGATATTTTCCTCCAGCGCTTTCATAAAGCGTTTGGCATGCATGGGCGTAAAAATGATCCTGGATTTCACCCGGCTTTTGGGAGTACCCGGCATTACGTTCACAAAATCGATCACGAATTCGGCATTGCTGTGGGTGATGATGGCCAGGTTGGCATAAGAACCTTCTGCCGTTTCTTCACTGATCTCGATATTCAATTGGTTGGGTGGTTGTTGGTCCATGCTTGATGATTGAAGCCACAAAAGTATTTCAAATATCCAATACCTCAATTCGCCGATGTTGTAGCATCAATAAAAGAGGCTACTCTTTCGAGTAGCCTCTTTTATTGATGGATGGGATGTAGTTATCCCCATAGAACATGTTTATTTATCCCACCAAACCTTACCGTACTGAGAATCGGGGCCCGATGCATCAGTATACTTAGCAGCTGCTGCTGCATAATTCACAGGGTTTAGTTGTGGTTCATTCGGACCATAAGGTGTCCTTCTGGGAATGCTTGTCAGTCCGGGTGCAGGTACTAAAGCCGGCACACCATTCCTGCGCCATTCTGCAAAGCCTTGTGTTCCATCAGGATAATAGGCCAGCCATTTTTGCAGAGCAATTTTCTGTATGTTGTTTACACCCAGTAAAATATTGGGTTGCGCTATGTATGCAGCAAATTTAGTAGCATCATACACACCCCATCTTGTCCAGCTATCCTGAATACCGCCATTGTATAATGTAATCATGTTCTCTGCTGTCCATCCCAGAGCAGCAGCTTCTGCCCTCGCCAGTTTCACCTGTTCAGATGCAACCAGTACGATGGGAGTAGTTTCTTTCCTGCGTGTAGGCTCAAGAATCCTTGCATAGTTCACATTGGCATTAGCAAAACTAACCGCATCAGCTCTTGTCAGTCCATAAGGGAACCCAACAGTGGATGAAGCAAAAGCATTAATGCGCTCATCGTTGTTAGATGAAAGAATATCCATTATGGTTTTGCTCACGGCATAGTCTTTCCGCTGTACCACTACATAATAGTCATAAAATGGGTTCGTGTAAGTACCACCGGGGGCAGTCAGCTTGGCGTTATCAGATGCTGCATCTATTACACCAGCAGGATCTGCCAGGGCAGCTGCAAACTCCGTTTTACCTGTTGTCGGATCGGCTTTTGACATACGCAACGCAATGAATAAACGAAGTGAGTTGGCAAATTTTTTCCAGCCGGCAGTGTTGCCACCATAAAGGATATCACCTTTAAAAGGTATAGCAGAATTTTCAAACTGGGCTACTGCTTCCTTCAACTCCTTCAACAGGTCCTTATAGATCGCATCTTGCCCATCATAAGGGATTGCGCCTACTCCTTTCAATGCCTGGCTGTAAGGAATATCACCCCAGGTATCTGTAATAGTCCAGAAATAGTAAGCTTTCAGGATGCGCGCAATAGCAATCTGATTCTTGTTGGAACCGTTTGCTGCCGCTATTGCTGCTGTTGCAGGGTCTGAATTATAATTGATGATATTTTGCAGGTCGTAAATAGGACCGGAATAAAAACCATCAAAATTAGTCGTAGGTCTTGCATAACGCGACGCATCGGTGTACTGTGTTTCTGAAAAGTACTGTGCATACAATCCATTCACTGTTCTAAAACCACCCTCGTCCCAAACACCACCGTTCAAGGTAACCAATACATTGGTTAGCAGGGCGGAAGTAACAGGCGAGGTAGTCGCATTGGGGTTACTATTCATTTTTCCATAATCTCCCAACTGCTTGAAACAACCGGTTGAGCCAATGAGTGTTGAACCCAGTCCCAACATCAATATAATTTTATTTATTTTCTTAGTCATGATCATTGAGTTTATAAGGGTTAGAAATTGAGTCTCAGGTTAACGCCCAGTGAACGAGTACCCGGATACTGTCCATCTTCACCCTGTATAGCAGAAATTTCGGAGGGGTCAAAGCTCTTGGTCTTCGTGTAAATGAGCCAGGGGTTACGAGCTATAACTGAGAAATTCGCAGATTTCACGTATTTAGCTAATCCCCACTTTTCTACAGGCAGGTTTACGCCCAGATTTACTTCCCTCAGTTTGATAAAGGTCAAGTCATGTACATAAGGTTCCGCAATCCTGTTGAAATAGAACTGCTGGAAATAAGCATCGGCAGGTACGTATGTATCTACCACCGTTTTCAGGTCAACGGAACTTACGCCTTTAACATGTACACCACCGCCGGCAGATACAGCATCACGTACATTCTTTCCTTTATCATTGGTAGCGGCAGTAGCCTCCGTAATGCCGGAGAAACCACCCCACATTTCAGATAAAGAGAAGAACTTGCCGCCTGACTGGAAATCAAGGTTGAATCCTAAAGTAAACCGCTTGTAGGTGAATGTGTTCACGATACCACCGTTGGTTTTAGGTACAACCGAACCCCAATGTTTACTCACATCTGCCACATAGTTACCGTTATTCGGGTTGATTACCAGGTCACCGGCATCATTACGTTTGATACCGCCACCAATCAACTGACCCCAATCTGAACCCAACTCCTGGAAGGCACGTGCAAAACGGGTACCGAATGCACCGCCAGCAAGTAATTGCCTGGTTCCCGCAGCCGCACCGGGTTGCAAAGCAACCACAGGGTTATTTATCAGGTAGCTGTAGTTCAGGTTGACCTGCCAACTGAAATTCTGCTTGTTGATCGGCGTTGCACTCAGGATAACCTCTATCCCTTGTTTCTTAATACGCGCTGCATTGATCAGTTTAGAAGTAAATCCACTCACACCGCTTTGAGCTACACTTACTGGTTCTCCGTTGTTGTCTTCATTATAGTAAACCAAATTCAAACCCAGTTTATTCTTGAAAAACCGGAGATCTATACCAGCTTCATAGGTAGTGATCAAAGAACCTTTCAATGCGGGATCCAATAATTGGTCAGGAGTTGTCATCAAGAAGTTGCCATTCCAAGGATTGGGGTTTACAGCATACAGGAAGTTATTCTTGTACACATCCAAATCCCTGGGTTTCTTACCCCAGCTGCCAAACACTTTACCAAAGCTCAGCCATGGTAAAGAATTTTTGGTAAACTCGCTGAATACCAATCCAGCACCCAGTGAAGGAGATATGAGCCTATTGTTACCCTGGGGTACTTGTGGCAAAGTTGAGTACCAGTCGCTCCTGATAGCCCAGGTAATACTGGCAAATTTGCGATATTCAAAGTCACCGGTAGCAAACAGTGATTTGGTTTCCCAATTTTTACGGGTACTGCCAATGTTGGGTTGCGCCACAGAGTTAGAGATGGAGTAAAGATCCGGTACGTTCAATCCTTTCGAAGTGGAAGCCGAAAGCTCATAATCGCGGATGGATAACTTATTGCCACCAATGGTAGCGCTTACGTCCAGATCGCCAAACCTTTGAGTATACCCTGTCAGCAATTCGAAGTTGTCTTCCTGGTAGTTCGAATAAGTGTTGCCAAACGAGGCAAGGTCTCCTGTTTGCGTGGCACTGGCAGCCAGTTTAGAACTAAAGATGGTTTCCACAAGTTTTGTCAACTGGTTTTTACGAACAGTTCCTTTCACATAGAAGTGATTGTTGAACTTGTATTTCAATGAAACATCTCCAAACAAACGTTGTCTGTTTTGAGTGGTAGTATTGTTTTGGAGACGGGTATAGTGGTTGTACCAATAGTTTCCACCATAAAAATTCAACGGGTTAGAAGGATCATAACCATCGGGGTTGGAAGAGAAGTTCCAGCTTGCATAAGTGCCGATGGGAGTAGTAAGGTCCTTTAACTCCTTCATGATCTTGAAATCCAGATCGCGGTGAAACCACTGGTTAAAGTTACCAGAAGAAGCGTTAGCGTACCCGTCGTTGAAGATACCATCGATCTGCTGCTGTGAATAAGTGATATTAGTAGAAGCAGTCAGGTGCTGGTCTAAATCAAATGACGCAGACAGGTTAATGTTGTTTCTGTCGGATTTAGAGTAAGGCAATATACCTTTCACGTATTGCTTGGTATAAGACAAACGTACATTGTATCCTTGCCCGCTCTTGGTAAAGTTGATGTTATTATTGGTAGTAACACCAGTTTCCCAGAAATCCCGGACGTTATTCGGCTGAGGTACCAGTGAAGCAGTTTTGAATGAACGGCTGTGACCGCCAATCCACGCATACCAGGGTACGTATTCAGAGCCATCCATAGCAGGCCCCCAGCTGGAGTCATCTGTATAATCGGGGAATTTCTTACCGTCCAATGCCTTCCATTCTACCGGATCGCCGGCTTTCCAGGTATAAGTCATCAGGGTTGGACTTGCACCGCCAGCATATTTATTCTGGTACCTGGGAAGTACATACACCCTGTCAAAAGTAACACCAGTGTTCACTTCAACACCAATACCATTGCCGCTTCCTTTTTTTCGGGTAGTAATTACTATGGCACCATTAGCAGCACGACCACCAAACAGCGCAGTCGCATTGGCCCCTTTCAGCACAGTCAGCGATTCAACATCGTCAGGGTTAATATCTATAGAGTTCACAATCGTTCCGTCCATTACATAGATCGGACCCGCATCGCCACTCAGTGTAGAACCACCACGAATACGCAGCAATGCATCCCTGTCGAGCGCAATGGGCGATTGACCTCTGAACTGCACACCGGCTACTTTACCAGCCAAAGCATTGTTCAGGTTAGGCTGACGAATCAGGTTCAAATTATCGGAACTGATGGTTTGCGCACTGTAAGGAGTAGTTCTTGCACTTTTCTTGATTTCAAAAGCAGTCGTTACTACAACTTCTGCCAGCGTTTCTTTCTCATTTCTATCCATCACTATTGTTACAGAATTGTCGCTGGTAACGGATATTTCTTTTTTGATCAGCCCTTGGGACTCTATCTCTAAAACGTCCCCTGCTTTGGCTTTGATGATAAACCTTCCTTCCGCATCAGCAGTAACACCTGTTCTGGTGCCCTTCACAATGATCGATGCAAACGGAATAGCTTGTCCTTTCTTGTCGGTCACGGTTCCTGTAACCGGTCTTGTCTGAGCGCTAGCCATGATGCAAATACATAGCAGCAGCACAAACAATGATGACATTTTCTTCATGTGCTTTAGTTTTTATTAATTAGTTACTGTAACGTGTAACGAAAAATACGCTAAAACGACTTAGTAAACAAACGTTCGTATAGGCCGAGTTAACAAAACCTTAATTTTCGTACTTCAAAAAGACTGATTTTATTTCAAAAAGGCTGCGTATTTCATCAAATAGTTTTGTTTTTAATCAAATTTTAATCTTTTAGGCTCTAACTAAATATTAATGAGCGACTTAAGAAAATGATTCTGCAGATATAAAAACAAATTTTACTGCGAATATGCGCAATTCAACAATCGTAAATGGGTATAAATATGGTCACAAATTTCTGTGCGGCCAGCAAAGTGAAAAACTGTGCTATCTGTTGGCTATCACTAACAAAAAAGCCTATACCATTTTGTTTGTATGGTGATGTGTTTTGATTCCGTCGTTATCTATGATTAAAAACTTCATTCCATAACTACGGACAATGGATATCATCAGGATGAGCTAGACAATAAGGGCATGTGGTACAATATTGGGGTGGAGGCGGAGGTGCCGGTATAGGGTAGTCTTCTCGGGCTATAGCAAATGTGGATCCCGTCGAAATTCTAATGAGTTTTCCTGTTATTGTACGAAAGCCAGCTCCACCAGATGTTGGTGCTGTCTTCAAATAATCAATTACCCAGGGTGGATTGAATTGAGGGGGCGGTGGATTATTACTCGCACTCGAATTATATTGGAGCTGCCAAGCTGAGTAGGCTAAAGTAAAATTATTATATGCGTCATTAAACGCTGCATTGTATTTATCAAAATCGGGACCACCGTCACTCCAATTCACATATCCTTGCTGTATTGAGAAGTGATTTTGAAGAGGATTCGAAGGTTGCAACTGCACAAATTCAGTTGGGGGGTTACTGGTGCTGATTGTTCCATAGAAAGGGTCTCCATTCCTTGGAGCCAATGGCATGCCATAGTCATCCTTCGTTTTATAAGTAATATTAGTAACTTGAATTTGTATGGCATACGTATAGCTATAAACACATTGATATACGCCGCCACCCATATCAGTCAATTCATATACACCATTAGTTGTTGTTGTAGAAGTTGAAGTACCTCCTACCGCACTATCCACTTTTTGAGTTAACGGCGGATCGGTTAAAGCACGAGGAGGGGTGCTTTCATGCGACGTAGGGCTTTTTTTACAAGCAGAAAAAATAAGAATGAATGCAAAAAATGAAAGAACCATTCTTTTTGGGTAATAAAAACCCAACTGAAAGAATCTCTTGGGTGATAGACAAGGTTTAAGTATAATAAATAATTTATTCTTTAAATATAAACTATTTTTACTGCTTATTTACCATACAAAACACCAAATCTACAGGGAAAAACACTGGTTTTTTTATGCTGAAAACACCGGTAACGTGATCAAAACACCCGATTTGCATAAGAAGTCCTCTCTATCTGACGATATGTTTATTGTTTCGCACTCTTGCATAAAACATTTATGCACCTGACAGTGTTACAACGAATTAAGATTAGTTTTGCGCCCATGTTGATACTCGACGGAAAAATCGCCTCTGCGGCAGTAAAAGCAGCATTGACCCAGCAAACTTCAGCCTTGGTACAAGCAGGTAAACGCGCCCCGCATTTAGCCGCCATACTGGTGGGAACCAATGGCGCCAGTGAAACCTATGTGGCCAGCAAAGTGAAAAACTGTGAAGAAACCGGCTTCAGGTCTACCCTGGTCCGTTTCGATGAAAACATTGAAGAGCCGGTACTGCTGCAAAAAATTGCCGAACTCAATGCCGATCCTTCGGTAGACGGTATTCTCGTACAACTGCCCCTGCCCAAACAGATCCGCGAACAGAAAGTCATCGAAGCCATAAACCCTTCCAAAGATGTGGATGGCTTTCATCCCATCAGCGTAGGTAAACTAGTACAAGGACTGCCCACATTCATACCGGCTACTCCTTATGGCATCATGCTGTTGCTGGAACATTTTCGTATTGAAACAAAAGGCAAGCACGCTGTGGTGATCGGCAGAAGCAATATTGTTGGCCGCCCCATGAGTATCCTGCTCAGCAGCAATCTTCCGCAAGGCAATTGCACCGTTACTATCTGTCATTCACACACACCCGATATTAAAGCCGTTTGCGCCAGTGCAGATATACTGGTAGCCGCATTGGGCAAACCCGGTTTTGTAACAGCCGATATGATCAAGCCCGGCGCTGTAGTGATCGATGTAGGCATTACCCGCGTAGCCGACCCTACCGCTAAAAAAGGATTCCGTATCAAAGGCGATGTGGCTTATGAACAAGCCGCCGAAAAAACCAGTGCCATTACACCTGTACCCGGTGGTGTAGGCCTGATGACCATCGCCGGCCTGTTGAAAAACACTATGCAGGCTTATCTCTCATCCAACAACTAACAACTGATAACTCACAACTCCCATACCACCCTCCTCCCCGTTATGGAGTCCTTCTACACTTTACAAGGTGAAGGCTTCCACCAGGGCCGTGCCGCTTATTTCATCAGACTTGGCGGATGCGATGTGGGCTGTTTTTGGTGTGATGTGAAAGAAAGCTGGGATGCATCCAAACATCCATTGTTATCGGTAGAAGCCATCGTTGCCGAAGCAAAAAAATATCCCGGCCGGCTCGCCGTTATAACAGGCGGAGAGCCTTTGATGCATCCGCTGGATGAACTTACGCATACATTACAGGCAGCCGGCTTCGAGACCAATATCGAAACATCCGGCTCTTCTCCGCTCAGTGGTAACTGGAACTGGATCTGTCTCTCTCCGAAAAAATTCAAAGCACCATTGCCCGAGATCGTACCCCTGGCCCATGAACTCAAAGTGATCATATACAACAAACACGATTTCACATGGGCGGAGACTTATGCTGCGCAAGTAAATCCCACTTGCAAGCTTTACCTGCAACCTGAATGGGATCAGTCCGACAAAGTAACGCCGCTCATCATCGATTACATCAAGTCAAACCCTCAATGGGAATTGAGTTTGCAGGTACACAAATACATACATGTTCCCTGATGCAGCAGGTCTTCACTGTTGCTGTTATTTCAATTCGAAAAAAACCATAGGCACAAGCCCGGCTCCCTTGTAGTTAAGATCAATGGATTGGCCTGCATCGATAAAACTGAAGTCGCCTCTCTTTTTACACTGTTTGCCGTTCACATTCACCTCGCTTCCTTCATCTGTTAATCTGATGATCAGAACAGGTGTTCCCCGCTTCGTCAGGTGCAGGTTGGTATGCGCGTCCGCTATTATCCGGTAAGCCCTTACAGGTGCTTCATCAAACAACAAATGGAAAGAAGCCATCTCCGGGAGCGAACTTGCATCGCCATGTGTTTTACGCAACAATTCAATGTCCATCGCATGAAACTCGGAAGTATCATTGTTCCATACACGATGCACTCGTGGTTTCTCTTCAAAACTTTCATACCAGATATTGCCCGAAGAAAGGTTTGGCCTGGCCGGCTCCACAATTGCCTGGGAACCCGTTTTGGTTTTGGTCAGCACCAGGAATACTGAAGGTATTTCATGCCTGTGATAAAGTGAAGTATCGCCGGGAGGAATGCGCACATCCAGTACCCGTATCCAGGCGTTCTCAAATACATTGTGATGCCGGGGTTCTTTACTTACCGGCAGTTGCGCATGGCAGCAATATATTGTTGCAAGCAGGCAATAAACAATTGTATAAAATTGTTTCATCTTTTTTTATAAAGTTAAAATATTTTGACTTCTTGGTTTAAATCTCTACTTTCAAATCCCTATGAAACCAATTCTCTTTTATATTACCCTCTTTATTGGCATTGGCAGTTTTGCGCAATCATACCAGCCTCAAAAAATCAATCCAAAAGCAATTCCCTTATACGAAAAAGCGCTCGACCTGCTACAGGCAGGTGATGCACGCGATGCCATACCCATGCTTACCGACTGCATCAAGATCGACAGTAATTATATGGAAGCTTATCTCTCATTAGCGGGCGCATGCGGCGAATTAAAAAAATACCAAAAGGCTGTTACACTATATGAGAAAGCAAGAAGCATCGACAGCAATTATTTCAAAGTATTCAACCTGCCTTATTCCATCAACCTGGCCGGGTTGGGCCGCTTTGAAGAAGCCTTGAAAGCCGTAACGGTCTTTGCCAATATTCCACGCATCAGTGAACGCGGACAAAAAAGCGCCGCTTACCGTAAACGTTGCTACGAGTTCGCTATTGATTATGCCAAAAAACATCCCAACAACAATTACAACTTTATACCCATTAATCTGGGCGATAGTGTTAACACGCCCTTGAACGAATATTATCCATCGGTTACAGTTACCGACAGCCTGTTGGTATTTACCAGGCGAACAGGAGCGCAACGCGAAGATTTTATTGAAAGCCGCATTACCAAACAGGGATTTGCTGCATCCCAGCTGATTAAAGGCGACATCAACATCGAGCCTGCCAAAGGAGCCATCACCGTATCGCAAGATGGTGAATGGATGCTGTTTGCCGCTGATATCTCTGGCAAGGGATATGGAGGCTTCGATATTTATATTTCGTATTACACACCGCAGGGATGGAGCGAGCCACAAAATATGGGAGAAAGCATCAACACCGAATTCTGGGAAAGTTCGCCATCATTGAGTCCGGATAAGCGCGCACTGTATTTCAGCAGCAACCGTCCCGGTGGTTATGGAGGCCGCGACCTGTATGTAAGCTACCGGCAAGCCAATGGCAAATGGACACCCGCTGTGAACATGGGACCGGCGATCAATACAGCCGGCGATGAGTTCGCACCATTCATCCATGCCGATAACCAAACCCTTTACTTTCATTCTGATGGATTACCCGGTTATGGTGGTTCGGATCTGTTTGTATTGCGCAAAGGTTCCAATGGAGAATGGGGAACACCTGAGAACCTGGGCTACCCCATCAACACTATTGAGAACGAAGGAAGTCTGGCTGTATCGGCAGACGGCCTCACCGCTTATTATGCCAGTGACAGAAGCGATAGCAGGGGTGGATTGGATCTCTACAAATTTGAATTGAGACCCGATATCCGTCCTTATCGTACCATCTATGTAAAAGGAAAAGTGACAGATGCACAAACTAAAAAACCACTTCCCTCTAATATCGAGCTCATCGATAACAGCAGCAACCAGTCGTTCATGAAAGTGCAGACCGATGAAGTGGGCGATTATTTCATCACCTTACCCATTGGCAAGGACTATACTTTTACCGTTAACCGCAAAGGATACCTCTTTTACAGTGAAGTCTACGGCCTGAGTAAAAAAGAGGCCGACAGTACTTATAGAAAAGACATTTTCTTACAGCCTGTTGCACTCAATGCCTCTTTCACTTTCCACAATATCCTGTTCGCCAACAACGAATACCGCTTGCCTGAAACGGGACTCGCCGAGCTCGATCAACTGGTGCAGGTGTTGAAAGACAACACAAGCTTGCAGGTGCAGATCAGTGGACATACAGACAATGTGGGCAAAGCTGAAGACAATCTTGTGCTGTCTACCAATCGAGCCAAAGCCATCGTAGATTACCTGGCAAGCAAAGGCATCGATGCCAAACGCCTCAGTTATAAAGGATATGGCGCCGGCAAACCTGTTGCCGACAACAGTACCGAAGCGGGAAGAGCCCTCAACAGGCGTACTTCCTTCACTATTACCGGCATGTAAAGTTCCAACGCTTGAAGAATGAAGTTGTCATACAAATATTCAGGTATTAATACCTGATCTGAACAACTATGCCATAACAGATCTTCGCTGGCATGAGCCAGGAACTATTATACCAGGTAGCACTTACGCAAGTACCCGAACTGGGGCCTGTTCAAGCCAGGCTGCTGATTGAACACCTGGGATATGCATCGCAGATATTCAAAGCACGTAAAAAAGAACTGAGCCTTGTACCAGGCATCGGTGAAATAAGAGCTGCGCAGATCAAAAGATACCAGCAATTCGAAGCAGCGGAAAAAGAAATCAAATTCTGTCAAAAACATGGAATCCATCCTTTGTTCTTGTTGAATCCGGATTATCCGCAACTGTTGCTTCATTGCTACGATTCACCTGTTTTGTTATACTATCGCGGCACAGCGCCGCTTAATCAACAACGGATCGTGAGCATTGTTGGAACAAGGAGCAATACTGCTTATGGTAAACAGGTAACAGAAAAACTCATTGAAGAATTAAAACCCTGGCAGCCTTTGGTCATAAGCGGGCTGGCCTTCGGCATTGATGCCATTGCACACAAGGCTGCACTCAAACAGCAACTAGAAACGGTAGGCGTTCTGGCACATGGCTTCAATACAATCTATCCATCACAGCATCATGCGTTGGCCAGAGAGCTAATCGAAAAAGGAGGTCTCTTAACAGAGTTTGGAAAAGATACAGCACCCGACAAACACAATTTCCCCCGACGGAACCGTATAGTAGCAGGCATCTCCCATGCGACCATTGTTATAGAAACAGCCATCAAAGGAGGCAGTATGATTACCGCAAATCTCGCCTGTAATTATCATCGCGATGTGTTTGCGCTTCCTGGCAAGATATCCGATGCGAAAAGCACCGGCTGCCTGCAGCTCATCCAGCAAAACAAAGCCATATTATTAACAGATGCCGCTCAACTCGCAGCCTCTATGGGATGGGAAGAAATTAAAAAGCCAACAATAAAAATGCAAAATGAATTGTTCCCTTCTCTCTCTAACGAAGAACAAAAAGTGTTGTCGGTTTTGCAGGACAAGAAAGCGCCTGTATCACTGGATGAAATATGCAAACAAACAGCGCTCACTTACAATACCGTCATCGCTATTTTGTTGACGCTTGAACTATATCGACTGATCATCTCCTTACCAGGCAAACTCTATCAACTGACATCTACCAACTAACAACTATCATCTTACAACCAACAACGCTTGTTTCTTTCTCCATACCATCAACAATCCAAACGATACCAACGCCAATACAGATGGCATCATGAAAGCATACACAAAATGAGAGGACAGGTTTTGGTAAATCAAGGCCGACAAATAAGCGCCTACACCAATACCTGCTTCAAGCGCTATGTACATGGAGGCAACCGCCTTCCCCCGGTTCTCCGATGCGCAGCGGTCTACCGTCCAGGCTGCAATGGTAGGGCCGTTCATACCCCAGCTCAAACCAAATATGGTAGCGCTCAATAACAACATGAATGGCGAATGCGCCAATGCCAGTATGGCCATCGCAGCAGCCAACACAAGGGAGGAAACAATCAGCACAGGTACTCTTCCATATTTATCGGAAGACTTACTGGCAAACAACCTGATAAGTAAAGAAGAAACCGTATACCATGCAAAGAACAATCCTTTGTTCTGCACGCCCAGCCATTCACTCATATCCGGCGCCAGCGTTAAAGTGCTGCCGGTAGAAAAAGCCAGCAGGAACATGATGATAGCCGGCTTCAACGCCGTTCTTTCGAACACTTCATGTTTTTGTACACGTATTACCTGTAATGAAAATTTTTGCGGTTCGGGAAGCGTTTCACGGATATTATACAGGATGATCACAGAACCCAGTGCCAGTCCGGCCGATGCATAGAACATAATGTTATAAGAAAATGCATTCACCAGGTAACTTCCCAGCAATGGTCCGAGCGACATACCCACCGTATAACCAATGGATAACGCACCCAGCGCTTCACCCCTTCTCGACTCATGCACTACATCTGCCCCATAAGCCGAAGTGGCGGTAGGCTTGAATCCTGTAGAAAAGCCATGAAAAAAACGCAGCAATAAAAACCCGGAAACGGAAGTCAGCACGGGGTACAACAAACTGCATATTACACATACCAGTGACCCAAAGATCATGACCGGTACACGCCCTACCGTATCGGTTAATTTACCGCTGAAAGGCCTGGATATACCCGCCATCAATGTAAAGAGCGCGATGATGAGTCCTTTGTATTCGGCTCCTCCCAGTTTGGTGAGGTATCCCGGCAATTCAGGAATCATCATGGTAAAGCTGGCCGCGAATAAAAAGTTACTGGTACACAGCAACGCAAACTGCAAATTGAAATAGGGCTGATCGGGCGCTGCAAGGGTTTTTTCCATGGTGCAAAGCTAAGTTTAAAAATTTGGCCTATCTTTGCACATGGCAACAAGAAATATTTCCCCTACTAACAAGACGGCAGCATACAGGTTATTCGGCGAAGGGCTCACCTTCGATGATGTATTATTAATGCCCGCTTACAGTGAAGTACTTCCCCGTGAAGTGGACATCCGCTCACAGCTTACCAAAAACATTACCCTCAACGTTCCCATGCTCTCGGCAGCAATGGATACCGTTACCGAAGCCAGCCTGGCTATTGCGCTGGCGCGCGAAGGCGGCCTGGGTATCCTCCACAAGAACATGAGCATAGAACGGCAGGCAGATGAGGTTCGCAAGGTAAAGCGCAGTGAAAGCGGCATGATCATCGACCCGCTCACCCTCCTGGTAGAAGCTACCATCGGCGATGCACTGAAGCTGATGAAAGAATACAGGATCGGTGGTATCCCCATTGTGGATGCCAAAGACAAGCTGGTAGGTATCCTTACCAACCGCGATCTGCGTTTTGAAACAGATAAAAGCAGGCAGGTGAAAGAAGTGATGACCAAAGACAACCTCATCACTGCACCTGAAGGCACCGATCTGAAAAAAGCCGAGAAGATCCTGCGCCAGTATAAGATAGAAAAACTGCCCGTCGTAAACAGGCAGGGTAAACTGATCGGACTCATCACCTACCGCGACATTCTCCAGGTACGCAACAACCCCAATGCCGTTAAAGATTCATTGGGCAGATTGCTGGTAGGCGCTGCACTGGGTATTACCCGCGATCTCATGGATCGCGCCGCAGCATTGCAACAGGTGGGTGTTGATGTAGTTACACTCGATAGCGCCCACGGTCATAGTAAAGGAGTGATCAATGCGCTGAAATCGTTGAGAAAAAATTTCAAGCACCTTCAAATTATCGCCGGTAATGTAGGCACTGCTGCGGGTGCCAAAGCACTCGCCGATGCAGGTGCCGACTGCGTAAAAGTGGGCATCGGCCCCGGTTCTATCTGTACTACCCGCATTGTTGCAGGTGCAGGTGTACCACAGCTCACAGCCATTATGGAAGCCAGTCACGCACTGAAAGCCAAAGGCATTCCGCTGATAGCCGATGGTGGTATCCGTTATACCGGCGATATGGTAAAAGCACTCGCGGCCGGCGCCAATGTGGTGATGATGGGCAGCGTGTTTGCAGGAGTGGAAGAGAGTCCCGGTGAAACCATCATCTACGAAGGCCGTAAATTCAAAGAGTACCGCGGCATGGGCAGCCTCGGCGCGATGAGCCAGGGCAGTGGCGACAGGTATTTCCAGGATGTGGAAGACGATGTAAAAAAATTCGTTCCCGAAGGCATAGAAGGACGGGTAGCTTATAAAGGCAATCTCAGCGAGATCGTTTACCAGTATGTAGGCGGACTCCGCGCCGGCATGGGTTATTGCGGCGCCAAGAACATACAGGAATTGCAAAAAGCCACTTTTGTAAAAATATCCAATGCAGGCATGAAAGAAAGCCATGCACACGACATAGATATTACCAAAGAGGCGCCGAACTACAGCAGAAAATAAATTCATTTCAACGCGAGCGCATAAGCAGCCAACGCACGTTGCCTCGCCAGTTCATGCGGCACAATGGGTGGCGGATAATGGAACCCGTTCCTTTCCGGCACCCATTTTTCAATATACTGCTGCGCTTTGTCGAACTTCTCCGCTTGCAGGGCCGGATTGAATATCCTGAAATAAGGCGCGGCATCACAGCCGCTGCTGCTCGCCCACTGCCAGCCGCCATTGTTCGCAGCCAGGTCAAAATCGAGCAACTGTGTTGCGAAATACGCTTCACCCCATCGCCAGTCGGTGAGCAAATGCTTGCACAGAAATGAAGCCGTGACCATGCGCAGCCGGTTGTGCATATAGCCCGTAGCATTGAGCTCACGCATACCGGCGTCTACCAGCGGGTAGCCCGTTAATCCCTGGCACCATCGCGTAAATTCTCCTTCGTTATTCCGCCAAACAATGCGATCGTATTCCGGTTTGAAAGCGGCGCCTTTACCCACCTGTGGAAAATGCCAGAGGATGGCATGATAAAAATCACGCCAGATCAGCTCATTGAGGTACACTTCACTCGTAGCTTTCGCCGCCCTGGCCAGTTCCCGTATGCTGATGGTGCCAAAACGCAAATGCACGCCCAAACGCGAAGTGCCCTTGTCCATCGCCGGAAAATCGCGGGTAGCCCCATATTGTTGCATCCTCGCCAGGTCCCACGCTTTCAACGGAAAATCATTTCCACTCCATTCAAAGCCTATCTGTGCCAGGCGGGGCAACGCCATGGCCTCCTGCCGGTAAAACCGGTCATACAAAACCGAATCGGGATAAGAGCGCAGGTAAAAATCATTCAGCAGTGTTTTCCATTTGCGGCTGTAAGGTGTAAACACCGTGTAAGGCTTTCCATCGTCTTTCAGCACTTCATTCTTTTCAAAAATCACCTGGTCTTTATACGTATACATCAAAACACCGGCACCCGATAACTGCCGCCCTACCAACGCATCCCTTTCTATGGCATACGGTTCATAATCGTGGTTGGTGAATACAGCGCCTATATCAAATTGCTGCAACAGCTTATCGAATACGTCTACAGGATACCCATGGTATACGGCGAGGCTGCTGCCCATCGTCACCAGCTCTTGCTGCATGGCTTCCAAAGCCTGGTATATAAAAGACAGCCGCCGGTCCTGCCTGTTCTCCAGCTTGTCCAGGATATGCCGGTCGAAGATAAAAATGGGTAGCACGGGCCGGTCGCTTTTCAAGGCATGGTACAACGCTGCATGATCGCGCAGCCGCAGGTCTCTTCTCAACCACAGGATATTGACAAGCGGTTTCTTCATCTCATTCATGAATGTTGGTAATGAATTGATCATATAATGCTGGCGCCAGCTGGCAACCGTATTCGCTTGCGCCCACACGCTTCACCCATTTAATACCCGCGATGGCATTCGTGAGAAAAACTTCCGATGCTTCCAAAAGTTCCTGCACCGTGATCTGTTTTTCTTCAACAGGCATATCCGCCTGGTGTAAACAATGCAGCAGGTGCCTGCGCATCACGCCGTTGACCGCCCCTTCTGCAAGGGAAGGCGTTGCAATAACCCCATCCTTCACTATGAATATATTGGCGATGGTCGCATCCGCAATACGGTCATACGGATTGAGTAAAACAGCATCGTTCAAGCGGTGTTCCTTCGCCCATAAAGCTGCCATCACATTGGGCAGGTAATTGTTGCTCTTGAGCATCGAATAACGGTCGCACACTTTCCTGGCATCTGGAAAAATATCCATTTCCACGCCGTTCTCATTCAAACCCGTTGCCAGTTTTTCCAATGCCCATGTCTGTATAAGATGGTTGGGAAAATGATTTGCCGCATCGTACAAACCCCCATTCCCCCTGGCAATCGTAAGCCGCACACGGCCACATGCAGTGTGTTTGTTTTTTTCCGCTACCGTCAAAATGCGCTGCTCCAGGTAGGCCGGTGTAAAATGTGCAGGACATTCAAACCGTAACAGGTCCAGCGCGCTGAACAGCCGTTCAAAATGATAGGATGCGAGACATAATTTTCCGTTCACCATTTTCATCGTTTCAAAACAGCCATCTCCATACCGGAATGAACGGTTGGAGGCGTCGATCAACGGCCCGTTGTCGCGCATCAGTTTGCCATTGTAAAAAAGAAAATCTCCGGTTCCCATGCAATAAAGATAGAATGAAGGTAAATTAGCAACCATGAAAATAATGGAAGCGATACAGGTGTTGGAGCAGACCGCTCCCCTTTCTTACCAGGAGGGATATGATAATGCGGGATTACTCACCGGTAACAGCAACTGGAACTGCACCGGCATACTCTGTACCCTCGATGCCACTGAGCAGGTGATCATGGAAGCCAAAGAAAGAGGATGCAACCTGGTCATAGCCCACCACCCTATTATTTTCGGCGGACTGAAAAAAATAACCGGAAGAAATTATGTGGAGAAAACCATCATCAGCGCCATCAAGCACGATATCGCCATCTATGCCATCCATACCAACCTCGATAATGTATTGCACGGGGTGAATGACCGGATGGCCGATCGACTTGGACTGGTTTCCAGGCAAATCCTCGCCCCTAAAAGCGGACAACTGATGAAACTCTGCAGTTTTGTGCCCCTGGCGCAGGCCGATGAAGTACGCACCACCCTGTTCGAAGCAGGCGCCGGGCATATTGGCCGGTACAGCGATTGCAGTTTTAATGTGGAAGGCACCGGTACTTTCAAAGGCGGAGCCGGTACCAACCCTTTTGCAGGTAAACCGGGTGAGCTGCACAGGGAAAAAGAGGTCAAACTGGAAGTAATTTTCCCGGCCCATCTCCAGTCAAGGCTGGTGGCAGCCCTGCTGAAGGCCCACCCTTATGAAGAAGTGGCCTATGACATCATCCCCCTGGCTAATGAGCACCCCGAAGTGGGGAGCGGCCTTATAGGAGAACTGCCCGAACCGGTAACCGAAGAAGGCTTTCTACATATACTAAAAAATGCTTTTGAATTAAGCGTTGTCCGTCATACACCCTTGCTGGGGAAAAGGGTGCAAAAAGTGGCCCTTTGCGGGGGCGCCGGCAGCTTTTTAACCGGCCGGGCCCTGGCGGCAGGAGCCGATGTGTATGTTACGGCCGACGTTAAATACCACGAGTTTTTCGATGCCAACGGCCGGCTGGTCATTGCCGATATCGGCCACTGGGAAAGTGAACAATATACCAGCGAGCTCCTGGTTGAACTTTTACAGGCTAAATTCCCTACCTTTGCCGTCCTCAAATCAGCAATCAATACCAACCCTGTTCGGTATTTTTAAAGCTACAAACGACAAAACACTATATGGCTTCAGTTAAAGATTTCTCTGTTGAAGAAAAATTGGTAGCCCTCTTAAGGTTACAAAAGATTGACAGCAAACTGGATGAGATCCAGATCCTGAAAGGCGAACTGCCCATGGAAGTGAGCGACCTCGAAGATGAAGTGCATGGTTTACAGAGCCGCCAGACCCGTGTTGAAGAAGAACTCAACGGTATCACCGAGTTCATTGAAAGCAAAAAAACTGCTATCAAAGAAAGCGAAGCCCTCATCAGCAAATACGAAAAGCAAAGCGAGAACGTAAAGAATAACCGCGAATTCGAAGCCATCAACAAAGAGATCGAAATGCAACAGCTCGAGATCAAATTGGCCGAGAAACATATCCGCGACGCCAATGAAGAACTAGCCGATAAAGTAAAGGCGCTGGAATCTGCCAAAAAACAACTGGGCGTTAAAGAAGGCGTTCTCAATCATAAAAAAGGGGAACTGCAGAAGATCATCGCAGATACCGAAAAAGAAGAATCTCATTTTGCCAAAGACAGCGACCAGGCACGCAGCCATATCGATGAAAGGTTACTGTACAGCTATGACCGCATCCGCAAAAGCTACCGCAATGGCCTGGCCGTTGTACCGGTAGAAAGAGATGCCTGCGGTGGTTGCTTCAATGCCATCCCTCCTCAACGCCAGAGCGAGATTCGTTTACATAAAAAGATCATCGTGTGCGAGAACTGCGGCCGCATTCTCGTTGATGCCGACCTGAACGACAGCGTTGAAGTAAAATAGGAAATGAAACACTACCTGTTTCTCCTGTTACTGTGCTGCGGCTGCCTGCAAGGGCAAACACAGCAAGTGTATGAATTCAATACCACCTGTCAACAGGCTTACCAGGAAATCACCAGGTTAAAGATCAACAGCGGACTGGCACTGATAGAAAAAGCCAGGCAACAGAATCCACATAACCTCATACCGGTTATGTTGGAAAGCTATGCCGATTTCTATCTTCTCTTTTTCAACGAAGACCCCGCTGAATATGCCACCCGCTATCCGCGGTTTGCGCAACGCATCAGCCAATTGGAGAAAGGTCCGCAAAGCTCCCCCTTTTATTATTTCTGCCTCAGCACCGTACGTACCCATAAAGCAGCCGTATCCATCAAGTTCGGTCATTTCTGGGATGCAGGCTGGGAATTCAGAAGAGCCTATCAGGCCATTAAAGAAAACAGGAAAGCGTTTCCCACTTTCATGCCCAACGACCTCATGTATGGCGCATTGCAAGCCGTGGTGGGCACTATTCCAAAGGGATATAAGTGGCTGGCTTCCCTGTTTGGCATGAAAGGCTCGCTTACAGAAGGCATGCGCATCGTGCACGGCTTCGTTTACAGCAACGATCCCTGGGGAAGATTGATGTCAGCCGATGCCAACTTCATATATCCCTACCTCCTCTTCTATCTCGAAAACAAAAAAGAAGAAGCTTTACAATTTATCAACCAACGTAAGCTCGACCTGGTGAACAACCACCTGCACGCTTATATGGCTGCCAACCTGGCCCTGAATAATAAGCAGGCCGATTTGACCAGGAACATCATTCTCAACAGGAATAAGTCCGACGAATACCTGCATACCCCTGTATGGGATTTTGAAATGGGCTTTGCCCGGCTTTATCACCTTGAATTACCCGAAGCCACTTCCTGTATGGAAAGGTTTGTATCCGGCTTCAAAGGAAAATTCTATCTGAAAGACGCTTACCAGAAACTGAGCTGGTGTTATTACCTGCAAGGCAATATGCAGGCGGCAGAAGCTGCGCGGAAAAATGTACTGTCACGCGGCGCTACCGATTCCGATGCCGATAAGCAGGCGTTGAAAGATGCCCAATCGGGCAGATGGCCCAATGTATTATTATTGAAGACCCGCTTGCTGAATGATGGCGGTTACCATCACGATGCGTTGGCACTGTTGCATGGAAAAACAGAACGCGACTTTACGCGCGAAGAAGAGAAACTGGAATTCGTTTACCGCATGGGCCGCATTTATGACGACCTGGGCAGGGATGCAGAAGCCATTACATTTTACCAGCAAGCCATACACATCGGTGCAAACAGGACCGAATATTTTGCGGCCAGGGCTGCGCTGCAGGCCGGTCAGCTCTATGAATCCAAAGGCAATAAAGCCACTGCCATCTCCTATTACCAGCAATGCCTCGATATGGGTGACCATGAATACAAAAATTCGCTCGACCAAAGAGCGAAATCAGGCATCGCCCGGTGTAAAGGAGAGTAAGAGAAATTGCTGATACCGTACTTTTACTTTTGACTTTTGACTTTTTGCTTTTTAATTTTGATTTTTGTTTTTCATCATTGCTGTGTTAAAGAAACTCATCATACAGAATTACGCGATCATCGACGAGATTGAAATTGATTTCTCGTCGCAGTTGAATATGATCACCGGTGAAACCGGTGCAGGGAAAAGTATATTGATGGGAGCGCTCAGCCTGATACTGGGCGAACGGGCAGATAGCAATGTGCTGGTGAACAAAGAAAAAAAATGTTTCATTGAAGGATATTTTGCAGTGGAAGACCGCAAACAGGTACTGACTTTTTTACAGGAGCAGGAACTCGATGCAACGGAAGAACTGATCCTGCGCCGGGAAATCGCTGCCAATGGCAAGTCCCGCGCTTTCATCAACGACACACCGGCTACCCTGCAACAGTTGAAAACATTGGCTTCCCTGCTGGTTGACCTCCACCAGCAATTCGATACACTCGAGCTGGGCGACACCGATTTTCAACGCGAAGTACTGGATGCGCTTGCCGGCAATAACCACTCGCTCGACCATTACCAATCGCTCTTCCGGCAATGGCATGCAGTGAGTAAAGAACTCACCGCATTGCAGGATCAAAAAAAGGCCTTCACCAAAGAAGCCGATTACCACCAGTTTCTTTTCGATGAACTGAATGAAGTTGGTCTACGCGAAAATGAATTGGAAGAGCTGGACCAGGAGTTGAAATTATTAAGCCATTCAGAAGGCATTAAAATGGTGCTGGACAAGGTTTGTTATGAATTGAAAGAAAGCGAGCAGCCGGTGACCACTGTTTTAAAACAACTCATCCAGCAACTGCAGTCCTACACATCGTATCACGCTGATATTGCGGTGCTCATTGCGCGTTTGCAGAGCAGCCAGGTAGAGTTACAGGATATTGCGGCAGAAACCGTTCACCTGAATAATGGCGTTCATTTCGATGAAAAAAGAATTGAGTGGATCAACAACCGCTTAGCCGAAGGATATAAATTATTGAAAAAACACGGGGTGCAAACCACAGCCGAATTGCTCGAATTGCAAACATCGCTCGAAAATAAATTACAGGCTGTGCTGGACATCGATGATGCCATCGCCGCCAAAGAAACAGCACAATCCCGTTTATATGAGTCGGCCAGCCAGTTGGCTGCCGCCATTTCCAAAGCAAGACACCAGCAGGTAAAACCTCTCGAGGAAAAAGTAAACCATTTGCTGAAACAGGTAGGCATGCCCAACGCGCGTCTCAAAGTACAGATCAGTGATACGGCATTACAATCTTCCGGTAAAGACCAGGTTGAATTTTTATTCGATGCCAATAAAAGCAACCGTTTCGAGCCTGTTCGCAAAGTGGCCAGTGGCGGCGAATTGAGCAGGCTCATGCTCTGCATCAAATCATTGGTTGCCCAATCGATCAACCTGCCTACCCTGATCTTCGATGAAATAGATACGGGCATTTCAGGTGAAGCTGCCAAACAGGTAGGACTTATCATGAAGGAATTGGCAGCGAGCCGGCAGATCATCTGTATCACGCACCAGCCACAGATCGCAGGCAAGGCCCATGCGCATTTCTTTGTGTACAAAGAAGTGGTCAACAACCAGGTCAAGACCAATATCAGGCTGCTCAGCCAGGATGAACGCATTACCACCATTGCCCAGATGCTCAGCGGCGAAAAGCCTACGGCGGCTGCATTGGAGAACGCAAAGGAATTGATTGCCGATTAATAAAACATATATTTCCTATTTTTACACCCAACCTATAATAACAGCTATGGCATACAACCTATTAAAAGGAAAACGAGGAATCATTACCGGTGCATTGGATGAAAATTCCATTGCCTGGAAAGTAGCAGAGAAAGCACACGAAGAAGGCGCCAGTTTTGTATTGACCAATGCACCCATCGCCATGCGCATGGGCGAGATCAAGAAGCTGGCGGAGAAAACCGGTTCCGAGATCATCCCGGCCGATGCAACCAGCGTTGAAGATCTTACCAACCTGTTTACCAAATCGCAGGAAATATTGGGCGGCAAAATAGATTTTGTATTGCACTCCATTGGTATGAGTGTCAACGTGCGCAAGAATGTTCCTTATGTTGAATCCAATTACGAGTATTTCCAGAAAGGGATCGATGTATCGGCCATGTCTTTACACAAGATGCTGTCCGTTGCCTGGAAGCTCGATGCCATCAACGAATGGGGCAGCGTGGTAGCGCTTACTTATATGGCCGCACAGCGTGTATTCCCTTTTTATACCGATATGGCCGATATCAAAGCCATGCTGGAATCCATTGCACGCAGCTTTGGTTATCAGTATGGCCTGTCAAAAAAAGTACGCATCAATACGGTTTCTCAATCACCCACCAAAACTACCGCTGGTACCGGTATCAAAGGCTTTGGTGATTTTTACGATTATGCGAATGCCATTGCTCCGTTGGGCAATGCCACCGCCGAAGATTGCGCCAATTATTGCATCACCCTTTTCTCTGATCTCACGCGCATGGTAACCATGCAGAACCTGTTCCACGATGGCGGGTACTCAAACACGGGCGTAAGTATGGAAGTGATGCAGAAATTAGGTATCACAGGATAACAACAAAAAAGCCATTCACATAAATGAATGGCTCACTAACTATTTTAAGGGATCTTAGTACTCGTCTTCGTTGAACATAAAATCTTCCTGGCTGGGATAATCGGGCCAGATATCTTCAATGCTCTCGTACACTTCTCCCTCGTCTTCGAGTTCCTGAAGATTCTCTACCACTTCAATAGGCGCCCCGCTCCGGATGGAATAATCGATCAACTCATCCTTGGTGGCGGGCCAGGGAGCTTCTTCCAGGTAACTTGCTAATTCTAATGTCCAGA
Organism: Asinibacterium sp. OR53; assembly: GCF_000515315.1. Taxonomy (NCBI): domain Bacteria; kingdom Pseudomonadati; phylum Bacteroidota; class Chitinophagia; order Chitinophagales; family Chitinophagaceae; genus Asinibacterium; species Asinibacterium sp. OR53. The sequence continues at coordinate 109,448 of NZ_KI911562.1, forward strand.
ACATATTTACCTCTAATTTTTTGCAAATGTAGCCGTATAAATGATATCACCAAACCCCAGTTTTTGACCTGTGCAAAGAAATGTTTAAAAATTAACCAATATACTCCCCCTGTTGTACGTTTGCAGGGCTAATACATACCATCCAGATGCTGAAAGCAGAACAGATCACTAAACGATACGACAGCCTGCAAGTATTGAAAGGCGTAGATCTCACCGTTTCCAAAGGTGAGATCGTAAGCATTGTAGGCTCTTCAGGGGCCGGAAAAAGCACTTTGCTCCATATCCTGGGTACGCTTGATAATGCCGATAGCGGCACCATCACGCTGAACAACCAGCAGATCGGCCTCCTCAAAGGCAAAAAACTGGCCGCTTTTCGCAACCAGCACATCGGGTTCGTGTTCCAGTTCCATCACCTATTGCCCGAATTCACCGCCCTTGAAAATGTTTCTATCCCGGGCTGGGTAGCCGGAACCCGTAAAAAAGAAGTAGCTGAAAGGGCTACGGCCCTTTTAACCCGGTTGGGTCTTGAGGACCGGCTCCACAATAAACCCCAGCAATTATCGGGCGGCGAACAGCAACGCGTTGCCGTAGCCAGGGCGCTCATCAATCAACCCGATATCGTATTTGCCGATGAGCCCACCGGTAATCTCGATAGTACCAATGCCGCAGCACTACACGAGCTATTCGTTCAACTGCAAAAGGAATTCCAGCAAACATTCCTGATCGTTACCCATAATGAAGAACTCGCTGCGATGAGCGATCGGGTATTGCATATGAAGGATGGGAGAATGTTATGAACGTCATCCTGAGGTCGTCATCCTGAGCGAGCGAAGCGAGTCGAAGGACCTGCTGAACATTCGTGCAGATCCCTCGGCTACGCTCGGGATGACGATCGAGAGTAATCGGGATGACGGTTAAATGGTTCTCGGTTTCCAGGGTATTTCAGCCACTCCTAGCAAATGCCCCAGGTAGCGGGCAAGCATGAAAAGATAATCACTCAACCGGTTCAGGTATTTGATCACCAGAGCTTCTATGAACATTGCCTGCTCCTGCATGTGCACACAACAACGCTCTGCGCGGCGACAAATACAACGTGCCACATGTGTATGAGAAATGGCCGGATGGCCGCCCGGCAGTATAAAAGATTTCATAACCGGTAATACATCGTTCATCCTGTCGATCTCCCGTTCAAGGAAACTGATGTCGGCCTCTTTCAGATCAGGTACTTTCATCAACGGCTCCTTATCGGGATCACAGGCCAGCGAGGCGCCGATGGTAAACAATCGGTCCTGCACTTCTTTCAACACTGTTTTGGAATGCGCATCTGCAACCAGGTCGTTCACCACCCCAATATAAGAATTCAATTCATCTACCGTACCATAAGCTTCTATGCGTATATGACTTTTGGGAACCTTGGTTCCACCAATAAGCGAGGTCTTGCCAAGATCACCCGTCTTCGTATATATTTTGATAGCCATAGATGACGTACATTAATGATGGATCATCATTGCTTCCTTCAACTTATCACTTTCAATGACGCCGTCTCGCATACGTACGATCCTGTGCGCATAAGCTGCGATGTCTTCTTCGTGTGTTACCAGCACCACCGTGTTTCCTGCTTCCTGTATTTTGGAAAATATTTCCATTACTTCAGCAGAGGTCCTGGTATCGAGGTTTCCGGTTGGCTCATCGGCCAGTAACAGTGAAGGGTTATTTACGAGGGCACGGGCAATGGCCACACGCTGTATCTGTCCGCCGCTCAACTCATTCGACTTGTGATGGCTTCTCGTTTCCAATCCCACTTTCTGCAGCGCTTCCATGGCTCTTTCCGTTCTTTCCTTACGGCCTATCCCCGCATAGATCAACGGCAGCGCCACATTTTCAGCCGCCGTGAGCCTGGGCAGGAGATTGAACTGCTGGAACACAAACCCTATTTCCGTATTGCGCACACTGGCCAGGCTGTCGTCCGGCATCTTGCTCACGTCGAGCCCATTCAAAATATACCTGCCGCCGGTTGGAGAATCGAGGCAGCCTAAAATATTCATCAATGTACTCTTGCCGCTGCCCGACGGACCCATCAGGGCCACGTATTCATTTTTGGATATCTCCAGCGATACGCCTTTCAATGCCTGTATCGCCTGGTTGCCCATGAAATAGCTTTTTTCAATCGATTCCAACTGGATGATCGGGTTGCTCATACGATTATTTTTTGATGACCTTCGGCACTTTAAAGAATGCTTCGTCTTTCACAGGCGCATTCATCAGCGCTTCGCCGCGTGTTACCGATCCGCCCAGTTCATCATTACGTAACACATTGGCCGCATCGCTGATGTGCAGCAATGGCATTACACCTCGTGTATCCGGTTCCTGCAGCTTTTCCACAAACGCTACTATCTTCTGTAAATCGGCGCCAATAGATCGCTTTTCCGCTTCGCTGAATTCCAGCCTTGATAAATGGGCCAGGTTATTGATCATTTCAGGGGTGATGTCCATGTGAACAAAAATAATTGAAAGCCAGCCATTTCTCCCCGGTTTCTTGTTAAACGGCAAGGCGATATTAACATTGGGTTAATAAATGCTTGCCCAGCATGGCGACAAATCGTGCTTTTAAGTGTATATTAGTAGTAACTAATCCCCCCCCTGATTATGTTAGTTTACGTATTGCTGGTTGTTTATCTCGTGTGCCTATACATGGCATACAAAGGTGCCGCCACCTCGGAAAGATAGCTCATCAGTACCCTGTATCGCCCCGAATGGCTAATATCCAACATCAGTCCCCTGCAATCGGTGTTGGATATTTTTTTGCTACCTTCGATTGAAATAGTTGCATAACTAACTAATTTTATACAAAGTTTAGCTATGATCCGATCCATTAAAAAAGTGGCCGTCCTGGGCAGTGGTGTGATGGGTTCACGCATTGCCTGTCATTTTGCAGGTATTGGCGTTCAGGTATTGCTGCTCGATATGCTGGCCAAAGGCGCTGAAACAAGTACCAAACCTGCCGAACGCAACAAACTGGTGAACGATGCTTTGCAGGCCGCCATTAAAAGCAACCCCTCTCCCGTTTTCACCAAAGAAGTGGTGAAGCGTATTACCACGGGTAATTTCGAAGATAACCTGAAAGAAATTGCCCATTGCGATTGGATCATTGAAGTGGTGGTGGAAAGGCTCGACATCAAGCAGCAACTCTATGAAAAAGTAGAGCTGTTCCGCAAACCCGGTACCCTCATCACTTCCAATACTTCCGGTATTCCTATCCATCTCATGGCCGAAGGCCGGAGTGAGGACTTTAAAAAACATTTCTGCGGCAGCCATTTTTTCAACCCACCCCGCTACCTGCGGCTGCTGGAGATCATACCTACGCCACATACCAGCCGGGAAGTGGTGGATTTCCTGCTTCACTATGGCGATCTGTTCCTGGGGAAAACAACCGTATTGTGTAAAGACACCCCTGCCTTCATTGCCAACCGCATTGGCGTGTTCGGCATCATGAGCATTTTTCATATCATGGACCAGATGCAACTCGGCATTGATGAGATCGATGCGCTTACCGGGCCACTCATCGGCCGTCCCAAGTCGGCTACTTTCCGCACGGCCGACGTGGTAGGCATCGATACCCTGGTAAAAGTGGCCAGGGGTGTTGCAGAGAACTGTCCGGCTGATGAGACGCGCGCCGTTTTCAATATTCCCGCCTGGCTCGATACCATGGTAACCAATAACTGGCTGGGCGATAAAACCGGACAAGGCTTCTTTAAAAAACTGCAGTCTGCCGGGAGCAAAGAGATCCTTACGCTGAACCTCCAAACCATGGAATACGGCCCCAGGACCAAGCCCAGGTTTGCAAGTCTCGATGCAGCCAAGCCCATAGATGATCTCAAGCAACGGCTGGTTATGCTCGTAGCGGCGCCGGATAAAGCCGGTGAATTCTATCGTGCCTTTCATTATTCCCTCTTCTCTTATATTTCTTTCCGCATCCCTGAGATCAGCGATGAACTCTATCGTCTCGACGATGCAATGAAAGCCGGCTTCGGTTGGGAGATCGGCGCATTTGAAAGTTGGGATGTTTTGGGAGTAGCCAAAACAGTGGCGGCCATGAAAGCGGCTGGTCATCAACCGGCCCCATGGATAGAAGAGATGCTGGCAGGCGGCGCCGCCAGTTTTTATAAAGTGGAGAATGGCAAACGTTTGTATTATGATGTGAGCAGTAAAACTTACCAACCCTTACCCGGCGGTGAGTCATTCCTCGTATTGAATAACCATCGCGATCAACTGGTATGGAAGAACAGCGCCTGCCGCTTGTACGATATCGGCGATGGCGTTGCCGGTTTTGAATGGAGCAGTAAGATGAACAGCATCGGCGGTGAAGTGCTCGAAGGACTCAACAAAGCGATTGGTATTGCAGAAGAAAAATTCAAAGGTCTCGTCATTGCCAATGAGAGCGCCAATTTCAGCGCTGGCGCCAACGTAGGCATGATCTTCATGCTGGCCATTGAACAGGAATACGATGAACTGGATATGGCCATACGCTTGTTCCAGAACAGCATGATGCGGGTACGATACTCCGCTGTGCCGGTGGTTACCGCTCCGCATGGACTGACGCTGGGCGGCGGTTGTGAAATGAACCTGCATGCCGATAAAGTATGTGCGGCAGCAGAAACCTATATCGGACTGGTGGAACTGGGCGTAGGCCTGATCCCCGGCGGTGGCGGCACCAAAGAGTTTGCACTGCGTGCCGCTGATGAGATGCATGAAGATGAGCCCGAAACCATCACGCTCAAGAACCGCTTTTTCAATGTAGCCACTGCCAAAGTAGCTACTTCGGCATTCGAAGCTTTCGAGATGGGTATTTTGCGAAAGGGACACGATGAGGTAGTGATGAATGTCAGCCGCCGTATCAACGAAGCCAAAAAATCAGTGATCGAAGCATACGAACAAGGTTATATTACACCGGTACAACGAAAAGACATCAAGGTATTGGGCCGTTCGGTATTAGGCGCTTTGTATGCAGGCATCAATGGCATGTGGCGCGGCAATTATGCTACCGATCACGATGTGGTGGTAGCTAAAAAACTCGCTTATGTGATGTGTGGCGGAGACCTCAGTGAACAATCACTGGTGAGCGAACAATACCTGCTAGACCTGGAACGCGAAGCATTCCTGAGCCTTTGCGGAGAAAAGAAAACATTGGAGCGAATACAGAGTGTACTGAAAACCGGCAAGCCCATCAGGAATTGACGTCGTCATATTAGTCATTTCCCTATCTTTAAACAAATAACTGCTCATGTCAGTGCTCTCGCTACAGGCCATCAGTAAATCTTATGGCCCCATCAAAGCGCTTAACGAGGTATCATTCGATGTGCCGCAAGGATCGGTGTTTGGTATCCTTGGCCCCAATGGCAGCGGCAAAACCACATTGCTCAGCATCATACTCGATATTCTCCGGCAGGATGCCGGCAGTTTCAGTTGGTTCGGACAACCAGGCTCAGCCGAAACACGGAAACAGATTGGTGCACTGCTCGAAACACCCAATCTCTATCATTATTTATCGGCCGTAGACAACCTGCAGATCACCCAAGCCATCAGTGGCAGGGGCGTGCCTGAAGACATCGATAAAGTAATCGACATCGTTGGACTCACAGCTAGAAAAAAAAGCAAGTTCAGCACGTATAGCCTGGGTATGAAACAACGGCTCGCCATCGGCGCCGCTTTATTGGGTAGTCCGCAGGTGCTGGTCTTCGATGAACCTACGAACGGACTGGACCCTGTAGGCATTGCCGAGATACGCGAACTCATCAAAAACCTGGCAAAACAGGGCAAGACCATTATCATGGCCAGCCACCTGCTCGATGAAGTAGAGAAAGTATGTACCCATGTGGCCATCCTCAAAAAAGGAACCCTCCTCACAGCCGGGCAGGTAGATGAAGTACTCGCGAATGAAGACATTGCCGAAGTATCTTCCTCGCAACCCGACCAGCTGCGCGCAGCGCTGGAATATTTTCCGGGCTACACTTCTATTAAACAGGATGGAAAGAATATACAATTGTATTTCCCCGTAGGAACGGCAAGGCTTGAAGACATCAACCGCTTCTGTTTTGAAAAAGGTGTTGCCCTCAACCTGCTGGTGATGAAGAAGAAAAGCCTGGAAGCTAAATTCTTTGAATTAACAAACGAATAAGACCAACACTATGTTCGCTTTACTGAAAATTGAATGGCTGAAGCTGAAAAAATACCGCGCATTCTGGTGGATGCTGGCGATCGTGATGCTCACGTATCCCGGCATCAACCTGATGATGTATAACCTGTATGACACCATCACTTCCGGCAAAGACATGACCAATATGCTTGCCAAAATGCTGTTGGGTAACCCGTATGCATTCCCTGAAACCTGGCATACGGTGGCTTATTTTTCTTCTTTTTTTCTCATGTTGCCCTCTATATTGGTTATCATGCTTATTGCCAACGAATACCAGTTCCGCACACATCGCCAGAATATTATTGACGGATGGAGCCGCCGGCAATTCATCACAGCCAAAATGATGGGGGTGCTTACTGTGTCGGTGATCATAACAATCGTATATACACTGGTAGCCTGTGCTTTCGGCTTCGCATCGGATAAAATGTACTACTACCGGTGGAGCGAGCAACTGCAATATATACCACTGTTCCTGCTACAGTCTTTCGCCCAATTGTCCATCGCTTTCCTGCTGGGTTTCCTCATCAAAAGAGCCTTTATCGCATTGGGAATTTTTGTTTTCTATTACCTGATCATCGAGAACATCGCGGCCAGTTATTTCAAATACAAACTGCACCTCGATATCGTAGCGAGATTGCTTCCTTTCAAAATATCTGACCGCATGATCATCCCACCTGCATTTGTAGGGCATTGGGGTAAAGATGCCAAACAGGGTTACGATAATGCGCTGAGCAATGTTCCCACACAGATCCTACTCACCATCGCGCTAACGGCCATCATCTGGTACGTCTGCTACGCCGTGCAGAAAAAGCGCGACCTGTAAATAAAAAAACCCCCGACTTTCAGCAATCGGGGGCAAACAACTAAAATCACCAGGCTAAACAAAAATTCTTACACCATCTTTAGTCAGGCTTCTTTCCATCCAAAAAAGTATTGATGGTTGATATCTGTGCTTGGTTGTTCTCGTCCTTACTTACCGTGTACTTGCTGTAAAAGTTTTCTACCGAAGTAAGTGTATTACCAAACAGTTCCATATTACGGCGTACGTAAGCCGGAACTGTATCAAATTCATTGTTGGCATCTGCTGCACTGTTCATGTTGTAAGAAAGATTGCGCAGCTTATGTATCCTTTCTGCTGCCCTTCTTTTCTGCTCTTCCACATCATCCAACACATCGTCAATCACTGGCTGGGGCTGGGCTTGCGGCGCTTTTTTCTCCTCACGCTCTACCAACTGCATTTCCATCGGCAGCTCTTCCTGTACAGGTTGAGGCTGCTGTTGCACCTGCGGCTGTGGTTGAGGTTGAGGCTGCGGCTTTGGCGCAGGCGCCTGGGCTACCGGCTCTTCCGATGCATAAATATTAGATGGCTTGCTGAGGTATGACACAGCAGCCGGTTCAGTAGCAGCAGCGGCAGGCTGGGCCGGATGTTCCGTTACTTTGAATTGCAGCATCTCATCTGCGATCACTTTCCGCGGAACATGTACTTCTTCCTGCACAGTGTCGGGTACTTTTACCTCGTCGGTTATTTCAGGATTCAGTTCGAACTGCAATACCATCGTTTCCTTTTCTTCTTCCCGAACAGGTGTAACCGGCTGTACGGTTTCAACAACTGTTGGGAAAATATTCAGCACAGGTTCCTGTACCGGCACTTCCTGCATCTGCGGAGCGAAAGGATCTACTTCTTCCAACGGTAACACCTGTTGTACAGGCTGTGGCGCTGCTTTGGGCGCTTCTGCATCTTCGCCCAATGTCATCATGATCTTTTCAGGTTGCGGCTCTGCTTTTTTAACGGCTACGGGTTTGGCAAAAGGATCTTTGTGTTCAAAACCGGTAGCGATCAAAGTGATGCCTATTTTCCTGTCGAGCGATTGATCGTATCCCATACCTACAATCACATCGGTATCGGGTCCTGCCTGCAAACGCAGGTAATTATTGATGGTTTCCAGTTCATCCATCGTACATTCATGATCACCTTCGGCGCTATTGATATTGATGAGGATCCATTTGGCTCCCCTGATATCGTTATCATTCAATAAAGGAGAAGCCAGCGCTTCTTCGATGGCGCGCTCGGCCCTGTCCTCACCTTCTACTTCGGCTTTACCCAATATGGCTACGCCTCCGCTCTTCATCACGGTGCATACATCGGCAAAGTCAACAATGATATGGCCTTTACTGTTGATGATATCGGTGATACACTTAGCTGCAGTGGCCAATACATTATCGGCTTTGCAGAAAGCTTCTTTCATTTTCAGGTTGCCGTATTGCATGCGCAGCTTGTCGTTGCTGATCACCAGCAAAGTATCTACATAAGGTTTCAGCTGGCGGATGCCTTCTTCGGCCTGCAGTTGCCTGCGCGGACCTTCAAAGCCAAATGGCGTGGTAACAATACCCACGGTAAGGATGCCCAGGTCTTTACAGATCTGTGCAACGATGGGAGCGCCGCCGGTACCGGTACCGCCGCCCATGCCTACTGTAATGAATGCCATTTTGGTATTCACTTCCAGTATGCGTTTGATTTCTTCGAGCGACTCTTCCGTAGCTCTCTTACCAATCTCGGGATTGGCGCCTGCACCTAAACCCTGTGTAAGATGTGGCCCCAGTTGGATCTTGTTCGGCACTTCACTCTGTTCAATGGCTTTCGCATCGGTATTGCATATAATAAAATCAACGCCTTCTATGTGCTGCTCGAACATGAAGTTAACCGCGTTGCTTCCCCCACCCCCTACACCGAGGACCTTGATGATGGAGGATTTTTGTTTGGGAAGATCAAAATGAATCATAGCGTATTATTTGGGTTAGGTAGATGTTAGTGGTACATAGGATATGGATTGAAGTTATCGGATGACTTGATCTTCTTCTTCTTTGAAAAGTTCTATCAGGTTGTTCTTGAACTTGTCCCAGAACTTCGGCTTTCTTTCGCCGGCTTCCGCGCGTACATTCATCAACGGCACTTCCGGTTGTTCTGCCGCTATTACCGTCAGCGATCTGGGCACTTCCACTTTCTTGAATTTCTCTGCAAACTCTTTGTATTGATGATCGTAATCGCTGTAACCTTTCAATATCAGTCCCAGGCAGGTAGCATACATCGGCTTCTTCAGTTCCTCTATATGATTAGGCGCCAGGTGCTCATTGGGCAACCCGATGCGTGCATTCAGGCCTGTTGTATATTCTGTTAATTGTATCAGGTGCTTCAGCTGCGAACCACCACCGGTTAAAATGATACCGCCGTTCAGGGCGCGGCTGTCGAGACCCACTTGTTTGATATGATAGGTAACAAAATCCAGTATCTCGCTCATGCGCGCCTGTATGATGGCCGCCAGGTTCTTCACACTGATCTCTTTGGCAGGCATGCCTTTCAACCCAGGTATGGTGATGAAGGCGTTGCTCTTGGCTTCATCGGCCAAGGCACTGCCGAACTGCACTTTCATGGCTTCGGCCTGGCTCTTGAGTACACCCAGTCCCATCCGGATATCGTTGGTGATGTTCTCTCCACCGAACGGTATCACTGCTGTGTGTTTCAATATGCCTTCATAGAAAACTGCCAGGTCGCTCGTGCCACCACCGATATCCAGTATGGCCACACCGGCTTCCATATCTATATCACTCATCACCGCACTTGCCGATGCCAGCGGTTGCAATACCAGGTCTTTGGTTACCAGGCTGCTTCTTTCAACAGCACGGTTGATGTTGCGGATGGCATTTCGGTCGCCCGTGATGATGTGGAAATTCGCTCCCACTTTCACACCATTATATCCAACAGGGTCTTTGATGTTCTGGATATTGTCTACATGGAAATCCTGCGGTATCACGTCGATGATCTGGTCACCTGCGGGAATAAAGGTCTTGCGCTGGTTGTTGAGCAGTTGATCGATTTCCCAGCGTTGTATCTCGGTTTCAGGATCCTGACGAACAATGTCGCCGCGGGTTTGCAGGCTCTTGATATGATGTCCGGCAATACCCACGTACACTTCATTGATCTCCAATTCCGGGTTGCTCTCGTAACAGTTCAACAAAGCCTGCTGAATGGCTTTGATGGTCTGGTCGATGTTCAATACCTGCCCGTGCTGCACACCATTGCTGTTGGCGCGGCCGAAACCCAATATCTCCAGTTTGCCGTGTTCGTTCTTGCGGCCGGCAATAGCTGCGATCTTGGTAGTTCCGATGTCGAGACCAACAATGATGGGTGGTTCATTGTGATTCATAGCGTATGTGTTTTAGTTGTTGTTTGCTTTTTCATAACGGCCTTTGCCTTTCGCTCCTTCGTTAACGAATTATTACTTCTTTTATTGCTTGCAGTCCCAACAGATTTTGTTGTACTGTTCTTTTTTGCTGCGGGTTTAACATTTACTGGCGCCGCCGCAGGAGTCGTATGTGTTACAGGAGCAGTTGTCACAGCCAGCGAATCCTTCACAACCGGCTTCGTATAATTTCTCTTGGTGGCCACTACCTCATTGTGAAATTGCACATCGAGGTGGGAATAGGTTTGCATACCATTCTGCAACCAGGCTTGCCGGTAAAACGTATACAACCTGTTGAATTTGCTGTCCAGCTCCGAAGCATTGCCCAGCGCCACTGTATGGTTACCGATCACGGGCACCAGCTCAAAATTTGCTTCGGGCGTGATGTCTATCTGTGCTGTTTGTGCCATCCAGAAAGAATCTGCCAGCACATAACGGCCCAGGCTCACTACGTTTTTCAGGAGGGCGCTATCGGGTTTTGATAGGTTCACTTTCTCCGAAGGGAAATTGGTGAATACCGGTACGCGGGCCGATAACTTTTCGCTGAGCGGCAATCGAAGTCCTTCCCTGTCTACATAGAACGAGCCGCCCTGCTTCGTAAAAACACGCGCCACAGGTTCTCTTTCTTCTATGCGAACATCCAGCACCTGTTGGTTATCAAAGAACATTTCTGCATTCTTTACCCAGGGATCTTTTTCAATCAGTGTTTCCATATTACGCAGGTTCAGCATGGCCACCGGTTCTCCTATCACTTCGCCGTTCTTTTTCAACAGATCGGCAATGTCTTTTTCATCAATGAACATCTGCTGTTCTGTTCCCACGATCTCGATCCTGATATCCGTACAAAGCTTCTGGTCTTTTTTCCGCATAGCGGCGCCCATCAGCACGATGGCGCCGATGCCGGCGAGCAGCCACAAAACCTGCTCCAATCGTTTTTTCCAGTTCGCTTTGTTTTCCATCATGCTTGCAACAGCAATTCTTTTACTTGCAGCACCTGTGCATCAATATCTCCTGCACCCGCCATCACTACCAGTCCGGGCCTGTGCTCCTTCATCCATCCTTTCATCATTTCTTTATCGAGCACCTGTTTATGTTTCAATTTCATTTTGTTCAATATCAATTCACTGCTCACTCCCTCCATCGGCAATTCCCTTGCAGGGTAAATGGGCAGGAGGATCACTTCATCGGCCACATCAAGGCTCTCTGCAAATGCATCGGCCAGGTCTTTTGTTCTGCTGAACAGGTGAGGTTGAAATACCAGTACCAGCCGCTCTTTTCCAAACAAACTCCGTACACCGCTGATCAGCGCTCGCAGTTCTTCCGGGTGGTGCGCGTAGTCATCTATTAATATATGGTTCCCACTTTTCAGTGCATACTCAAAGCGCCGGTGTACACCTTTGAAGTCGGCCACTGCCGCTTTGATCTGCTCATCGCTTATCTGTAAGTATTTCGCTACGGTAATCGCCGCCAGCACGTTTTCAATATTGTGCAATCCGCCTACATGCAATACCACATCGTTCAGTTTCCAGTTTTCTGCTACCACATCAAAGCGGTAACTGCCTTGTTCTACTTTGATATCTGCCGCATGCACGCCGGCAGCCGTATTATCCACACTGTATTCAAAATGGTGCGCCGCTTTCAGGTCGGCGCCCCGCTTCAATCCGTATTTGGTTACCAGGCATCCGCCCGGTTTTACTTTCTGTGAGAACTGGATGAAGGCTTTCTCCACTTCTTCCGCCGTACCATAGATATCGAGATGGTCGGGATCCATCGCTGTGATCACCGCTACATCAGGTACCAGTTTCAGAAAGCTGCGGTCGTATTCATCGGCCTCTACCACCACTACATTTCTTTCGCTGCTCCAGAAATTGGTTTGGTAATTAGCCGATATACCTCCCAGGAAGGCATTACATCCATAACCCGAGTGGCGCAGCAAGTGTGCGATCATGGTGGTAACGGTTGTTTTACCGTGCGTGCCCCCCACACAGATATTGAAAGAACTTTCGGTAATCCATTGCAATACATCGCTTCGCTTCACCACTGTGTAACCATGTTCTTTGTAATACACCAGCTCTGCATGCTGCGCAGGAATGGCAGGCGTGTACACTACTACATCGACGTCTTTGGGCGCCAGGTCTACCCGCTCTTCGTAATGAATCTTTATCCCGCTGTCTTCCAGGGCTCGTGTCAGTGGCGTGGATGTTTTGTCGTACCCGCTCACATCCACTCCTTTTGCATGGAAATAACGGGCCAGCGCACTCATGCCAATACCGCCGATGCCTATGAAATATATCTTTTGTATGGTTGCCAGTGGGTTCACTTCAAATGTTTTAATATTTCGGTTGCGATCACTTCATCTGCATTGGTAACAGCGAACTGACTAATGCGCTCGTGCAGTTCATGTTGTTTTTGTTTGTCTTTCGCCAGTTGAACGATGGTAGAGAACAGTTTCACCCGCACTTGTTCATCTTTCACCAGCAAAGCAGCCTCTTTATTCACCAGGTATTTTGCATTCACAGTCTGGTGATCTTCCGCGGCGTGCGGATAAGGCACGAATATCACCGGCTTGCCTGCCACACACAATTCGGCTACCGACATAGCCCCGGCCCTCGATACCACCAGGTCGGCCGCAGCATAGGCTTTGTCCATCTCCGTAATGAATGCATCTACCCATACATTGGGAAATGGTTTGCCTCTCTCTTTGTATCCTTCGGCACCGTTCTTACCGGTTTGCCAGATCATTTGTAAATCCAATGACAACAGATCGGTAACATGCGAAGCCACTACTTCGTTTATGCTGCGGGCACCCAGGCTACCGCCCACCACCAGCACGGTGGTCTTGTTCGGATCGAGTCCGAAAAAACGGATGGCTTCCTCGCGCGCCATAGCAGATTGAATAATGGCTTTTCTAACCGGGTTACCTGTTACCAATAACTTAGCTGCCGGAAAAAACTTTTCCATTCCCGCCGATGCCACAAATATTTCCGTAGCGTTCTTTCCTAACAGGATATTGCTCTTGCCTGCAAAGGAATTGCTCTCATGGATGAACGTGGGTATTCCTTTCGACTGCGCATAACGCAATACCGGGAAACTGGAATAACCACCTACACCTACTGCTGCATCTGGTTGAAAAGCGTTTACGATCTTCCGTACCTGGTAAAAACTCTTTACCAGTTTATAAGGAAGACTGATATTTTTGATCAAAGAACTTCTGTTGAATCCTGCTATATCCAGTCCCTGTATAGCATATCCCGCCTGCGGCACTTTCTCCATCTCCATCTTACCCTGCGCACCTATGAACAATATTTCCGTGTCGGGCGCTTGCTGCTTCAACGCATTGGCAATGGCAATGGCTGGGAAAATATGTCCGCCGGTGCCGCCACCGGCTATGATGATTCGTTTCATTTTTTTACTCCTTGTTGGTCAACGATTCCTTCTTCCACCGGCGCCAAATGATCCACCACCGGCTCCTGCACTTTTCCTTCCTGTTGTTCCACATTTCTCGCCACACTTAAAATAATACCAATAGCCGCGCAGGTGAACAGGAACGAACTACCTCCCATACTCACCAGCGGAAGTGTTACACCGGTTACCGGTACAATGTTCACGTTCACAGCCATATTGGCCACCGCTTGTATCACAAGGGTAAAGCTCAGTCCCAGTGCCAGGAAAGCGCCAAACGCATACGGACATCGCCTGAATATCCTGATACACCTGAACAGGAATACCAGGTATATGAATATCATGAACGCCCCGCCCAATAAACCATATTCTTCTATGATGATGGAATAGATGAAGTCGTTATAAGCCTGTGGCAAGAAATTCCGTTGGCGACTATTACCAGGGCCCAATCCTACCAGCACACTGCCATTGGCAATAGCGATCTTGGCTTGCTGTACCTGGTATGGGGTTTCGGTGTCTTTGGCATACACAAAGTCCTGCACACGTTTTACCCAGGTACCAAATCGTCCGAATGATTTTACTTTCTCTGCCGCCGTTGTTTTTTTATTGTCTTCTTTTTGTTTTCCATCGTAGGTAACAACCGCTACCAATACAATCAATGCCACAGGAATCAACGCTACGCCGATGGTCAGCAGGATATGCCGGATGCTTACCCTGCCAATGAACATGAGCAGTAAAGAAGTAGCGCCGGTGAGCAAGGCATTGGAAAGATTCGCCGGCATGATCAGCGCGCAGATGATGAGCACGGGTGTTACCACCGGAAGGAATCCTTTTTTGAAGTCCTTGATCATTTCCTGCTTTTTACTCAGCATCCTGGATATATACATAAACAATGCCAGCTTGGCCAGGTCACTGGTCTGTATGGTAAGGTTGATGATGGGCAGTTTGATCCAGCGGCTGCCATCGTTGATCTTCGCTCCGAAAAACAATGTATAGATCAGCAGGGGGATGGAAAGCAGGAACAGGATCGTAGCCACACGCGAGAACAACGTATAGTTGATGCGATGCAGGAAATAGATCAGCAACACACCTATCATGGTAAATGAAACCTGCTTGAACAGGTAAATGCTGGTATTCCCTTTATACATCTTATAGGCCAACGATCCCGTAGCGCTGTATACCACCAGTATGGAAACCAGTGATAACAGCACTACGATGCCCCAGATAAACTTATCTCCCCTCGTGCGGTACACGAGCTGGTTGCGCATGCCTTCCACCGAAGGCATTTGAGAGAACAGTTTATCTTTTGTTTCAATCATGTTTTATAGTTCTTTTACAGCATCTTTAAACTGCTTACCTCTGTCTTCATAATTTTTGAACAGGTCGAAGCTGGCGCAGGCCGGACTCAACAATACCACATCACCTTTTGCAGCCAGTTTGAAAGAAGCGTTCACCGCTTTCTTGGCACTATCGGTTTCAATGATCACCGGAACAATATCTTTAAAAGCGGCTATGATCTTTTTGTTATCAACCCCCATACATACGATCGCTTTTACGTGATCCTTTACCAGGTCGTTCAGTAAAGCGTAATCGTTTCCCTTGTCCGTACCGCCCAATATCAGTACGGTGGGTTTGTTCATACTTTCCAGCGCATACCAGGTGCTGTTCACATTGGTTGCTTTGCTGTCGTTGATGAATTCAACGCCCCTTACCATGGCCACGAATTCCATCCGGTGTTCCAGGCTATGGAAATCCTTCACGGCTTCGCGTATCTTTTCCTTTCGGATACCAATGGTGGTTGCGGCAATACCTGCTGCCATAGTATTGTAGTTATTGTGTTTACCTTTTAACGCAAAGTCATAAATGCTCATGCTTACGCGTTCGTCCTGTATTCTTAGCATCATCTGGTCGCCTTTGATGTAGCCGCCTTTTTTTACTTCGTGTTTCATAGAGAATGGTAATGGGTTAGTATGGATGGTTAGTAAAGTCAAATGGTTCATGATCACTTCATCGTCTGCACAGTAAATGAAATAATCGTTCATGGTCTGGTTCTGGATGATCCGAAACTTACTGTTGATGTAATTCTCGAACTGGTATTCATACCTGTCGAGATGGTCTTCCGTGATATTCAACAACACACTTACATCGGGCCGGAAATCTTTGATATCATCCAGTTGAAAAGAGCTGATCTCAGCTACATACCATTGTTTAGGATCTTCTGCCACTTGTTTGGCAAAAGAGTAGCCGATATTGCCTACCATGGCGCAATCGAGACCCGCTGTTTTGCAGATATGATAAGTAAGCGCCGTAGTGGTACTCTTTCCATTGCTGCCCGTGATGGCAATGATCTTGCTATCGCCTTTGAAACGGTACGCCAGTTCTATCTCGCTGATCACCGGTATTCCTTTGGCCCTGATCTGTTTTACCAGTTCGTTTTTTTCAGGAATACCCGGACTCTTCATCACTTCACTGGCGTTCAGTACCAGTTCCACAGTATGCTGCCCTTCTTCAAATGCTATATTGTTTTCAATGAGCTCTTGTTTGTATTTGTCTTTGATGGCTCCTCCATCGCTCACAAACACGTCGTATCCTTTTTGTTTACCTAGTAAAGCAGCACCTACACCGCTCTCTCCTCCACCTAATATGATTAGTCTGTGTTTGTTCATTTTTTCTTTTTTTCTCCCGTCATCCTGAGCGAGCGAAGCGAGTCGAAGGACCTGCTGAGCATTCGGTCAGATCCCTCGGCTGCGCTCGGGATGACGATCCTATCTAATTTTCAACGTCACAATCGAGGCAATCATCAGCAATACCGTTACAATCCAAAACCGCAGCACGATCTTATTTTCATGAAACCCTTTTTTCTGGTAATGGTGATGGAGCGGACTCATCAGGAACACCCGCCTGCCTTCCCCGTATTTCTTCTTCGTGTATTTGAAATAAGAAACCTGTATGATCACGCTCAGGTTCTCTACCAGGAACACACCGCAGAAAATGGGTATCAGCCATTCTTTCCGCACGATCACCGCCAGTGATGCGATGATACCTCCCAATGCCAGGCTGCCCGTATCACCCATGAACACCTGCGCGGGATAGGCGTTGTACCAGAGAAACCCGATGCACGCACCTACAAAAGCGCCCACGAATATGGACAGCTCACCCAGGTTAGGTATGTACATGATGTTGAGGTAATCGGCGAACTTATAGTTACCACTCAAATACACGAACAAACCGATGCCCGCACCAATGATGGCGCTGGTGCCCGCGGCGAGTCCATCAAGTCCATCCGTAAGGTTAGCGCCGTTACTCACTGCCGTAATGATCAGCGTGATGATGATGGTATAAATGATCCATGTGTATTTCTCCGCGCCTTCACCTATCCAGGTGAGCAGCCTGCTGTAGTTGAACTCGTGGTTCTTTACAAAAGGAATGGTAGTGATGGGCGTTTTCACTCGAACGAATTTTCTTTCCACCCCATCTATCTTCTTCACTACAATGTTGGAGTCTTTGGCAAAATGTTCCCCCCTGTGCAGCACGCTGTCTTTCACAAAGACATTCCCAATCACTTCCCGCTCTACCGTAACCGCATTACTGAAGTAAAGGGTAGTGCTGATGATGATACCCAGACCGATCTGCCCGATGATCTTGGAAACACCGGCCAGTCCGTCGCTGTCTTTCTTTTTATAGGTTTCGCCCTTGGCCTGTGCCGCTTTGCGTGCGCGTATTTTGAAGTGGTCATCCAGGAAACCGATCACACCCAGCCATACCGTACACAATACCATCAGGCGTATGTACACTTTATCGAGGTTGGCGAACAAAAGTGTAGGCACCAGGATGCTCAGCAATATGATGATGCCCCCCATGGTGGGTGTTCCTTTTTTCTGTGTCTGTCCTTCCAGTCCCAGGTCACGCACACTCTCGCCAATCTGTTTTCGTTGCAGGAATAGAATAACTCGTTTACCATATACCGTAGCAATCAACAGCGACAACAAAATGGCCATCGCAATCCTGAACGTAAGGAACTGGAACATCCCCGCTCCGGGAACGTTGAATGTTTGTTTCAGCCAGGTGAATAATTGGTACAGCATAAGGTTTTATTTATTCAACAGTTCGAACATTTCTTGTAACACTTGTTTATCATCAAACGGATGTTTCACGCCGCCGATGTCCTGGTACTTCTCATGTCCTTTTCCTGCCACCAGTATGATATCATCTTCATTCGCAAAACTCACCGCCGTTTTGATCGCTTCTTTTCTATCCACTATGGAGATGTATTTTCTTTTCGCTGCACTCGACAACCCCTCTTCCATATCCCTCAATATCTGTGAAGCGTCTTCTGTGCGGGGGTTGTCGCTGGTGAAGATCACTTTGTCGCTCAGGTCACAGGCAGACTGCGCCATCACCGGCCGCTTGGTCTTATCCCTGTCGCCACCACAACCTACTACCGTAATGATCTGTTCGTGTCCTTTGCGCAGTTTGCGTATGGTGGTCAATACATTTTCCAATGCATCGGGCGTATGTGCATAGTCAACAATACCAATGATCAGCCCGCCGCTGATGATATAATCGAACCGGCCTTCCGCCCCGGTGAGCATACTCAGCTTCACCAGCACTTTCTCCTTGTCTTCTCCCAAACACATCGCCGCGCCGTATACTGCCAGCAGGTTGTATGCGTTGAACTCACCAATCAGCCTGAAATGCACTTCCTGGTCATTCACCAGCATCACCAGTCCGGTCAGCGCATTCTCCAGTATTTTTCCTTTGAAGGCAGAAAGCGTTTTCAGGCTGTAGAAATATTTTTTAGCGTGTGTGTTCTGCAGCATCACTTCCCCCCGCTTATCATCGGCGTTTGAAACGGCGAAAGCGGTAGCCGGTAAATGATCGAAGAAACTTTTCTTCACACGTATGTATTCATCGAATGTTTTATGGTAATCGAGGTGGTCGTGTGTGATATTGCTGAACAAGGCCCCGGTAAACTGCAGCCCGGTAATGCGATGCTGGTGGATGGCGTGGCTGCTGCACTCCATAAATACATGCGTACATCCTTCGTCGTGCATCTGTTTGAGCAAAGCATTCAGGCTCACCGCATCGGGTGTGGTATGTGTTGCGGGGATGATCTTGTCGCCGATCTGGTTTTGCACCGTGCTTACCAACCCGCAAGTGTATCCCAGCTGTGTAAACAATTTGAACAACAGGGTGGCGATGGTTGTTTTGCCATTCGTACCGGTAACCCCCACCAGCTTCATTTTCAGCGATGGCTCCCCATAGAACTGGTGCGCCATATAAGCCACCGATTCATGCGTGTTGCTGGTTTGCAGGTACGTCACGCCGTCTGACATCACTTCCGGCATCTCTTCGCATACAATAGCAACAGCTCCTGCTTCCACCGCGTTGTAAATAAAGCGGTGTCCGTCAGACGCGGCGCCGCGGATGGCTACGAACACAGAGCCTGCACTTACATGGCGCGAGTCGATCTGTATGTCTTTCACTTCAACTGCCGTGCTACCATGCACCTGGGTCAGGTGCACTTTATACAATATGTCTTGCAGTTTTGCCATTGTTTAATTCAGTTCTATTGTTACCAGTTGCCCTTTTGCGATCATTTGTCCGGCTGCAATGGATTGGGTAGTTACTTTCCCTCTTCCATTCGCTTTTATTTTCAAACCCATGTTCTCGCAGAGGTATACCACATCTTTCAGTCCCATCCCTTTCAACTGCGGCATCAATTTTTCGTCAACGGTTTTGGGTTGCATCACCGCCCCCATAGGCTTGCCACCGAAATCAACCCACTCGTTCACGCTCTCGGGAGTATCTTTATATGGTATCTTCAAGGTTCTCGCCACACAGGCCATCTCTTGTTTCAAACCAGTATAATTAAAGCTGCTGCTGTCATTTTTCTTCCATTCACTTTCTTTCTTCACAGGCTGCCGCACATAACTGCTGTACAACCTGTCCGCTATCTCTTTGAACACCGGCGCCGCTACAGAAGCGCCATGGTGAAACAATGCATGCGGCTTGTTCTTGATCACTACTACGCAGGTAAACTGCGGGTCATCGGCAGGGAAATAACCTGCAAAGGATGACTGGTATATCTGATCTGCATACCCCCTGTTGTTATCCGCCATCAGCGCTGTACCTGTTTTACCGGCCACTGCATAAGGTGTGTTCTTGAAAACGCCCGCCGCCGTTCCCGCTGTGCAAACGCCTTCGAGACAGGATTTCAGTTCCTGCAGGGTTTGATCGCTGCATATCTTTTCTTCCACTACCACCGGTTCAACACTGCGCAGCAATAAGCCTTCTTCTTTGATGGCGCTTACGAGATAAGGCTTCATCATTTTACCACCGTTGGCGACTGCGTTGTACAACACCAGGGTTTGGAGCGGACTTACCGACAGGTTATAACCGAAAGCCATCCAGGGTAATGTAGTAGGCCCCCAGTACCTGCTGCCGGGTTTGTAGATCACCGGTCTTTTTTCACCCGCCAAGTCAATACCTGTAATGGTATCAACACGCATTCTTTTCAGGTGGCGGATGAACTGACCGGGCGCAGATCCAAAACCTGCAAGGGTAAGTTTTGCCATACCTACATTCGAACTGAGTTCAAAGGCGCGCTTCACCGTTACTTCTCCCGGCGGATGCTCTTCGCTGTCGAACACTGTTTGACCTGCTACTTTCCAGCTCCCCTGCTCGAGGTTCACCATTTGATTCAAAGAAACTTTTCTGTCTTCCAGTAAAGCCATCAGCGTGGCCAGCTTAAAAGTTGATCCGGGCTCCGAAGGCGTGATGGCATAATTGAAATCTTC
The DNA here is from genome assembly GCF_000515315.1 of Asinibacterium sp. OR53. Classification (NCBI taxonomy): domain Bacteria; kingdom Pseudomonadati; phylum Bacteroidota; class Chitinophagia; order Chitinophagales; family Chitinophagaceae; genus Asinibacterium; species Asinibacterium sp. OR53. The sequence continues at coordinate 130,081 of NZ_KI911562.1, forward strand.
CCAATAACTACCATCACTGCGCTTGCCCAGATTGGCAATGGCTTTGATCTTGCCTGTTTTCGTTTCCATCACAATAGCGCAACCATGTTCCGCTTCATTCTTTATCAACATCCGCATCAATGCATTCTCCGCCACTTCCTGTATGAAAACATCTATCGTGCTTACAATGTCCTTGCCGGTTTCAGGCTCTACTTCATAGTTATCATTCACCGGCACATTCACGCCTCCTGCTATGGAGCGCACCAGCTGCTTGCCATTCCTTCCTTTGAGCACGCTGTCGTAAGTCATTTCCAATCCTACCTTATTCGAGTCACGCGCCAGGCCGATCGTTCTGAACGCCAGCATCTGGTATGGGTTGAGTCGTATGGTGCGTTCACTGGCAATCATCCCGCTCTTGTATTTGCCCTGTCTGAACAGCGGAAAACTGCGCAGGGTCTGGTATTGCCTGAAGGATATTTTTTTCTTCAGGGGGAAATAAGCGCTGCTCTCGCGATAACCTTGCTTAAGCAATTGCTTGTATTCACCGGCCGACATATCTCCGAAGAGATTGGATAAACAATAACTCAAAGAGTCTATATTCTCGCGAAAACGCTGACCGTTCTTTTCGCGAAGGGCCGCCACCCTGAAATCCATGTAGATGTCGAATTGCGGAATGCTGGTGCTCAGCATCTGACCGTCTTCACTATAAATGGTTCCGCGCTCCGCATCTATCTCCACTATTTTCTGGTGCAGACTGTCGCTCATGCTGCGCCAGTATTTTCCCTGCACCTGTTGGATGTACACCGCTTTGGCAAACACTGCAACACATACCACTACCACCAGTATATAACTGAGGTAGACTCTCCATAGTATGTCGCGTTTTACTTCCATGTTTACTTTTCCGCCTTAAGACGTTGCGGCATTTCCCTCACTACTTTCAACCCCAACGGCTCGGCCGCTTTCACTACTTGTTCTTCCTCACTTCTGTACATCACTTCACTCTTGATCGTTTTGTATTCGTATTGCAATTCTTTCAGTTCACTCGTGGTGCTGGTGATCTTGCGCATGGTTCTGTCTGCCAGGTGACCGTTTGCGATGTATGCTACAGCCAATACCGACAAGAACAGGAAGAAGGGAATATTCTTCGTGATCCACTGGTAATTCAATAACCCTTTCAGCGGGTTCTTGTTGGTGGTATTGTTCGTTTTTTCCATGTTTCATTCTTATCGTCACCCCGAGCGCAGCCGAGGGGCCTCATGAAGCATTCAGCAGCTCCTTCGACTCGCTTCGCTCGCTCAGGATGACGTTCTTTCAGCCACTCTTAACTTCGCACTCCTGCTCCTGCTGTTCCTCTTCAACTCTTCATCATTTGCAGTGATTGGTTTTTTGGTAATCACTTTCAACACTTCTTCTTTCACCACAGGCAACAAGGGGTTATCGGGTGTTTCATCGAAACTTCCCTGGCGGAAAAAATTTTTCACCATCCTGTCTTCTATGGAATGAAAAGTGATGATGGCTACACGGCCACCCGGTTTCAACACAGCAGGGACCTGCTGTAACATTTCCTGTAATGCACCCATTTCGTCGTTCACTTCCATCCGGAGAGCCTGGAATACCTGTGCCAGGTACTTATTGGGATTTCCCTTTACTACCGGAGCGATCAGTGATTTGAATTGTTCAATAGTGGCCACCTGCAAATGACTTCTTTGTTGTACGATCTGGCGCGCCAGCGTTTTGGCGTTCGACACTTCACCATATTGCTCAAACAACTTGTGCAGCCGCTGCTCAGTGTAGGTACGAATAATATCAGCAGCAGATACGGGCTGCCGCCTGTCCATACGCATATCGAGCGGACCGGCAAAGCGCGTTGAAAAGCCGCGGTCGCCTTCATCGAACTGGTGACTGCTCACACCCAGGTCGGCCAGAATACCATCTACTGCAGTCACTTTGTGCAATCGCAAAAAGCGTTGCAGGTGACGGAAATTCTGCGGCACAAAAACCACGCGTTCATCGTTCGGAATATTTCGCTGCGCATCTGCATCCTGGTCAAACGCAAACAATTTCCCGTTTTCGTTCAACTGTTCCAGGATACCCCTGCTATGCCCACCGCCGCCAAACGTGCAATCCACATACACGCCATCGGCTTTAATGGCCAAACCGTTCAACGTTTCATGATAGAGGACGGGTATGTGATAATCGTTGTTCATATCACAGGTCCTTCATCACTTCGTGTGCCAGATCACTGAATCCTTCCGGAGAAAAATCCTCAAAGAGCTGTTTGTACTTACCGGCATCCCAGATCTCAAACCGGTCAAGGGCCGCGGCCAGGACTATATCCTTGCTCAGGCTGGCGAATTCCTTCAGCGAAGCGGGCAGCAACATACGGCCGGCGCTATCGAGCTCCACCTCTGTTGCCCCGCCCAGGAACTGACGACGGAATTGGCGTACCTTGGGGTCGAAATCATTCAACTGGCTGATCTTGGCAATAATCAATTCCCAACTTTTGAGCGGGTACAGCGTGAGGCATTTTTCGAAACCACGGCTGATGATGAAACGCCCTTCTCCTTCCGGTAACTGTTTTTTCAGTCCGCCGGGAAGCAGGAAGCGACCTTTCGCATCTACCGTAGCCTCATATTCGCCGTGAAAACCGTTCATTTGTTGATAAATATTACCAAGATTACCACTTGTTGACACAAAATAACACTTTTTCCCACTTTTAGCGAAGAAATGGGACATTTGTATTTATCCACAAAAAGGATAAGCCTCAAAGGCTTACAGGTATTGAATTTGCTCGATTTTTGGGCGTTTCACCCCTGCGCAAATTGTGAATTAGTGTGAATAACCGGTGAATTACCACCATTTTTATGTGATTAACCTCATCAGGTCCGCGTTTTATGCATCCAAAAACATTGTCCATACTGGATTTTACCTATGAATTGCCGGAAGACCGTATTGCCCGCTTCCCCCTGGAAACCCGCGACCAGAGCCGTCTCCTGGTATACCGGGGCGGCCAGATCAGTGAAACGGTCTATGCTTCATTGGCCGGGGAATTGCCCGAGGGCAGTCTGCTGGTCTTCAACAACACCAAAGTGGTGGAGGCCCGCTTACTGTTTCAGAAGAATACCGGTAGCACCATTGAGATATTCTGCCTGGAGCCACACGAGCAGTATCCCGATATTACTTCAGCCATGCTGGAGAAAGGAAAAGTGTGGTGGAAATGCCTGGTAGGTGGCGCAAAAAAATGGAAAGAACCGTTGCTGCACAAAGCACTCAGCGACTCCGGTATTGTTTTATCGGCAAAAAAAATTGAACAGAGAGCCGATCATTACATCGTTGAATTAAGCTGGAGCGATGCAACGCTTTCATTTGCCGAACTGTTGCATCTGGCGGGCGCATTGCCTTTGCCTCCCTATCTGAACCGTGCTGCAGAAGAAAGTGATAAAGAACGTTACCAAACCATCTATGCCAGGCACGATGGTTCTGTAGCAGCACCCACTGCCGGCCTGCATTTTACAGAGGCAGTGTTTGCATCGCTTGCGCAAAAAAATATCCGTCACGAATTTGTTACGTTGCACGTAGGAGCGGGTACTTTCAAGCCAGTGAAATCGGCTACCATGGAAGAACACGATATGCACGCTGAGTTTATTGATGTGCCTTTATCAGTGATCGAAAAATTATTGCAGCAATGGCCGAGCACCATTGTTCCTGTGGGCACCACTTCGTTGCGAACCATTGAAAGTCTTTATTGGTTAGGGGTGAAAACGATATTGCATCCGGATATACAACCGGCCGCATTGCATCTTACCCAATGGGAGCCTTACCAGTTGAAACATGAAGCCATCAGTGCATCAGTTGCTTTACAATCTCTGATCCATTGGATGCAAGAACATCAACTGCAAAAGTTGCTGACCAAAACACAGATCATCATGGCACCGGGTTATCAACTAAAAATAGCCAGGGGGCTTATCACTAATTTCCATCAGCCGCAGTCTACGCTGTTATTACTTGTTGCAGCCATTGTAGGAGATGACTGGAAGCGCATATACAACTATGCATTGGAGCATGACTTCAGGTTCTTAAGCTATGGCGATGGATGTTTGTTGATGTCAGACATTGCTTAACGGCATCTCTACTGTGAAGCTGCTCCCTTGTCCTACTACACTTTCTACTTTGATCTTTCCTTTGTGTCCGTCGATCACGGTTTTTACGTAGTTCATGCCCAGGCCAAAGCCTTTTACGTTGTGCAGGTTGCCGGTATGCGCGCGATAGAATTTTTCGAAAATGCGTTTGAGGGTTTCTTTACTCATGCCTATGCCATTGTCTTCAATCCTGATCACCAGGTAATTGGTTGTACTATGGGTAGATATTTTGATTTGCAGTTTTTCTTTTGAATACTTGATGGCATTGTCTACCAGGTTGGAGATCATATTGGTGAAATGCACTTCATCGGCCAATACCAGGTCGTTCTTTGCATTGAGCAATAAACTGGATGTTCCATGCTTCTCTTCCAGTTGCAATTGGTAGTTGTCCATCGTACGCCGGATGATCTCATGCACATGCAGTTCACTCAGGTGGAGGTTCAGTTCCTGCCTTTCTGAAATAGCCGCCTGCAGTATGGTTTCAACGTGTTTGTTCATCCGCCTGTTCTCTTCTTTGATGATACCACTGAAATACTGCATCTTATCGGGATCGCGCTGCACTTTTTCATTCCGCAATGCGTCTACCGCCAGTGAAATAGTAGCCAGCGGCGTTTTGAATTCATGCGTCATGTTGTTGATGAAATCACTCTTGATCTCACTCAGCTTTTTCTGATTGATCAGGGTCTTCACCGTTACATAAAAAGCTGCGATGATCACGATCATGAACAATGCAGCGCCAAACACTACCCATCGCTGCGATTTCCATACCTGGTATTTAAAGCCCGGAAATACAACCACCAGGTGTTCAAAGGAGGCCAGTCCCTCCATGTCCGATCCACTGTCGGGAATGATAGCAATAATGAGTTGCCGGTTATTGATCGTATCGGCGCTTTCTTTTTCAAAGCCGGTGGTACCCATTTCAAAATCAGCATTACTGTTCAGTACTGCAAATTCAAATTTGGTATTCCTGATCTCTTCAATATCAAAAGCATGCTTCAGCCGCGTTGTCACATCCTGCATTGAAAACTTTTCCTTGACCGTGAGAGGTCTTAAATCGTACAGCGGGAATTCAGCGCCCAGGCGCATAGCGCTTCTTCTGCGGGGCCTGATGCTCTGGCTGCCATACACCACTTTACTCAGGTCATTGGCCACCATGGTACCGGCTTCATTCAATTTAGTGATCAGTTGTGCTTCCCGAAGTTCCAGCAGGTTACGCAGCCAGGATACCTGCAGCCAGATCAATCCGAAGAGCGACAGGGTAATGAGTATGATGATGACCGGGAAAGTTTTTTTCATTGCAGCAAATATAACAGGATCGGGGATTATGTAAAATGTTGTAACTTTTCCTTATGACTCCTCCCACACCCGGTATATTGTTGATCTCAGACCCTTTTTTGAAGGACCCTAATTTTACCCGAACGGTGATATTGCTTTGCGAGCACCAGGATGAAGGCAGTTTCGGGTTCGTGCTCAATAAAACCGTTCATGCCAAACTGGAGGATGTGGTCAAAGAAGCGGAGGGACTCGATCTTCCACTTTACGAAGGTGGCCCTGTTCAGAAAAACACCCTGCATTTCCTGCACCGCCAGCCGGTTCTTATACCGGGCGGAACAGAAGTGATCAAAGGCGTGTATTGGGGCGGGGATTTTGAAGAAGTGCTGGGGCAGTTAAGGGATGGTACTTTAAATCCGGACGATATCCGTTTTTTCGTTGGCTACAGCGGCTGGAGCGCCGGGCAACTGAATGATGAACTGGAACAGAAAACATGGATTACGCGGCAGGCTAATCTGCAGCTGGTGTTCCACCATGATAAAGACCTGGTATGGCAGGAAGCGCTGAAAGAGCTGGGTGGCGAATACCGGCAAATGATCAATTACCCCATCGACCCCCAATTAAATTAAAAAACCCCGGGCTTAAGCCCAGGGCAAAGATTTTTATTATTTATTCTCTTTTTTCTCGCTCTTTGCATCTTTATCGTGCTTGTGATGCTTCTTCATATCTTCTTTCATGTCTTCTTTTTTATCCTCTTTCATATCTTTCTTCCACTCTTTTTTGTCATTCATTTTGTCTTTTTTCCATTCTTTCTTCTCTTGTTTAGGCATTTCTTTTTTGCCATCCTGTGCCATTACCGGAACGACAAAAAAAGCGGACAGAACAGCCAATGCAAAAATTTTTTTCATGGTACAATCGTTTTAAGGGTTTAATTAAGACGATTAAATTACCCTTTTAAAAATGCCTTTCAAACTGAGCCCGTTTGAATTAATTTTTTTTTAACAAAAAGCCCCATGACTAATGCCTGGGGCTTACTATCGTCATCCCGAGCGAGCGAAGCGAGTCGAGGGACCTGCTTGAAGGTTCGGGCAGGTCCCTCGGCTGCGCTCGGGATGACGAGCGAAAAATGTTCGGGATGACCAGTAATTAAAATTATTCGCAGCCTTCTACTAATACGGTCACTTTATTGTTCAGCACTTCTACAAAGCCGCTCTGGATTTTATAACTCTCGGTGCTGTTCTTGTCTTTTAATATTTTCAACTGTCCTTTTCCCAATGCACTTACCAACGGTGCATGCTTATCCAATACTTCGAACAACCCTGTGATACCGGGCAGTTGAACGCCCAGCACATCGCCGCTGTATACTTTTTTATCGGGAGTCAGTATTTCTAAAATCATGTGTTTTATCCTTTCGCTGCAGCCAATAATTTTTTACCCTTTTCAATAGCATCTTCCAAAGTACCTACCAGGTTGAAGGCCGCTTCGGGATACTCATCTACTTCACCATCCATGATGGAGTTGAAACCGCGGATGGTATCTTCGATGCTCACGAATACACCTTTCAGACCGGTAAACTGCTCAGCCACGTGGAAGGGCTGTGACAGGAAACGCTGCACTTTACGTGCACGCTGAACGGTCATCTTATCTTCTTCACTCAATTCATCCATACCGAGGATGGCGATGATGTCCTGCAATTCTTTATAACGCTGTAAGATCAGTTTTACACGGTTCGCAGTTTCATAGTGCGCTTCTCCTACTACGGCTGGCGTAAGGATCCTTGAAGTAGAATCCAGCGGATCCACCGCAGGATAGATACCCAGGTCGGCAATCTTACGGCTCAATACCGTAGTAGCGTCGAGGTGGGCGAAGGTAGTTGCCGGAGCGGGGTCGGTCAGGTCATCCGCAGGTACATATACTGCCTGTACGGAAGTGATTGAACCATTTTTGGTTGAAGTGATACGCTCCTGCATCAGTCCCATTTCAGTAGCCAGTGTAGGCTGGTAACCTACGGCTGAAGGCATACGTCCCAGCAGGGCCGATACCTCAGAACCCGCCTGGGTGAAACGGAAGATATTGTCTACGAAGAACAGGATGTCTTTACCCTTACCGGTACCATCGCCGTCGCGGAAATATTCCGCAATGGTCAAACCAGAGAGCGCCACACGTGCACGGGCTCCGGGGGGTTCGTTCATCTGTCCGAATACGAATGTTGCTTTTGACTCTTTCAACCCTTCCAGGTCCACCGAGCTCAGGTCCCAGCCGCCTTCTTCCATGCTGTGCTTGAACTTGTCGCCATATTTCATGATACCCGCTTCGATCATTTCACGCAGCAGGTCATTTCCTTCACGGGTACGCTCGCCCACACCTGCAAATACCGACAAACCACCGTGTCCTTTCGCGATGTTGTTGATCAGTTCCTGGATCAATACGGTTTTACCTACGCCGGCGCCACCGAACAGACCGATCTTACCGCCTTTTGCATAAGGCTCGATCAGGTCGATCACTTTGATACCGGTGAAGAGTACTTCTGTAGAAGTGCTCAGGTTCTCAAATAATGGGGGTTTATTGTGGATAGGACGTCCGTTCGCTTTGCTCACTTGTGGCAGACCATCGATCGCATCGCCGGTAACGTTGAAGAGACGGCCGTTGATGCCCTCTCCGGTAGGCATGGCAATGGGTTTTCCGGTATCAGTTACATCCATACCGCGCACCAGGCCTTCGGTACCGTCCATCGCAATGGTACGTACACTGTCTTCACCCAGGTGTTGCTGTACTTCCAGCACCAGTTTTTCACCGTTTTCTTTGGTCAGTTCCAACGCATTGTAGATCTCGGGTAATGCATTATCATTGGGGAAATGCACGTCTACCACGGCACCAATGATCTGTTTGATCTTACCTTTTGTAGCCATATTTGGAGAGATAAATGAGGTTTAAATTTCGAATTGGCCGCAAAAGTAAGGGAAATGTGCGAAGTGTGTATGCAGAGAAGGGGGATTTTTTCGATCGTCATCCCGAGCGCAGCCGAGGGATCTGCCCGAACCCGCCAGCAGGTCCTTCGACTCGCTTCGCTCGCTCAGGATGACGGGCCTAAAAACTTGTCCAGCAGCTTGTAAACCACTTTTTTCCCCATCCGCAGCGCTACCGATGCCAGGCGGTTTCCCAGGAACATGGGCACTGCTGCTTCTATCATGGTTTGGGCGGCGGCTTCGGGGAGCTGTTCCCAGCGTTCTTCCAGGTCTTCTTCCCGCTTCCTGATGCGCTGTTTTACCAGCGATACAGCCCTTTGCAGGTCTTCCTGGTTGCGGATGGGCATTTGTTGTATGGGATCAGTCACGGTCATCGTCTTTGGGGTTATCCAGCACTATCGCAATGATCAGGTTAATGATCTTTTTCTCGTATTTCCGGCGTACTATCACCAATACTACCAGCGCCAGCACATAAAAGCCCGCCACCAGGCCAAAGCCTTTGTACAGGCTGCCGGTGAGGTCGGCAAAATAATAGCCTGCCATGATGCTCAGGAACAGGATGATCAAAGCAGCCAGTATGGCCATCACCAATACCGAAAACAGCACCGCCACCAGCCTGGCCAGCCGGCCGGTACCCTGCAGCTTCATGAGTAAGAGGCGGTCGAGCAGGTATTGTTCCAGCTCTTTGCGCGACTCGGTAAAGAAACGGTTCTTTTCCATCGGTGCGGGGTTTGAATTATATTCGTGAGGGGCTTTACGAAAATACGATAAGCATGCTACAACGACAAGATTATAAGATCAACCGGTATTTTTTGCTGGCCATCATCATCCTGTTTGCCATTTTCCTGCTGTACAGCCTGGTGCAGTTCCTGACGGCATTCCTGGCGGCGATCATGTTCTACGTACTGAGTAAATCGCCGGTGGAATGGCTCATCAAAAAGAAGCGCTGGTCCAAGCCCATGGCCGCCCTGCTGGTCATTGTGGTGTCGTTCTTCATCATCCTCCTGCCCATTTCATTACTGGCAACGATGTTGTATTCCAAGATCATTTCCGTAACCAGCAACACGCAAATGATCATCGGCCCGCTGAAGAGCCTCGATGCTTACCTGCAGGTGCATTTTCATTTCACCCTGTTATCGTCTAAAAATATCGACCAGCTCACTGCCTGGCTCACCAATTTCATTTCTTCGGCCCTTAACCAGGGCCTCAACCTGGTGAGCGATATCTCCATGATGTATTTCTTCCTGTACTTCCTTATCGTGAACATCAACCGGATGGAGGCGGCCGTTATTTTTTACCTGCCTTTCAAACGATCCAAGATCAAGATGTTCGGGCATGAGCTGAAAGCCCAGACCCTCAGCAATGCCGTAGGTATACCGTTGATTGCTGTGGTACAGGGACTGGTCATTTATATTTCTTTCCTGATTGCGGGGATGAACGAGGCGGGTTTCTGGGCGGTGATCACCGGGTTCTCTTCTATCGTGCCGGTGGTGGGCACTGCGCTGGTATGGGTGCCGGTGGCTGTTTATTTAATAGCAACGGGTCATACCTGGCAGGGTATTTTTATTCTGGCCTGGGGATCTGTAGTGCTCAGTATAGTGGACAATTTCGTTCGTTTTGCGCTGGCCAAGCGGATGGCCGATGTGCATCCTATTGTAACGGTATTGGGAGTGATCATCGGGCTGCATTATTTCGGCATCACGGGGCTCATATTCGGGCCTTTGCTCATCTCCTACTTCATCATCTTGTTGAAGATCTATTATTTGGAATTTCAATCGTCATCCCGAGCGTAGCCGAGGGATCTGCCCGAACCCGCCGGCAGGTCCTTCGACTCGCCCTTCGACTCGCTTCGCTCGCTCAGGGTGACGTTCTGCGCTCGCTCAGGATGACGAACGGAGGGGTGCTCAAGATGACGTGCGAGGGAGGGTTACCTTCTCCGCTTTAACCACTGCTCCGGATCGAGGGGGGTGTTTTTTTCGTTGTTGATCATCAGCAGCAATGCGCCTTCTCCGTCGATGTTGGTGCCTGAGTGGCCCAGCACGGAGCCGGCTTTTACCTGCTGGCCGCGTGAAACGGAAATAGTGGAAAGATGGCTGTAGATGCTGAAGTACTTACCATGCCGCAGGAACACGGTAGGCTCTCCCTGTACTTCTCCTGCATACGATACTTCTCCATCTGCAATACTTCTCACTGTTGATCCTTGCGGAAGGGATATTTCAATTCCATCGGTCTTACGTGTGAGTTTGGTACCCGGGATCGTCTCCACACCAAAATGCGCTTCGATATTACCCACATCTACCGGCCAGGGCAGGTGGCCTTTGTTGTTCTCGAATTTGATAGAGGTTTCGCGGCCCTCCGGAGTGGACTCCAAAGGTGTGTATACCCGGTCACGGGCTGGCGCATCGGCCACTTTGGGTTCTATTGCCTTGGGTTTAGCCGTAGCCGTAGCAGTGTTACTCTTAGGCTCCGCTTCTTTGGGTGCAGCAGCAGCCGCTGCCGCTTTTTTGGCGTCTTCAGCCGCTTTCAGCCTGGCCAGTCTTTCCCTTCTGGCCGCCTCTTCTGTTTCGCGGCGTATCACCGCCAGGATGGCTTCCCGCATTTTCTGCCGCTGCCTTTCTTTGTCGTGTATCTGTTTGGCAATCTCTTTTTCCTTTCCTTTTAGCTGCGCTACTACTTCATTCTGATCCCGGCGGTCATCCTGCAAGGCTTTTAATTGCTCGCTCTGTTTTTGCAGGGTCACCACCTGTTCTTTTTTGTTGCTGTTCAACTGTCCGATCTTTTCGTGCAGCAACTGGTCAGACTTTACGATGGCATCAGCCTGCGCTTCCCTGTTCTGGCGATAACTTTTCAGGTAAGTAATGCGCTTAACGGCGTCGTTGAAGCTGTTGGCCGAGAAAAGGAAGTTGAGGTATTCATAACCGCCCCGGCTCTTGTAGGCAAACACAACGCTCTTGGCGTATTTCAGTTTGAGGGTATCGAGTTCTTTGCCCAGCCGGTAAATATCGCGTTCGTTGGTGAAGATGGTCTCGTCGAGTGCACGTATCTGTTTGCTGATGCTGTTCACCAGCTCTTCGCGGGCCCTTACTTTTCTTTTGATGATGGCGAGCTGACTGAGCGATAGCTTCTTGTTTTTCTGTATTTCCAATTGCTGGCGGTTCAGGTCGGCCAATTCTTTTTTCAGGTCCTGTTCTTTTTTCTGCAATTCTTCCCTGGTCGTTTGCGCGTAGGCGCAACCCGTTGCAAGGCCAAGCAAAAGAAATACAGTCAACAGTCTTTTCATCATGTCCGGCTCGGTTTAAGAAGGAAATTTACTTACGCTTTATTCTTTTAGGGATCTCGAAAGAATATTTTAACGGTTCGTTTAGGGAAAATTCCTTGAAATCGAGGTAAATATCCAGTTTAGATTTTTCTGCCACCGAAATTTTCCTGTAAGCAGCAAACTGGTAATTACCCAATGGCTGGTAATTATTGAATGTGATATCGCAGGTCCTGTTGCGTTGCAGGTCGGCATCATCCAGCTTGCTGTGCAGTATCCTGCCGCTGTTATTGTCTATGCTCAGCAGGTGTTTGAACAGGTCGCCCACCATGAGTACCAGCAATTGCGAAGGCGTATTCTTATAGGATACGATGTTGCCGTCGATGAATACGGGGTTACCGATGATGAGGTCTTGCAGGGTATTGAAATCGAACGGTATCTGTGTTACATCCTGCAGGTAGCTGATGGAGCGATAGCTTACCGATGCACCCTGCACCAGTTTCACCAGCACCACGCTGTCTTTCGTGATCTTGGTTTCCAGTCCCACTTTGCTGATGCCTAAAAATTTGCCCGCTATCTTAATCAGTATTATGCTGTCTTTCTGCATGCTGAGGTACGCGGTGTAGTTATCGCTGTTCTCGGAGCTCTCGTAGGTTACTTTTACTTTGGCGTTGAAAGTGGAAAAATCAATTTTGTTTTTCGCCACTCTGCTCACCAGGTCTTTTACGATGGCGGCTGAGTCTACTTTAGGCGCTTCGCTGATCACTACGGTCTGTGCGGTATCCTTCCTGGTAATAGCAGATTGGATGGTCTGCACTTTTTTAGCGGTCTTGCAACCAAAAGCTACCAACAAAAGAAACCCTACAACAAGAACACTATTTTTAGTCATTGTCATCATTTATTTTCCGTACGTCACCCTCAATTTGCAACGTCATCCCGAGCGCAGCCGAGGGATCTGCCCGAACTCGCCAGCAGCTCCTTCGACTCGCTCCGCTCGCTCAGGATGACGTGATAATTATTGTTTTCCACTATGGCCGAAGCCTCCACTGCCTCTTTCTGTTTCGTTCAGTTCCTGCACCTCTATCCACTCCACTTTCTCCACTTTCTGAAACACCAACTGCGCAATACGATCTCCGGGATGAATCACCTGCGACTCACCAGACAAGTTGATCAATATCACTTTCAGCTCACCCCTGTAATCTGCATCGATGGTACCGGGCGTATTCAGGCAGGTAATACCCTGCTTGATAGCCAGCCCGCTGCGGGGCCTCACCTGGGCTTCATGATTCTCTGGTATTTCCAGGAAAAGACCTGTAGGCACCAACACCCTTTCCAAAGGCGCCAGCGTTAGTGGCGCTTCCAGCCAGGCCCTGATGTCCATACCCGATGAACCACTGGTGGCATAGGCAGGCAAAGCATTATTCGAGTGGTTGATGATCCTGATGGTTAAACGATTTTCCGGCATGGTGGCAAATGTAGGAAATGATGCCTTATTTTTGGCCCCATGAAGAACAGCAGGAGCACATTACTTCCCCTTTCGTTGATATCTTTTGTAATAACCTGCCTTTTTTCTGCCTGTTTCAAAGACCTGCCCGTTAAAAGACAAGTATACTTTAACGATTTCGAAACATTGTCGAAATCCAATCTTAAAGTGTACAATTTTAACGGGCTCGATACTTCCCTAAAGATCTTCTTCTTTAACAACAGCCATGTGTTCGGCAACTTCAACAACAACCGTTTTGAGCTGCACCTCGATACCCTGCCCGAGCACAATGCCATCAAAATAGAGTTCGACCTGTTCATTCACGATAAGTGGGACGGCGATTTTATCCTGGGCAGCAATAATATTCCCGATGTATGGCAAATGACGCTGGACGACTACCCCTTTTATCAAACTACTTTTTCCAACGGGATACATGGCCAGTCTTTCCCTAATAATTACAAGGCAGGTAATGCTTCCAGCCCTGCGCACAGCGATGCCTGGAATATCAGCCTGCCGGGCGTGTGCGTGCTGAAAGACTCAGCCAATGGAAGCAGTTTGTATAAAATAGAGATCACCACTTCACATAATGCCAATGCGATGACGCTTGCCTGCAGCGATGCATTGCAGCCTTTTAACAGTTTATGCCAGAAAAGCTGGTCTGTCGATAATATCCGCATCACGGCCATCAAATATTAATCCGCACATGAAAATGAAGAGTATGTTTAAAAAGGCGGCCTTGCGTATCTATGACGTAATCACCAGTCCTCTTACATTCCTGTACCTGCCTTTGTTGCGTGTGATCAAACTGCATGGTATTCATAAGTTCCCGCTCAACAGGGCGGTATTCCTTCGCCAGGGCATCTACCCGGTGAGGGATCATTATTACGAGCCGCAGATCAAATATTCCGCTCAATTCGATGCGAAAAAAATCCGCAACCTGCATTTAGATCTCCGGGAGCAGGTGCAATTATCTCAACTGAAACAACTGCAGCATACAGAAGAATTGCGTTCATTGTCTCAACACAAAAGTGAAGCGCAACGGCCGGCTTATTACCTGCAAAACGGCTCTTTTGCAGCAGGCGATGCCGATCTGTATTACCTGATGATCCGTAACCTCAAACCTAAAAAGATCATCGAGATCGGTTCCGGGTTCACCACCCTGCTGAGTCTCGAAGCCATCCGCAGGAACAAAGCGGAAGGTCACGATACCAGGCTCATCTGCATCGAGCCTTATGAATTCCAATGGCTGGAGCAATTCGAAGCAATTGAATTCAGGAAAGAAAAGGTAGAGAACATTGACCCTTCTTTTTTCGCCCAACTCGAAGCAGGTGATTTTCTTTTCATCGATTCATCGCACGTGATCCGTCCCGAAAACGATGTCTTGTTTGAGTACCTGGAGATCCTTCCAACACTTGCCAAAGATGTGATCATTCACATCCATGATATCTTTACACCACGCCATTACCGCAAGGAATGGCTGGTAGATGAAATCAGGCTTTGGAACGAACAATACCTGCTCGAAGCATTCCTGTATTTCAATGAAAGTTTTGAAATCCTTTTTACATTGAACCACCTTAAAAACAGTTATTTTCCTCAAACGCAAGCGGTACTAACCAACCTTACAGCAGATGCCGAGCCGGGTTCTTTCTGGCTGAAGAAAACGAAATAACTTATCTATATCATTGCACCATGATCAAAAGCAAGCCTTTCCTGGCCAATTTTTTCAACCTCGGTTTTATCCAGGTGTCCAATGCAGTGATCCAGATCCTCCTGTTTCCCATCATCATCCGTATCATCGGACTGCATGAATTCGGTTATGCCATGGTGGCCAATGCCTATGCGGCGCTTGCCGGTTTATTCATTAATTATGGCACCAACCAATCGGGTATCAAAGACGTAGCGATCAATAAAAACAATGGCAAGGCGCTGAATGAGATCTTTTATACGGTTTACTATACGCGTTTCCTGCTTTTCTTATTATCGATGATGGTGCTCGCAGGTCTTTATGGTTTTTCTGTTCCGCATGCCCGTTATTTTCTCTTTGCCAGTACCATCGTATTTGCAGAAATGCTTAATCCGCTGTTCTTTTTCATCGGTATCGAAAAATTATTTTTTTACAATGTAGCCAACCTGTTGGCCAAATTGCTTTCTGCGCTGCTCATCATTGTACTGATACATGCCAACACGCCCGGCTGGTGGGTTAATTTCTACCTGGGTCTCAGCAGTACTATTTTCTTTATTCCCCTGCTGGTATACCTGGTGCGTCAATATCAATTGACCCGGTACCGTATTTCCATTGAAGCGATGCGGCAATTCCTGAAGCATAATTTTTTCCTCACGGGCAACAACCTGTTTGTGCAATTGCAACAGTCTTTTTTTCTGTTTACCCTTTCAGGTGTGGTTTCCCCGCTCGTTCTCGGCGCTTACTCCTTATGCGATAAGATCGTATGGTCGTTCCGCCTGCTCATCGTTTCTTTTTCCAGTGCCGTATATCCGCGTGCAGCGGTCCTGTTCCGCGAGCAAAAAGAATTATGGCACTCGTACAAAACCACCATCAATGGCTGGCTGGCTGTTTGCTTCCTGCTGGCTGCCGGCGGTCTCCTGTGGCTTGCTCCCTGGATCGTTACCCTGCTTACAAGTAAACCAGATGCACTCACTACCCTGTATATCCGCTCCGTTGCATTCGTGCCTTTTGTAGCCGCACTCAATGCCATGAATGTGATCGACCTGCTGGTTAAAAACAGGTACAGCTACCTGTTTACCATCGGGGTGATCCTTTGCTCTATTGCCATCATCACTTCCTTCCTGTTCGTAAAGCTGGGTCATGAAAACTGGTATGGGTATTTCCCCATTATCATCGAAGTTTGCAGTTTGCCTTTGTATTTTCTGTTCATCCGCAAAACACATGCATGAATTCTTCTGTTGCCATCATAGTGCTCAACTGGAACAGTTTCGATGTAACGAACGATTGCCTGCATTCGCTGGCCGGTCTTAATCATCCGTCTTACAAAGTGATCCTGGTAGATAATGCTTCTGCCGATGGTTCAGCCGATCAGCTTGCTGCGGCGCATCCTCAAGTTATCTGCTTACGTTCTTCTGCTAACCTGGGCTTTACCGGCGGTAATAATATCGGTTTACGGTATGCATTGCAAAACGGGTTCACGTATTCACTCATACTCAACAATGATACCCTGGCAGAACCTGATTTTCTTGCAAAGCTCACCGCCTATATGGACGCCCACCAGGAAGCCGGCGCTGTGCAACCGCGCATTTTTTACCAGCACAACCGGCAACTACTTTGGAACGGTGGCTCTTATTACAACCGGTTCCTCGGTTGGAGTTATACCCTGGGAGAAGCCAGGCATACCCATCCCAAATACGCTATTCGTAAAGAGGTAGACTGGATCACAGGATGTGCCTTCCTGGTTCGTAACAGCGTATTACAACAGAGCGGGTTGTTTGCCGACAAGTTTTTTTTATACAATGAAGATGTAGACCTTTCGTTCCGCATTCGTAAGCTGGGTTACCCGCTGGTATACGAACCCGAAGCGGTGATCTATCATATCGCCGGTATGTCAACCAAAAGCAAGACCAAGTCTAAAGAAGGCTATGTTCACCCGCTTGCTCATTATTATAACCAGCGCAACCGGCTGTGGATCATTAAGCAATATACGCCCTGGTATTGTGTTCCCAGCGTAGTGCTGTTTAATTTTGGTTATCTTGTTATGGTATTGGGGTATTTCACCGTGAGGGGCCGTTTTCAAAAACTAAAAGCCGTAACACGCGCCATTAAAGACGGCATTTTTGATTCCATTCAATACCCATAAAGCAAAGACTGCCCATGTTCCTGTTTCCTGTCATATACCTGGTTTTCTTTTTCTTATCGGTTTATTATGTATTACAGGGTAAAACAGACCGCTTCCTGATCTTCGTCATTTTTTCACTGCCCATTTATATTACATCGTTATCTGTCAGTTTCATGTATGGTTTCGGCAGCCTGATACCTCTTTTGCAGGCTTGCAAAGAATTCCTCGTACTGCTTACATTAGGTTGTTTGATCTACCGGCTCAAAGAGCGCATTCAATTCCATACGGTTGACTGGCTCATCATCGCTTATCTTTCTTATAACCTGTTATATGTAATCTTACCCATTGGCAGTTACAGTGTAATGGAGAAACTGCTCTCTTACAAGAGCAGCTGTTTTTTTGCATTGGTCTATTTTATCGGCCGCTTATCCTCAGGCGCCAGCGTTGACCTTAACAAGTATTTCAGCTATATCTGTATGGTGGCCATAGCAGCAGCCGTGGTGTTGCTGTTCGAACTGATCAACGGCCAGCACCTGCAAACCCATACCGGTTATGCCGATTATAATTTTTACTATTTCAACGTAGATCCTTCAGGTAATTATGGCCTTACCTGGACATTCGAAACCTCCAATGGCATCAAACGCTTCGCCAGTTTTTTCTCTATGCCCCTGGAGCATGCGGCAGCTACCCTCGTTACCCTTTCTGTATTAATAGCCCTCATAACAGAAAGGAACAACAATAAGTTCAGGGTGAACAACTTCATCATCATTGCCTTTTGCTGCACCTTATTCTCCGTGCTCTTTGCTTTTTCAAGGGCCTCTTTTGTGAGCTATTTCATCATGTTGTATGCCTATGCCATTCTCACCAAAAAGAAACTGTTGCTGAATATATTTCATTGGGGACTGGTGGCGCTTGCATTGATCACCCTGGTGTGGACAAAAGGCGATGTGTATGATTTCATTGCGTCTACCATCGACTTTACCGACAGCTCCAGTGTAAGTCACTTGTTAGAGTGGCTCGACGGGGTGCAGGCCATTGCCAGCCACCCGCTAGGACTTGGCCTTGGCGCATCGGGCCGTGTAGCAGGTGAGCTTAAAGCCAATATCGGCGGAGAAAACCAGCTCATCATCATCGGTGTGCAAACCGGACTGGTATCTGTACTGCTTTATTTATGGATATATGTACTGGTCATTGGTAACGCAGCAAAACTATTCACGCAGCAATCACATCTCAAATACCGCAAGCTGGGCATTGCCCTGGTATTACTGAAAGTGGGACTTATTATCCCGTTGCTCACTTCGGAAGTAGAATCGTATATATACATCAGTTATTTCACCTGGTTCTTGTCCGGACTGATGATTAGCATGGTTTCACAAAATAATTTATCATTGCGGCACCAACTATGACAAGACCCATCAATATCGGCATTGATATACGCAACTTAAAGGCCGCTGCTACCGGCCAAAAGACTTACCTCGAAGAGTTGTGCAGGGAGTTGAAACTATTAGATGACAACCATTGCCGTTTTTTCTTTTTCGATACCTGGATACCTGTCTATTCCGGCAAGAATAAATTACTGAAGTTGCTCGAACACTTCAACCTGCAATGCTGGAAACAGGTATCGCTGCCTTTTAAAGCCTGGTCGAAGAAAACGGATATTATTTTTTGTATCGATTATTTTGCCCCTTATCTGCATTTGGGTTATCAAACCGTAGAGGTTTTTCACGATGCATTTTTTTACGAATATCCCCAACACTATAACCGCATCTGGCTTAAACTATTTAAACTTACCGCCATTCCTGCGGCCAGGCGTTCTGCATGCATTGTAGCGCCCAGTCATTATGCCCGGCAAAGGATCCATCATTATACAAAGATCCCGCTCGAAAAGATCGTTACGATCTATGAAGGTCCGAAGACACTGCATAACCGGCAAACTACGGCAGCGCTTCCTTCCTGGCTTCCGGTTAACGAGAGCTTCCGGTACATCCTGCATGTAGGTGTGATGGAAAAAAGGAAAAACCTTCCCGCGCTGATACGCGCATTCAAACAATTACGCGATCATGGATACGAGCAATACAAATTAGTACTGGTAGGAAAGGGTGATGGAAAAATGCACTCCGATGATACGGCACAGATCATGGCTGCCATCAGGGAGCACCAGCTCGAAAATGAAGTGATCACACCCGGTTACCTGCCAGATGACCAGCTGGGCATGATTTACCAGCACGCGGCCCTTTACATGTTCCCTTCTGTCAACGAAGGCTTTGGCATTCCCATACTGGAAGCATTCAGTTACCAGGTACCGGTACTGGTGGCCAATAATACCTGCTTACCGGAAATAGGCGGACCCGCGGTGTTAACGTTCGACCCTTATGATACGGCTGATATGGTTTCGAAAATGCGTATGGTGATCGACAACGAAGCCCTGCGGACCAGCCTGGTACAAAAAGGAACAGAACGCCTACAGCAATTCTCCTGGAAGATCACGGCACAGGAATTGGTGGCGCTATTTAAAAAGCTCCAGCGTTCCTGATTTAGCTATCTTTGTGCCTTTCCAAACTACACCAATGGGTCCTTTGAAGCCTTCTGTATTGTTTGTTCACAATAAGTACCTGCACAAAGGCGGGGAAGACAGTGTGGTACACAACGAAATGGAAGTGCTAACCAGGAATGACTATACCATCCACTACCTTGAATTTCAGAACCAACAACTGAGCAAAGCAGGCTTCGGCGCTTTTTCAATGCCTTTGAAGCTTTTTTATAACCTGAATGCTTTTTTGAAAGTATACCGGCTGGTGAGGAAACACAGGATACAGGTGGTACACGTGCACAACTTCTTTTATACGGCATCGCCTTCTGTGTTCTGGGCGGCAAAAGCTGCCGGCGCCAGCACGGTAATGACCCTGCACAATTACCGCTTGTTTTGTCTCAATGGCGTTTTCTTCCTCAATGGCAAAACCTGCTTCGATTGTCATACAGAGAAAAGCTTCAATAAGGGAATTGCCGGTAAATGCTTCAAATCTTCCGGCGTGTTTTCGGCTGCCCTGGCCCTGTCAACCCGTTTTCACCGTTTGCTGGGCACCTGGGTTAAAAAAGTAGACCGTTTCATCGCCGTCAATCCGTTCATGCCTCACTTACTGGAAGAAATAGGCGTGCCTGCCGGTCGTATTGTAGTGAGACCGAATTTTTTGCCCATGGCCGGCAATGGCAACTACCAGCATTACGATCAACGGAGCGACTATTACCTCTATGCAGGCAGGCTCAGTGAAGAAAAAGGCATCCAGCACCTGGTAGCAGCTTTCACAAAAGCGAAGAAAAAGCTGGTGATCTTTGGTGAAGGGGAACTGGCTGATTTTGTGCAACAACATACTTCTGAATACATCCGCTATGAAGGCGCCCAGCCTCCCGAAGTACTGTTCAAATACTATGCGCAATGCCGCGCCCTTGTTTTCCCTTCTCTCTGGATCGAAGGAATGCCCATGACCCTGATCGAAGCGCGGAGCACCGGCGCCATTCCTATTGTAGCCACCACCATCAACAGCCGTGGGTTCGTAAACAATGAAACAGATGGTTTCCTCTACGAAGCCGGCAACGCGAACGACCTCATCAGGGTGATCAATTTATTTGAAGGACTCTCCAGGGAAACGCTCAACAAGCTTTCCGCCGATTCATACAACCGCTTTCAGCAGCACTATTCTGAAATGCGTTACCTGCAAACCCTCGAGCAGGTTTATCATTTTTGATACCGGCGCTTTAGGCACTATCCACTTGAAATGGAAGCGCATCTGTATTATTCTGCATCTAAACAAGAGTAGAAAAACTCTTTTTGGGATTTAGTTTCCCCTCTACATTTGATTCAATCATTACAAATATTCTGGATACATATGAATGCCATCAGAAAGGTGTTATTGTTGTTTCTCTCCATTCTGTTTGTATCAGTCTTACTTTCGTATCTCTGCTGGCACTGGTTTGGCTATGAATATCATCTATGGGAAAGTGGAGTTCTTGAAATAAATTTCTTTGCTACAGTCTGTAATTTCTTTACCATTATTGGGTTGGTTATGACTGTATTCCAGGTGTCTAAATTAGAAAGCGATCAGATAATCAGAGATAAGGCGCTGGAGGATATTCGAGAGCAGGATTACAAAACTAATTCGCTGGTTAAATGTGGATACATTAAGAGAGTACTTGAATCTCTGAACGACCGGATGGAAACGGACATCAATATTTCCAGAAGCACTGTTACTGATTACGGATATGAAATAAACCGTGCCTATACCTATCTGCAGTCCATGTTACAAGGGCAGGGAGGTTTAAAGGGAGTATTGATAGATGGCAAAAAGGCATTAGTTTTGTTAGAGCAAATGGAGCAAGAATTGATAGCAATGGATGAAACAACGATTAAAAATTTTCCACGTAGCCGTCATCAACTCCATATCCAAAAAGTACTCCTCGAATTCGAATCCTGTGAAAACACGTTAAAGTCGTAGTTATGTTCAATGAACAATTTATATTACTAGCCAATACAGTGAAAGATGCTACCACTCATGGATTACTTCAGTGGCAGAAGGGAAAGGGGCTATTTTCTTATGAATCTGCCTTTAATAACCAAGTCCTAAGGGTGGACAAATATTTTTATGGTGATGAAAAATTGCCATGCGTCAACTTTTCCATTTTTAATGCAGGTAAAAGTGAGCTGATCTCAGAAACTGTTCGATGCAAGGATGCAGTTGTAGTGCAGGAATTTGATTTTTTGGAAGGATTATACCATACCATTGAATTAAAGTACACACAGCTACAAAGTGAACAATTCTCCCCAGCCTTAACAGCACTTACTGCCTCTTTGCAAAACAAGTTGCAGGAACAATAGGAGTAAAACCAACCCTACACCAGGTTATGAACGAGCAAACTGCCGCTAAAGTGAATATTGCCGGAACGGGCATCAGCAATGTTAGTTTGCGGGAAACGATGGATATCTTCAACCGGTGGGTGGAGGCCGGTGAGAAAAAAAGGGTTTGCGTTACGCCTGTCAACTGCGTGGTGTGGGCACACCGCAACGAGCCGCTCAAAGCATTGTACAACAGCGCCGATCTCACTTTGTGCGACGGCGTTCCCCTGATCTGGGCCTCCAAACTGCTGGGCAGCCCCCTGAAAGGCCGCGTAACGGGCCTCGACCTGCTTCCCCAATACATGGAAGAGTGTTCGCATAGAAATTATAGCATGTTCCTACTGGGCGCTAAAGAAGGGGTGGCCGAACAGCTCAAAACAGCCTATGAACAGCGCTTCCCCGGCATCCGCATCACCGGCCTGTACTCCCCTCCCTTTGCCGAACAGTTCAGCGAGGCCGAAAACCAAAAAATGATCCGGCTCATCAATGAGGCCAAACCCGATATCCTCTGGGTGAGCCTTACGGCCCCCAAGCAGGATTTCTGGATATATGATCACCTGGACCAACTGGAGGTGAAAGTAGCCATTGGCGTGGGCGGCGCTTTTGAAGTAGCGGCCGGACTGATTCCTCGGGCGCCCCGTTTCATGCAACAGAACGGACTGGAATGGCTGTACCGCTTTTACAAAGAACCCCGGCGCCTGTTCAACCGTTATTTTGTGGAGGCGCCCCGCTTCATCCCCCTGGTAGTGAGGCAGAAAATCAGCAAGCAGCGTTTTATCCCCTAAACCGGGTCTTTCTTAGGTGGCTATTAAATATTCAACTATTTTAGCATGAAAATTGTTGGTATCCCCCCTATCAACGCGCTAATATCCTTTTGAACGCATTATGACCAAGTCGTATAACCGGTACACGCTCATTAAATACATCATCGACGGTCCTGTGATCGGGATCTCTTTTATAGTGGCAAGACGCCTGGTTCTCAAACAAAGTATTTTCGCCAACGATGCCAGCAATTATCTTTTTTTATTGATCGCCCTCACCACCTGGTATGTTGCCACCGCTTTTTCCAAACTATACAAAGACCGGCGGTCTAACAAGTATTCTGAAGAGATCGTCTTTATTGCTTACACACTGGTCATCTACAGCATCCTGCTCAGTTCCATTTCTTTTTTCCTCCAGGATTATTTTCAATTCAGCAGCTTGTTCTTCGTCACTTTCATCGCCCTGCTCTTTGGGTTCTTCACCATTACCAAATACATCATCCGTAAATACCTGCACTCGGCCCTTTTCCAGGGCAAGCTGCTCGACAACCTCTTGCTGGTAGGCGCCACCAACAGCGCCCTCGATTTTTACGAGACCATCAATAAATATTATTACTACGGCTATAAATGCATTGGGTTCATCGACGACCATACGCCTAAAATGAACGGCTGTACTTATCACGGGGGGCTTTCTCAACTGCCTGCCCTTTTACAAGGTAAGATGGTAGATGAAGTGGTCATCGCCCTGCCCAACGCCCAAAGCAAAATGATCCAGGAATGTATCCAGATCTGTGACTATTACGGTACCAAAGCAAGGATCATTCCCGATGCGCAACAGTTCGCTACCTCTTCCATACAGGTCAATAATATCGGTCAGTTATCGGTGATCAATATCCGCGAACTGCCGCTCGACAAAGAAGAGAACAAGCTTCTCAAACGCAGTTTCGACGTGTTGTTTTCCCTTCTTTTCTTCCTGTTGATCGGTAGCTGGCTGCTCCCCCTGATTGCGATAGCCATTAAACTTACCTCCAGGGGGTCTGTTATTTTCAAGCAGGAAAGATGGGGTCTCAACAACGAAAAGATCACCTGTTATAAGTTCCGTACCATGGTAAATGAAAGCCGCGATACGGATAGTAATGGGCGTTATAACCAGGCCTTAAAAAATGATCCGCGCGTTACCCCGCTGGGAGCTGTGTTACGCCGCACCAACCTCGATGAACTGCCACAGTTCTGGAATGTGTTGCTGGGTAATATGTCGGTGGTGGGTCCGCGCCCGCACCCCACACCCCTGAACCTGGAATCTATGCAAACGGTAGACAATTACATGTTACGCCATGTGGTGAAGCCGGGTATTTCAGGATGGGCACAGGTGAATGGTTGCCGTGGTGAAACACGCAGCCCCGGTTCCATGCAGCGGCGTGTGAATTTCGATCTCTATTATATCCATCGCTGGACGTTCTGGCTCGATTGCCAGATCATCCTGCAAACGGTGATCAATATCTGCCGGGGGGATCAGAATGCGTATTAGTCAATAGTGCGTCATCCCGAGCGCAGCCGAGGGATCTGCCCGAACCTCCAGCAGGTCCTTCGACTCGCTTCGCTCGCTCAGGATGACGAACGGAGGGGCACTCAAGATGACGGGTAATTGTAAAATTTTTTTTGAATGAGAAAGGCGTTTCTTACAGTAGCATTGGTGTTGTTTTATATGGCAGTTCAGTCGCAGTCGGTTTGGGAAGACCACCGCAGTGAAGTGTACAATTACCTTTCCCGTATGGCGCAGAAGGGATTGATCGTTTTCAACGATAATATCCGGCCGCTCAGCCGTATTTATATTGAACAATGTCTCGACAGCCTGACGGCCCACAAAACACAGCTCAGCCGCGTAGAACAAAAAGAACTCGATTTCTACCTGCAAGAGTATACCGATGAAAGAGAACTGTATCGCGACTCATCGGCCATCGATAGCAAACCTACCGTTTTCAAAAAAGACGGCTACTCCCGCTGGCGCCTTTTTTCTTATACCGGTAAACAGTTCCTGCTCAGGGTCGATCCGGTGATCACCGCCGCTTATATACGCGGCAGCGGCAAGGATGTGAAGCAATACAGCTCCGGGTTCAATATTTACGGGTATGGCGGTAAGCATTGGTCGTGGTACATTACCCTGAACGATATCAACGAAAAAGGCCCGGGTATGGATACTACCAGGCAAAACACGCCCGAAACCGGTATCGTGGGCCGCATCGCCGACAATAAAAAAAGCCAGAACTACACCGCCATACGCGCCGGGCTGGCCTATACCTGGAAGAATGGTTCCGTGAGCATCGGGCAAGACCACCTGCTATGGGGCTATGGCGAGAACGGGCGCATGGTGCTGTCTGATAAAGCCCCTACCTATCCCTATATACGCCTCGATTACCGGCCCCTGCCCTGGCTCAGCTTCAACTATACGCATGCCTGGCTGCATTCAGATATTATAGACTCTACCCGCTCCTACCGTACCGGCAACACCGTTTATGGTGGCATTCGCGAGTTCACCATCGCCAAATACATGGCCACGCATAGCGTACAGATCACACCCACAAAAGGATTGGATATCAGCTTAGGCGAATCGATGATCTACAGCGACCGGCTGGAGCTGGGCTACCTGATCCCTATCATGTTCTTCAAAGCTTATGACAACCTGGTCAATGACAACAACAATAACAACGGCTCAAACGGTCAGTTCTTTTTCCAGGTGAGCTCGCGCAACCAGTTGCCCAAAACCCATTTGTATTCGACCCTGTTCATCGACGAGATACTCCTGTCAAAGGTGTTCGATAAGGTAAAAAACCGCAATCAGGTAGGTATGAATATCGGCGCTTCCGTTACTGATGCGTTCATCCCTTATCTCACCATCGGCGCCGAATATACCAAGATCAGGCCCTTTGTGTACAGCAACCTGATACCCGCCCAACTGTATACGCACGACAGTTACCTGCTGGGCGACTGGATGGGCAATAATGCCGACCGGTGGATCGCTTTCCTCAAATACACCCCTGCTCCCCGCCTCCAGTGCATGGTGCGCTACCAGTACATCCGCAAGGGCGGACCCGGCACTGTAGACCAGCAATATTTTGCACAGCCGCAACCGCCCTTCCTGTTCGACCTGCAAAACCATCGGCAGGAATGGTATGGCAGCCTCTCTTATCAATGGGTGCACAAACTGTACCTGCGCGGCTCTATCAGCAACCTGCATGTAACCGATTATAAAACAGGACAGTCATACAACGACCATACCCTGAACCTCGGCGTCAGTTACGGGCTCTAAGCCTCTCCCTCAAAACCTATATATTTGTCGCACTTATTCCATACTATGAAGCATTTTCTCCGTGGCCTGGGCTGGCTGTTGTTTACTTTAATAGGTACCGCCGCCCTGGCGCAGAACGGCAGTTTCTCGGGCAAAGTATCGCAACTGTCCGACCAGCAGATCATTCAACTGTGGCAGCAGGCGCAGAAGTCGGGCATGTCTGAAAGCGATGCCGTTCGTTTACTGGTGCAGAAAGGGATGAGTCCTACTGAAGTGAATGCTTTCAAAAAAAGACTCATTCAGTTACAGTCCGGCTCCAAATCGCCGCGGTTCAACACCAACAACATCATCAAGGATACTAGTAATTTCATGCGCGACTCTACCTGGATCTTTGAAATGCCGCAGCTGAAAAAAAATTCTCCTTACTATGGGTTTGATTTTTTCAATAGTCCGGAAATGTCTTTTGAGCCCAATTTCAATGTGGCCACCCCGGCCAGCTATGTGCTGGGCGCCAATGATGAATTAACGCTTTCTCTTTCGGGCCTCAATGAACTCACCAATACGGCTGTGATCAGCCGCGAAGGCAATTATGAATTGCCCCATGCCGGTTTTGTGAACCTGAACGGCCTCACCATCGACCAGGCCATGCAGCAAATCAAAAACCGGCTGCGCGTTCCTTACCCCGGGCTGGCATCGGGCCGCACCCGCTTGTACCTTTCTCTGGGCAATGTGCGGAGCATCCGGATCAGTGTGATCGGCGAAGCCGAGAAGCCGGGTAATTATACGGTAACAGCCCTGGCCAGTTTTTTCAATGTATTGTATCTCTCCGGCGGTCCTTCACAGAACGGCTCTTTGCGAAAAATTGAGCTGATCCGCGACAATAAAGTATTGCAGACGGTTGACTTTTATGAATTCTTACAAAAGGGCACATTACCCAATATCCGTTTGCAGGACCAGGATGTGATCCGTTTTCCTGTGTACGAGAAAAGGGTGATGCTGGCGGGTGAAGTAAAGCGCCCGGCGATCTATGAGCTGCTGGGCAAAGAAACCCTGGCCGATCTCGTTAGCTATGGCGGCGGCCTGGGCGATCATGCTTTCAAAGACGCGGTGAAGCTGGTACAGTTGGGCGATAAAGAAAGGAAAGTGCGTGATGTGGCTGCCGCTGATTTTGCTTATTTCCTTCCCCGCAACGGCGATTCGGTGCAGGTAGAAAAAATACTCAGCCGTTTCAGTAACCGGGTCGTTATCAGCGGTGCGGTGTACCATCCCGGCAATTATGAATTGAGCCAGGACCTCACCCTTACCCAACTGATCCGTAAGGCCGATGGCCTGCGCGAAGACGCGTTCCGCAACCGGGGATATATTGTGCGCTTCCGCGACAATGGCGCTGTGCGCGAGCTGGTCTCTTTCGACCTCAACCAAATACAATCGGGCAAAACCAATGATATTGCACTGATCCGTGAAGACTCTGTTTACATACCTGCGCGCGACAGCATACGGGATGTACTGAGCGTTACCGTTGGCGGTAATGTGCGCAACCCGGGCTCATTCGAGTTCCGGCAGGGCATTTCAGTAGAAGACGCTATTGTGATGGCGGGCGGCTTTACGGCCGATGCCGCTACCCACAAAGTGGAGATATCACGATTAGAGAAAAATAAATCCGATACACTGGCCAACCAACTGCTCAGCCTGTTAAAGGTAGATGTAGATTCTACCCTACAGCAAAGCAGTCATACCCTGTTGCAGCCGCTCGATTATGTATTCGTTCCCAAACTGCTCAACTACCATACCCTGGGCAATGTGAAGCTCCGGGGTGAAGTGTTGTACTCAGGCGATTATGCGCTGGAGCGGAGAGATGAAACCGTGCAGGAGCTGCTGGTACGCGCCGGAGGTATTACACCTTATGCATCGATGGCCAATGTGCAGGTGTACCGCAACCATTTGCGGGTAGGCACCAATTTGTTTGAAGCGGGCAACCGCAGCAATGAAAAATTCCTGCTGCTGCCCGATGATAGTATCTATGTGCCACGCAACGTGCCTTTTGTAGAAGTACAGGGAGCTGTGTTCACGCCGCAAATCCTGAGCTATGGCTCCGGCCGCATGTTGTCTTATATTTCCGATGCGGGTGGTGTTACCGATAAGGGGAACCTGCGCAAAGCGTATGTGGCGTACAGCAACGGCATCAACAAAAAGATCCGTCATTTTCTTTTCTTCCGCCATTACCCGCGTGTAATGCCCGGCAGCAAGATCATTGTGCCTGAGCGGATCGAAGGAGAAAAGCACGGCTTATCGGTGATAGAAATTTCAGCGCTCACCGGCTCTTTCACTGCGCTGATTAGTTTGATAGCAGTACTCAGAAAATAACCGAAAAAAAAACGTCATCCTGAGCGAGCGAAGCGAGTCGAAGGACCTGCTGAACATTCGGGCAGCCCCTTCGACTCGCTTCGCTCGCTCAGGGTGACGAGTAAAAAATAAAATAAATCATGCTACCCGAAGACGAACCCTATTCATTCCAACCCCAATGGCAACAAGCCCTGCAACGCATAAGGGCAGCCTTAGGCCAGGTACGCACCTGGATGCTGGTAACCATAGCAGGTATTGTAGTGGGATTGGTATTAGCCTGGTTAAGACCGGTCACCTACACAGCCCGCCTCAGCTTTGTGGTAGAAGACTCCAAAACAGGCGGCGGCTCCATCATGAGCGCCCTGGCGGGACAATTCGGCTTCGATATCGGCAGCCTCTCTGGCGGCGCCAGCGGTGTGCTGGCCGGCGATAACGTGCTGGAGCTGGTACGCAGCCAGCACCTGATCAAAAAAACCCTGCTCACGCCTATCGACAGCAACAAACAATATTCCCTGGCCGACCTCTACGCCGATACTTACGGATGGAAAGAAAAATGGAAGAACAGCAGCAAGGTAGGCAAACAGGTAGATTTCACACCCGGCCACAGCACGTTCGGCCGGCTGGGAGACAGTCTGCTGCAACGCATCATCAAGCAGATAGGAGAAAAAGAGCTGAGCATTGCCAAGCCCGACCGAAAGCTGGGCTTTTTTGAAATGCAAACCACCATGCGCAATGAGCAACTGAGCCAGTTGTTCTGTAAAAGACTGTTACAGGAGTCGGCCGATTTTTATATTGAAACCAAAACGCGCAGGTTGTCTACCAATGTAAAGCGTTTACAGGCCAAGGCCGACAGTTTACAATATGCCCTGAACCGCAAAACCTATTCGGCAGCCGATGCCAGCCGCATGTTGCTCGATGTAAACCCGGCTTATACGGCGCCGGAGGTAACAGCGGAAATTTCTTCGAGGGATAAAGTGGTGCAGGGAACGATCTATGCAGAAATAGTGAAGAACCTGGAGATCAGCAGAACGGCGCTGATACAGGAAACGCCCACCGTGCAGGTGGTAGACACGCCGGAGTTACCATTGAAGAAAAATGAATGGCATTGGTGGATGGCGGCCGCGGCGGGAGGAACCATTGGGTTTGTGGGAAGCGTGCTGTTGCTGGCCTGGTTTTACCGGAAGCCCGTTTAAAACCGGTAGCCAACACCTATTTTAGCGGCGATATTCAAATACTCGTTACCCGGTGCAAAATAGTTGCGGGGGTCTATCTGTATTACCAGCCATTGGTAGTTGAGGGAGCGGATGATGCCGAGCTGGCCGGAGAAGAAGAAACGCTGGTAGTTCCAATCGGCTTTGAAGGTGGTAGAGAGGTCTACCCAGTTGCGGCGGAAGTCGCCGATCGATTCAAAAGCATAATAGTAAAAATCGCCGTTGTGGCGGAGGCGTTCAAACTGGATGCCTATTTTTTTCAGTCCTTTTACCCAGGCTATTTCCAGTGTCTCGCTGTTGCTGCCAGGGCCTATGCCGGCGCCCAGCGGACGTCCCAGTTGCGTATAGCCCTGCCGCACGTAGGCATGGGTGTACCAGCTATCGGGGTTGCGTATGAGGGTGGCATCGGAGGCCTGTAATTGCGTTAGTTCTACTGCCAGCAGAATGTGGCTTTGGTTTTTCCAATTGAAGAGTTTGCGGAAGCCGCCGGTGAAGGCCCTGCGGTAGGGAGCGTTCTGCAGCACGTTCCATGGCATCATGGAAATGTCTTTGCGGCCGTATTCCAGGTACATTTCAGCCTGTTCTTTGGGCATGATATAGCGCATGAACAAAGAGCCCAGGGAAGCTTTTTTACCGGTGCGTTCGGCCTGGGTACGGCTGTGTCCCAGGAAGCCTTCAAAAGGCAATACATCTAACGGGTTGGTGATGTCGCTGTGGTAGAGGTAAGAGGCTTTGGCGAAGCCCAGGAAGAGGTTGGGCGTCCACTTGGGTCGCCAGGTGAGCGCCATCCCGGCCAGGTAGCGCCATTCATCGTTTTTGGGCTGGTACAGGAACTGGCCGTTGTACACACTGTAGATGCGGGGTGGCAATACATCACTGCCATCCAGTTTGCCGGCAATAATCTGCCCTTCAAAATCGCCTATGCCGGTGTGCAGCGGGCGGATGGTATTGATGGTAGCGTGCAGGAAGCCGGGGGCGTTGCTGCTCATGATGAGCGCATTGCGGTAACCGGGACCCCACCATAGGCTTTGCGTAGAAATACCGAAGGAAAGGGAGCGGGTATTGTAGCGGATGAATGACTGGCCGGGGAACAGTTTCTGGTAATGGCCGTTGCCGAAACGGTCGGGCATGTCGATGGTGTTCCAGAAACGGTATCGCGCCGCCCAGGATTTATCGCTCAATTGAGAAGAGAACTGTTCAAAGGATTTGTTTTCGGCGAGTACCGCTTCGGGGGCCAGTTGTATTTCGAGGTGGCGGCCCAGTTGTGCGTGCACACCTACAGAAGCTTGTAACTGGTAACCGCGGGCGGGTATCATGGTGCCATTGTTCCAGTCGTAAGGTAATTGGCTGTTGTATTGCTGTACCAGTTGGGCCGGGAGGAACTCTATAAGAGGTTGCTGTGCTTTTATGTCCAGCGCCGAATCCAGGTCGGTCAATGGCACCTGGTTGGCATTCACCAAGAGTGAATGGTTGGGTTGATAAGTACCCAATAATTGCTGGTTGCGGAACAGCTCTTTAATCCGGTCACTAGTGAAAGACTGCCCCCAACCTTCATTAATTGTCAAAAAGGATAAAGCAAAAAATAAAAATAGCTTAGAATACATAAGTGAGGTTCAGGGTTCCATAAAAGTTGAAGCGGTCTTTTCCGGCTTCCCAGGTATAGTTTTTCGACTGGATGAATTGCAGGAGTGAACTCGCTATCCATTTACCGAAACGTTGCTGGCCGGTAAAGCCTACAGAATAATCTGACCAGTACACGGGGTAACTGTTAGGATCGTGCTGGAGCCGTTCCAATTTTATACCCAACCGTTTCCAACCGTGTACCCAGGTGGTGGCGAAGGTTTGTACATTGTTGCCAGGGCCAATACCGGCGCCGATTATGCGGCTTTGCTGAGTATAGCCACCTTGGTATCCATACCAATTACCAGCAGTTCGCGGAATATAGTCCGAAGGCTGTGAAAGCCTGGTCAATTCTGCTTGTACGTCCAGCCATTGATTCTTCGCGTTTAGAGGAACCATTTTTCGGGCACCCAGAATATATGCAGTTGAATGGGGTACATTAAGCACAAAGTCGCGGATATTGAGCAGATTATCTCCCCAGCCATATTCAGCATAAATTTCGGTATGAGCTTGGGGGAATAGATAACGTGCGTGCAAGCTTAGCATTTGTTTGTACCTTTTTTTTACCCCTTGTCGTGTTCCGTAAGCATAGCTCTCTCTAAATACACCAAAGATCACAGGCATATAGCTGTGGAAGAAATTGCTATTCCCACTTTGCAAACTATCATTGTATGCATAGGCTATTCTATTAATGCCCAGGAAGAGCCCTTTGATCCATTTGGGTTGGTAAGTGATAGTAACACCATTGAAATATCGCCATTTTTGATGCGGGTCATAGGGACCACTATAACCACTACCATCATAATTTTTGGGATTATAATACGTAGTAGTCAGGTTCTTATCTTCCCTTAATAGCATAGTATCCTCATAAAGTTTCCCACTCACCAATTGCCATTCAAAACTACCGATGGGAGTTTTTACAGGCCTTGTAGAATTGAAAGTAAGGTGCAGGAATCCGGGTGCGTTATTGCTCATCAGCAAGGAATTAAAACTACCCGGCCCCCACCAAAGATTTTCCGTAGAAATACCTAATGAAACAGCTCCGGCATTCAGCCGGATACTGGATTGGCCGGGTAAGACACGCGAGTAACTACCTCTTGTTACCGCACCATAGGTGTTAGTATGTTCAAACCCGGTGTTAGCAGCGTATACTACTACAGGCTTTACCTGTATGCTCAATGGCCCAATAGCAGTATAAGCGCCGGCAGTAATAAGCCCCTGCCATCCATTCGCCTGTACAAACCCAGGTTGATTCCATCCATAAGGGTGATGTGTATTCAACTGACTGTTGATGGTAAGAGGGAAAATTTCTAATACCCCTTTGTCTCCTATTCGTTTCCTGGTCACATTTATACTGGCACTATCATCAATCAGTTTATAAATGCTGTCAGTTGTAATGGCCCCTTCCGCAAAAAAAGGTCGTGCCATTAGAGAATACTTTGCATTCAATTTCCCTTGCAATTGCAACATCCGCAGTGCCTGATCATTTACCGATCCTATCTCCACTCCCTGGGCAGCTGCCTGCAATCCACCCATTAAAAAAACAAAAAGCTTACCTAATTTCAGTAAGCTAACTCTATACTTGTTCTTCATATCCTTATTAATCGTCATCCCGAGCAAGCGAAGCACGCCGAGGGACCTGCCCGATTACGAAACAGCTCTATTCATCTCAATAACCGCCGCCTTATCCCCATCCAACTGCTCAAACACCGAATTATTACTAACAAACTCCGGAACCAGTTCTTTCATTTTCGCTACCATCTGCATCATGCCGTCCTTTTGTTTGGCTAATGCAAATAAGTCCTCAAAATGATGCAGCATATCATCCAGATGATTTTGCCTTACTTTCGCTATCATGATCTTTTCATGATAGGTCGGCAAAGTATTTTCAGAGTCTGTCAGTAATTCTTCATATAATTTTTCACCTGGTCTTAAGCCAGTATATTTTATATCAACATCAATGCCAGGTACCAATCCGTATAATCTAATCATTTTTTTAGCCAAATCCACAATAGGAACAGGTTTCCCCATGTCAAACACAAAGATTTCTCCCCCCTTCCCCATAGACCCAGCTTCTAACACAAGCTGACAAGCTTCAGGGATGGTCATGAAGAAACGAGTAATATTAGGATGTGTCACTGTTACTGGCCCTCCCTTCTGAATCTGCTCCTTAAATCTAATAATTACTGAGCCATTAGACCCTAATACGTTTCCGAAACGAGTAGTAATGAATTTTGTGGTAGTGTGATGGTTATTGTTAATCAGATTCGCGATCTGGTGATAATGCAATGATTGTACATAAGTTTCAGCTAGTCGTTTAGAAGCTCCCATTACATTGGTAGGATTGACTGCTTTATCAGTAGACACCATTACGAATCGCTGTGCTTTATACTTTACAGCAAGATCAGCTATAATTCTTGTCCCCAATACGTTAGTTAAAATTGCTTCAGAAGGGCAAAGTTCCATCATAGGAACATGCTTGTAAGCTGCCGCATGATACACATAATGTGGTTCAAATAGGTTAAAAAGTTCTTCCATTCGATCCCTATTCGTTACATCTCCCAGGTAAGAAACATAGTTAGTAGAGGTCTTTATATCTTGTAATTCTAGTTCTAATTGATGTAAAGGCGTTTCTGCCTGATCACAAAGTACAATTGTCTGAGGATCAAATTTTAGGAGTTGTCGAACGATCTCACTACCAATTGACCCGGCAGCACCTGTAACCAATATCCGCTTATTCTTTATCTGATTACCAATCTCTTCATTATTAATGCGGATAGGTTCTCTTTCTAAAAGGTTTTCAATCTTAATAGTTTGAAGTTGACGAGCCGAGAACTGACCATTAATCCATTTATCTAAAGGAGGAACATTTAACACGGTAATATCATGGTCTAAACAAAAGTCAACCAGTTCATTCTTTTTTGCCGGAGGGAGGTTAAAGGCAGCTATAATAATTTCATCAATTTTCTGCGTCAATGAAAGAGTTTGAAGATCCAACGTATGGCTAATTTTAATGCCATCAACTACTTTACCCACTTTACGTAAGTCATCATCTACAAAAGCCACAATATTAACATTTGAAGTAGTATCATGTTCTAATACTCTTTTAGTTGCAAATCCTGCTTCTCCTGCACCGTATATAATTACATTCTTCCGGTCCATTTTATAGTTTCGGAAGTACGCAAAAGTATATTTTACCAATACTCTGTAAGAAATCAAAAATAAAAAACTAAAGAATGCATAAATGATCAGAGTTACATTAGAAAAGAAAAGTGCGCTGCCCGAATTGGAAGACACGAGACTAATAAAAAACAATACACTGGTCGACATAGCTATTGCATAGCAAATTCTTAAAGCATCTTGTACTCCTGTATAGCGGATAATGCCTGCATAAGTCCGGAAATTGATAAATACAATAGAATTAATGAGTATAATGATGAGTAAATTGCCACTCAAGTCATGTAAATTGAGTCCACCAAGAGTTAGGTTGTATTTAATCAGTGAAGAAAAAATGAACGAAAAGCAGCAAATAACAAGATCAATCAGAAAGATGATCCAACGTGGAACAATGTTTATGTGTTTAAACATGTTTATAGTTTAGCAGTTGTAAGTAGCAAATAAGCGATGTTTACCTTCAAATCGGAGTCTAAATATAACATATATTATAAGAATTACAAATAGTGCTACGATCGGAAGTAAATATAGCTGGCTTAGGTATGCATAGATCAATAAAATATCAACTATCGCCTGAACGCCTGCGTACAATAAACTAACGATCCAATGATCCCATCCAGCTTCATTAGTTAAGTATTGATAAAAATGAGAGCGATGAGCTTTCATTAACGGTTCCTTTCGTAAAATACGACAAAAGATTGTAAACACGGTATCAATACCATAAACACTTAATAACAATATCCAATATGGAAACGAGGTAGAGATAATCAATGATAATACTAAAAAACAGATAATAAAAGCAAGAGAAACACTACCTACATCCCCTGCGAAGCATTTAGCACGCTTACGCAGGTTAAAAAAAGAGAATATTGTCAATGCTGCTAAAATTGAAAGAAAAAACAAGCTGTTTTGTAAAAACTGAACCTGTTCACTAATCCAAAATAAGCTGGCAATAGTTACTATAGAGTATAGTGCAGTAACGCCATTGATACCATCCATAAAATTATATGCATTGATCACTCCTGTAATGATAACAAAAAATACCAATAGCCATCCTACCGATAATACGCCAATAAATGAGTACAATAAACCGATCACTGCTATACTTTGTATAACAAGTCGAATCTTGCTATCAACACTTTTTATATCATCTACAAAACTTAACACCGAGATTAATAATAAAGATCCTATCAATAGCAGCTCATTTAAACTACTAAATGGCAGAAAAATAACAGAAGCTATTGGGAAAATAATACCTCCACCCCTAATAGTAATATACTGATGGGAGCTTCTATTATTTGGCTTGTCAACAATATTTCGCTTTGTTGCAATGACAAAATATAATAATTCGAGTAACAGGAATACAATACTCAATCCTATATAATCAATCCACATAAGTAAAAGAAGAAATAGTTTTTTTTAATCCAGTTCCCGCATCCACTGGTAACTTTTTTTGCAATGCTTCAATTAACTTCCGGTTGTCTACTACATAGTCTTCTGTAAGCTTTTGTAGTCTTTCTGTATTCAACGGCAAAGGAAGATAATTGCCTGCTCTTGCTATAGCGCGAATCCATGAAGCAGGAATTGCGATCAATCGCTTTCTCTTGCCCAAAACATCCGCAATGATCTCGACTACCTCATTCGTACTTAAACATTGATCATCCGCAATATGGTAAACTCCTGGTGCAATATCCTTCCTTTGCAGCAACTCCTGAATCACAAAACAAAGATTCTCCACAGATAAGAAAGATCGCTGGTTGTCAAATGCTGCTAATGGATACGGAATACCTCTTTTTACTACTTGGTATAAAAGATTCAGATTACCCTTATTTCCTGGCCCATGTATCATACAAGGCCTTAGAATATAAACTCTTTTGCGAGGGGGTAATATAGCTTGTTGCAAATATGTCTCTGCAGCCAGTTTCGATTTTCCATAATCTGTTAATGGTTTTGGTATATGAGTTTCTGTCAATGCCCCTTCCACTCTGTCTGCTATTGCTTTCACTGAACTCAGATAAACGAAAACTTCCGAATCTGATTCTAGGAATGCATCAAACAAACGCTTCGTCAGCTCCGTATTGACTTCATAATACTCTGCCGAATTAACCTCTTTACGCAAATCATGCGCCTTTCCTGCAAGATGAACAATTCCATAAACGGACTGCTGGTTCAAGAATACAGCATCAACAGCATCATATCCAGGACCAAATGTCCGAGACAAGGGTATAGTATCCACTCCCCTTTCTTTCAAATACGGCAGCAAATTTGCGCCTACAAATCCGCTGACACCAGTAATAGCAATACGCTTCATAGGTAACTGGCAATGGATTGTGCCATCTCTTTATTTATCTGCTTTCTATTGAACTGATTTATGAATTCATTACGATGTGGCAATTCATAGCTATAGCTTTCTAACTTTTTAACTAATTCCTTAGCATCAGTTGGATTAAACACAATACTGTTTGGTACATGCTGTTTTATAAAGCTTCTTGCATATCCGTTTACTCCTGCTATTACTGGTCTGGGGAAAGCTCCTAGTTCAAATAACTTTGATGGAAGTACTTTCTCAAATGCTGCATAATCGTTTAAATGCATAAATAGAAAATGAGAGCGTTTGTATATTTCAATCAAAGCATCTCTTTTAACCGGTTTTTCCAAAACAACATTTGATAGTTGTTGCTCATGGATCGCAGTCTCTAATAAAACCTTAGCGCCCCCATCTCCGATTATCCGAAACAAATACCCTTTACCCAATTGCTTTGCAACTTCAGGAATAATCTTATGTAACCCCTGCCCTTCTCCAATATTACCTGCATAGGTAATCGTAATAGGGTCGGGAGACAATAAGGTACTATAATCCTCATCATGTACAAATTCCTCATCAATGCCATTGGTATAATGGCTATAAACCGCCGTTTCATATTTCTTAAAATAAGGCTCAAATCCACCAGATATAAGATTTATATGCGTTGCATAACGAAATACTTTTCGTTCGATCATTCTCAAAATAGGCAGGAGCAAAGCCTTCACCCCTTTATTCGAGATAACATCGTTTAATGTGTCTGTAAAAATATCCCTGATATCGAGGTATAAGGGGGCTCTCATATTTTTAGCAATCCGATATCCCAGATAGGCAGTAAACAATCGTGACGAAGAAGCAAAAACCAAATCATATCGCTTAGTGGCAACAAGTTTTTTTACAGTGAAGAAATAATGTGTGAAAGCACTTACCTGGTCCATAAAGCCACTTTTATGTGGAGGTAATAATATTCTATGAACCGATAAATTTCCCAATTGCTCCTTTTCTGGCGTTTCAACAGAAAAACTGCTATACCTATTTGGCATCGTGGTAATTACTTCTACGGTTGCATTGCCTTTAATTTGTGTTGCAAGCTCTCGGGCTAAGGGTGAATTTCGAAAGGAACCTGCACAAAGATCAGGTTCAAAATAAAAACTCAAATAAAGTATATGTTTCATAAAAATTCAAACCTAAGCTTCGCTTCCCCTAAAGCACTGTAAGTAACCCTTTTTGTGGGAGTCACCTGATTAAATGTTTCCGCTGTTATCGTCGCAACTATCTCTTTTGGTGCATTACAATATATACAAACAGAATCAAGCAAGATATTCACATCTTGCTCAACCACATTAATCCCTGGTTTCAATAATAGAGACCCTTCGAACTTTATAGGTCCTTCATGTAGCTTAGAAGCAGTATCTTTTAATTCTAAACTATTTTCATTCGCCTTAAATTCTCTAATATGTTGAATAGGTAATCCTGCATAATTGTTTACACAAGCGATAATCAATCCATCTTCTTCTTTTATCAGTTGACATTTTGCTCTCTTTCCAATTCTGAATCCTCCCCATACATCGCTTTGATTTTTTTTATTAATAGTTATCGTATTATGGGCTGTCGTTCCTCTTTCCCATAAACGTTGCTGAGTAATGGCATAAGTAGATGTTCCAGGGTCTACTACAACCTGTTGATCTTTATGCCATATGCAAAAACTAAGCATATCGGCATGTGTATGTCCCGGCTGATAGCTTGGTAGTATATTACCCACATTTAGTAACATTTCCCAACTCTTACCTTTCAACTTTCTGAAACCGGATTCCCTTAACTCTATTTGCTTCCACTCCAGTTGCAAATAATCTGAAGCTCGATTCAATTGATTTGTTTCTGGGGCTACCCCTTTTGCTGCATCATTCATTAACGCCCAGCTACCATCCGGGAAACTAAAAGCATTTATCCAACCCAACATCTTTGATGCTGTTGTTTCTAAAATTGGAAGTATCGAGGATTCAAATAAGTTATGATTTCGCTCAATCTCAATGCATAGCAACAGTCTCGACAATAAAATACTATGATACATTGGCGTTCGTTCATAATGTCCTCCATCCGAAAGCACTTGTTCCTTCAGCTGTTTCGTTAACAAGCGAGAACTCCTGTGGTATAGTTGCTGATTGTTCAATGCATGGGCCGCAATAAACAGTGCGTAACAATTTTCCAATAAATGATTGCCCAATAAATGGTATTCTAAATTATGATTGAGGTAATCAACCTGAAACTTCAATGCCTTGAGTGTATTGACGTCTAAAATGCCATGTCTACTGTGAAATAAAAGGCTATTTATGATCCGAAGAGAAACGGGATAGGGTTCCGGTTTTATCACCCCATTCAGTAATGCAATAGATAAATCATCGAGTAATCCTCTTCTTGTGTTTACAGGGATATCTTCATCCAGTAAATAGTTTAAATATTGAAGATTGTAATTCCATAGTTTTCCATGGCCATTAAAGTTCCAGTCTATCCCATTTACAAAGCAGTGATCTAGCCCTATGAAACAAAACTGTCCTTCTTTTTTGTATTCACCTTGCCCAGTTAATAGCATTTCATGAACTGAGCAGTTCAATGGAGAGATATCCGTTCTATAATAAGTTTTATACCAATGTATCGATAAGAACCTGTTTTTGATCCTATACCATATTTGAAAAAAAAACTGGTTTGCCTGCAAGTGTCGGACGGTGTGAATTAATCGAATTAATTTTTTCAATACTAACATTTCAATTATATAATCGGTTCAATACCGATACTATGCGTTCACTTGTTTTACCATCCCATAATGGAGGAATAGTTCCTTTTTTCCATTTGCCATTGAAAAGCTTTTCAAACGCAGGAGGCAAGTTGCCAGGGTCTGTGCCAATTAATTCATTAGTGCCAATGTCAACTGTTTCCGGACGCTCAGTATTATTCCTCAATGTAATACAAGGAACCCGCATTACTGTTGTTTCTTCTGTAATACCCCCACTATCGGTAATAACTGCTTTGGCATATTTTACCAAATAGTTAAATTCCAAATACGACATTGGATTTATCATCAGCAATTGATCTGTTTGGATACCTATTTTTTGTAAATTTTTACCTGTACGTGGGTGAACAGGGAAAATAATGGGCAGGCCTCTTGAGCTATCTATAATTGTTTGTATAAGCTTTTTTAATTTTTCCTCCACATCTACATTAGCCGGTCGATGCAGGGTCAGTACAAAATAGTTACCAGCTACCAACCCAGATGCTTCCCATATTGGTGGTTTTATAAAACGCTTTTCATTTTTTAACAGGGTATCAATCATAGTATTACCTACAAAGTGAATTCTATTTTCTCTAATCCCTGCTTTTTGGAGATTCATATTAGCAACATCAGAGGTAGTAAAATAATGATCGGTGATGGCATCAGTTACCAGTCTATTAATTTCTTCTGGCATAGACAGATCAAAAGACCTAATACCTGCTTCAACATGTACGACATCTATATGCATTTTTTTAGCAACAATGGAACAGGCAAGGGTTGAAGTCACATCACCAACAACTACAACAACATCACTTGGATGATCTGCCAATTCCTTTTCAAAACGGACCATAATAGCAGCAGTCTGTTCGGCTTGTGTTCCGCCACCACTTTCAAGATTTACATGTGGCTGTGGTATACCCAGCTGTTCAAAAAAACTGTCGCTCATATTCTTATCATAATGCTGCCCTGTATGCACCAGTCTGTATTTAATATTAGCTGCTTTTTCATTATGTTTTTCAATTGCTTCGATAATAGGCGCAATCTTCATGAAATTCGGTCGTGCGCCAGCTATAATTGTAATTCTCATAAAATTTTTTGGTCAACTTTTACCCAACCTCCTTGCATCATGCTTTTTAGTGCAGCGAATGAAGTTCTCGTTGTGTTTATTAATTCTTCAAACGGGACCAGCGAAGGGCCCCCTTCCTTTACCAATTTTACAAGCTGGTTAAATTGTTCTTTATGCCCTTTATTCAAAGTGCCCCTGTAAGAGTTGAACCCTTTAAATCCATAACCAGTCATTTTTCTAAAATTATCTATTATTAGTGTTTTCCCTTGGCTGAAAATTTCTATCCTTTCTTTGGCATATGCCTTACTTCCATTTGAGAAATAATTGATAGTTCCTTGTGAACCATTATTGAATTTGAGAACAATGATGGCGTTATCGGTATTATTTGCGGGATTATTCCCCAACCCACTCATCATTACTTCACTTATTTTACTTCCTGCCAGGTAAATCATCAGATCAATAAAGTGACATGCTTCACCAATGATCCTGCCTCCGCCAATATTCATGTCATGCACCCAAACCTCCGGTGGGATAAAGCCCGCATTCATGGTTGCAATCATATTCAGCGGAACAGGATCTTCGCCTATTAGTTTTTTAGCTTTCTGTATAAAAGGAGAAAAACGGCGGTTGAAGCCAACATTGATTGTTAGAGTCGATTGTTGTTGCCGGTACGCTTTTATGATAGCGTCCAATTCTTTCTCATTTATTGCTAGAGGTTTCTCCACAAAAACATGCTTCCTGGCATTCAACACCTCGATTGCCATTTGAGCATGCATGTTATGCCTGGTTGTTATCATTACCAGGTCAACTGAACTATCATTGAGTATTTGTTTGTAATCGGTAGTACTAAATTCGAACCCGTATTTATTTGCCAGTGATTTTGCAGTTAATCCTCCGGCACTGGAAATATATTTATAATGTGCCCCTGCATTCTTCAGTGCTGGCATTACAGTCATTTTGGTAAAATTTCCTGCTCCAATAACGCCAAGGATGCCTTTTGAAGGCCGTTCATTATAGCTTTTAACAGATACAACTGTTTTTTCGTAATCAACACTATTAGTATACTCCAGGATGGAGGCAATGGAGCCATGCCCGATATTATCATAAATACTTAAATAGTCCTTTAAAGCCACTCTTTCGGTGATGAGCGGTTGCACTTTCAGCTGACCTCTTGAAATAGCGTTTAATATTGTTTCAAAATTTCGCTTTTCGGTCCAGCG
The DNA here is from genome assembly GCF_000515315.1 of Asinibacterium sp. OR53. Lineage (NCBI taxonomy): Bacteria > Pseudomonadati > Bacteroidota > Chitinophagia > Chitinophagales > Chitinophagaceae > Asinibacterium > Asinibacterium sp. OR53. The sequence continues at coordinate 171,620 of NZ_KI911562.1, forward strand.
TACATACCCCAAAGGATAATCAATTCCCTTTTGTTCGTATTCTTCATCATACCTTCCAGGGCCATAAGAACATGACACCTGGAATGTCAACTCCTTTTTGAAGAAGTCTGCTCGCTGAATATCAAGTCCAACAACACCAACTAGCACGATACGTCCACGTTTCCGGCTCATTTGTGCCGCCTGGCTTATCACGTCATTGCTTTTGGTTGACGCCGTGATAATCACAGCATCAGCCCCAGTGCCTTCAGTAATTGCTTCAACCGTTTTAATCACGTCAGCTGCAGAAGCAATGAATGCTTTCACGCCTTTTTGGTTGGCTAATGATACTTTTTGCTGATCAAAGTCAAATCCAATTACATTACAGCCATTAGCCAGCAATAGCTCTGCTGTAATTAACCCGATCAATCCCAGTCCAATCACTACTACAGTTTCTCCCATGGTTGGGTTAACGAGGCGTAGCCCCTGAAGTCCTATAGCTCCGATCACTGTAAAAGAAGCTTCTTCATACGATACATTATCGGGAATTTTTGCAACAAGATTTTTGGGCACACATACAATTTCTGCGTGGTTGCCATTGCTCGCAACACGGTCGCCAATAGCAAATTCAGAAACACCTTCACCAACAGCAATTACCTCCCCGGCATTGCAATAACCTAAAGGAAGTGGTTCGTCGAGCTTATTAAAAACTGCTTCCAAGGTTGGCATCAGTCCTTCAGTTTTAATTTTGTCGAGTACTTGTTTTACTTTGTCCGGTTGTTGCCTTGCCTTTGAAAGCAGATTGCCTTTTCCAAATTCTACAAGCATTTTTTCTGTTCCAAGGCTCACAAGGCTTCTATGTGTTTTTATAAGCACCTGTCCTCTTCTTACCAAGGGTACCGGGATTTCTTCAAGCAAAGTATTTCCTTTTTTCAGGTCCTGTATAATTTGTAGCATAAAGCGATTCCTATTTATATTACTTATGGTAACGGTTGAACAAGCATCTATTATAAAGTATAAATAGTTGGAGTATAATATGGCCTTTAAGTGTATGACTTAGCTCAGTAATTGTTTTTTTTCGACACTGTTAGGGTAATTGATCAATACAGCTTTGTACTTTCCTTTAAATACAAAAATACTCCCTGCGGCAACTCCTATTACTTTAAATTCGTCGATCACTTTTTTTACATCATCCAATGATGCAGCACCACCCAGAATAGTTAGCGGAATAGTCGTTTTCGCTCTCACCTCACGCAATAGTTTAATGTCATATCCATTCATCATACCATCTCTGTCAACAGCATTAATAACTATCTCCCCCGCGCCGGCCGTTTCACACTGTACTGCAAAGTCAACAGGGCTCAACCCAGCTGATTTAATGCCGTTATAGATTACAACCTCAGCTTTATTGAACAGGCCTCTGTATTTTACGTCTATCACAACGATCACACTTTGTGATCCTATCGCTCGTGCCATTTCACTTACAATGGCAGGGTTTTCTACCGCAATCGAACTGATGGCTACTTTTTCTGCGCCCAGTGATATGATCCGTTTTGCATCTTCTACAGTTTTTACACCTCCACCATAACATAAAGGCATACGGCTTTCGATTGCAATATTACGGATCATTTCAAAATTCGGACCTCTGCCATCTTTAGTAGCATCAATGTCCAATAGCATTAATTCATCGACTGCTTTTTCATTAAATATTTTGACAGCATTTATAGGATCTCCAACATATTTTCCGTCTTTAAACTGAACTGTTTTCACTAATCCTTTATTTCTTACTAACAAGCAGGGAATCACACGTGGACGGAGCATAATTATAACTTTACAAAATTCTCAAATACACTAATCCCGTTTTGATGGCTTTTTTCTGGATGAAACTGCATCCCAAATATATTATCATGATGAACTGCTGAGGCGAAATTAATACCGTAGTCAGTAGTGCCTATAATGTCTTCTTCATTCGTTGCATCAAAATAATAACTGTGTAAAAAATAGAAACCTAGTTCAGGATCAACATTATTGAATATGAGATGGTTTTTCTTAGTGGTAACAGTATTCCATCCCAAATGAGGCAAATGAGGCTTTTGCCTGAGTTTTGTGCTGTCAAATTTCCTTACCCTTCCTTTGATCCACCCAAATCCTTCCAGGTCGCCTTCTTCACTGCTTTCTGCCAGCAATTGCATACCAACACAGATTCCCATAACAGGTATTTTTTTATCCAGGACCATTTCGTCGAGAAAGTTCTTCAACCCTGAATCTATCAGGATATTCATTGTCTCGTCAAAAGCGCCGACGCCCGGCAGAAGCAGGTGCGTTGCTGTTTGTAGCTCGCGATGGTTATTTGATATAATATGCGGAATATTTGCTCTCTTATAGATATTAGAGATAGCATAAATATTACCAGACCCGTAATTCACAATTCCGACCATTATTTGTATATTTTTATATCAACACTTAGCGCTTCCCGGCTCGCTCAATGCCTAGCCATTTAAGCATTTTGGCACCCACCTTATAAATGCTTTCCTGAGAAGCGTAATCCTTATATGTTTTGTTCGGGGCATTGAAATAAGATGCCAGCTCTTCGTTAGTAATTCCAAGCTTATTTGCTATAAATTCAAAATCCTGGTGTATGGTCTCGTCATCATAAGGTGGGTGCTTTAACTTTTCGATCGCTTCTTCTCGTGTCATTTGGTTGGTAAGAATCAGACTTGAATACTGCACTCTTCTGACATCATATCCAAATTTTTTAGGCAGCCAATAACTTTCATAAAATTTAGTGAACCGCGATTCAAAATGTTTCTGTGGATACGGTTGCCAACCAAATTTTTCTTTCAGGAGTTTCATTGCTTCCTGCTTGATATAAGGCACATTGTTAAGGGGCCTTATCACTTTTATTCCTTTGATATAAGGCAAATATATTTTATGCCACAATATTTTTGTTATCGGGTATTGTTTAAGAGGCTTTGTGCCGAATTTTTTATGTATGTCTTTCAGCTGGATGCTATCAGACTGATAATACATCCATTCAACAGGGTTACGTACGCATTCAGTTGAATAATTCGCACCGGTAAGAATGTATTTCACATTATACTTGGAAGCGAAATTATACATAGTAGCAAAAAAAGCATGATCCTGTGGTGTATCGATATGAGGTACTCCCGATTTGAAAAAAGAGAGCTGAAGGTCTTTCATTTCTTCCCAGTCTATTACATGCGTATAAAGATCAAGACCAAGCTTGTCTACAATTCTCTCAATGTTATTTACAGCAATCTGAGAATTCCATCCTGCGTCTACGTGAAATACAAGCGGACGTAGTCCCAACTGTTCTTTTGCAATATAAACCAGGAATGAGCTGTCTATTCCGCCACTCATTCCAATAATGCAATCAAAATCCTTCCCCTCGCCTTCCTTTTTAATCTTGTCCACCATGATTGTCAATTCATGCATTCCGCGCTCATCCGTATGCCATGATGGCAATGTGTTATCGTAATAATTTTTGCAATGGTCGCAAATTCCTTTTTCGTCAAATACGATTGCAGAGTCGGAAGTGTCCATCACGCAATTCGTGCATATCTGGTAGTTTCTCATATTTTGTAATTGGCCTGATTATTCTCAGGAAAATTGTTTTTTGTTATTTTTGTTTCGGGCTGTTAAAAAAGCCATTTCTGTGACATATTCCAGTGTTTCATTGGCGCATCTTTTCCATGAATATTGTTCAGATAATACCTTAGCCTTATTAGCAATCGACATCCTTAATTCTTTATCCGAAATAATTCTCTCTATGGCATCTGCAATTTGTATAGGATTTTCAGGATCAAAATAAACTCCGCCATCCTTAAGTACTTCAGGCATTGGTCCCCTGTTTGAGCAGGCGACCGGCAGTCCACCGGCCATTGCCTCTACCAGTGTATTCGGCATATTCTCACAGCTTGAGGCAAATACAAATATATCCGCAGTAGCCAGTATTCCCGGTAACTCATGATGCTTCATAAAAGCGGTCTGTTCCACAAATTTTCGTTGTGGATCCACTTCTTGGATGGTGTGCTCCAGTAATTTTTGCGCAAGCCCTTTTCCGCCGCCAACCAATAAGATCGACACATTATACCCTTTATCCCTGAGTTTCCTAATGGCTTTTACAACATGCCATTGATGTTTATACATCGATGCATTCGAAACATATACGCAACGGATTTCCTCACCAGCGGTTTTAGTCCAGTTGCCACCTGTGGTCGTTTGTTTGAATGCAGCACCAACACCGTGAGGTATTATTTTTAATTGCTTGATCTTTCCTGTAGTTTTTTGTATTACTTCTGCAGCGTATTTGGTAAGAAAAATAACTCCATCCGCTCTCTTCATGGAAAAAGCCTGAACGTATTTCAAGGCGATCAGTCTAAGTCGCGCGAAGGAGAGACCAAATCGTTTCATTTCTCCTTTCTCATAAGACAGCATATCACGACTCATTACAACAGACGGATGATATCCACAAACCGTACCAGCATCCGTATTTAACAAAACATCACATTTATTGTTGCGAACTTCTTTTGGCAGATGTCGGTTTTCCCATAGCATCTGTTTTAGAAGCGACTCTTCCAATTCAGGAGGATTATGCTTAATCAGCCAAGGGCGATCTGGCAATGCATCAAGCAATGATTTATATGACCAGACATGTATCCTGTCAATTCCCTGTAACAATGGATCACATTCGGTTAATATTCCGCAAAGATGCGCTTTGGCCCCACCGGACCTGTTTCTTGAGGCATTAATGCCGAGCACTATTCCCATCTTTTAAAATTTATCGTCGAGCGCATGTCTAAAATTTTCTATGCTATTTTTTAATCCCTCTTCCTACAAGATGGCCTGCTTTTAATACTTCAATATCTGAGATTTGAGCTGTTTCCAGCCACCCCCTGACTGTAGGGGCGTTTTGGGGGTTGTCGAATTCTGGAGAAAGCCAATCGAATGTATCAAGCAGTGCCCATTCTTTTTGTTGTTGCCAGTTCAGTGGTAACTCTCCAACATAATTTGCTACAGGAATAATTCTTTTAATTGTTTTGCCAACAAAGGGGATTTTACCAAGGCCAATACTGACAGGAAGCATTACAGGCACCATGAATTCCAGCATGGAAAATAATCTCATTTTGGGAATATGTCTTGTGAGAGGACGTAACCAATATTTGGGGAGCATGGCGCTCTTCCATGACTTTTCATAAAAATCCACGCAGAGCTTTCCATTTTTCGCCAGCATTTTTACAAGAGAAAAAAACGACTTTTCTACATCCGGTGTATGTTGTAAAACACCTAATGAATAGATATAAGGAAATGATTCTTTTACAAAAGGCAACTGATACACATTTCCCTGTAAGACATGAAGGTTGGGGTAATGGCCGAGATTGGCATAACAGGCATCCACCGCTGTAGAATAATCAAGCGCAACCACATTCGCACCTGCTTGTAAAGCTACTTCTGCAAATCTTCCTGCACCACAGCCAATATCCAATACCCATTTACCTTTGAGCTCTTCAGTTGTCCATTTTGTTGCATTGTAAAAACGTTTTGTTGATATGGCACATCCTGTATGACTGTCGAGTTGTGTTTTGCTAAATTTATTCCATTGCATTCCAAAACTATCGGCATAATTCACTTCAGGCACAAAACGTGGAATAAAGTTTTTGATCGGGTACCGTTGCGTACCGTCTTCAGAAACAAGCCAGCCACTTTCGATTGTTCCTTTTTGATCGTAAACAGGATCCTTGGTTTGCAGCTTTTGTCCCGTTACTGGACAGCAAAGCAGCTGAAGTAATTCAGTTTGCATGAAATTAATTTTTTATATTATATTCTTTTCGCCATAATTCAAACATAACAAGTCCAAACAGTCGTTCTCCATTATTACGGCCTTTTGCCTGCCCTTCGAATAAACGCTGAATATATTGATGATTGAATATTTTCTGATTCCGGTCCAATAAAATCTCACGGAAATATCCTGCCCATGTTTCAGAACTCAACCATGAGGAAAGCGGTATTGAGAAGCCTTGTTTTCTTTGGTAATCAAATTCCGGAGGTAATATCTTCTCAGCCAGTCTCTTTAATAAAATCTTCCGCTCTTCGGGTAAGGTTTTCAAAGAAGAAGGGACTTTACCATAAGCAAATTCAATTACCCTGTAATCCAGCATGGGGGCTCGTACTTCCAATGAATTAAGCATGCTTGCCCGATCTACCTTTACCAATATATCTTCTGGAAGATAATTTTCAAAATCCGTTCTTGTGGCACGCTGTAAAAGATCCTCACCCGGGCTTATTCTTTCTTTCCAGGAACGTTCAGCTGTACTTAATGCCGTTTGGGAGTTCAGTAGTTTTGAGCGGCTAGGCAAATCATAATAACTCGCTATCAGTGGCAATCCATTTTTGAAATCCCATCCTATCGCTTGCAACCAATTCCTGCCTTTATATCCGATCGGTAATAAGTTCTCTGCATAACCAGCTATTGCCCTTCGCAGCCATAAAGAGATATTTTTTGCTTTCGCTTGCAGGCTCAGCAGCCTGTTATAGTGAGAATAACCACCAAATAATTCATCACCGCCATCGCCTCCAAGTGCAACAGTGCAATGCTTTCGTATCATCTGTGAAACCAAGTAAGTGGGTATCATCGATGAATCGATTATTGGCTCATCGAACTGTCGCGCCAGTACAGGCAGAAGATCTATTGTGCCCGGTTCTGCTTCGAGTTCCATATGGGTTGTTCCAAAATGATGCGCTATCAAACGGGCATGCGCAGTCTCATCAAATTTGGCATGTCCGGGAAATCTGATCGTGAACGTTTTAAGATTGCTATTCGAACGGGCAGCCAATGCTGTAACCAGGCTGGAGTCGACACCGCCACTTAATAATACACCAACAGGTACATCTGCAATCAATTGTCGTCTCACAGCATCGCTTAGTAAGAATTCCAATTCTTCAAGCAATGTCTGCTCATCTGGAACTGCTTTTCCATTATCTTCATTGAATGCAGGAATTTGCCAGTAACGCCATACCCTAGCCGTTCCACTGTTCATATTAAAAGTCATGGCATGAGCGGCTGGAAGTTTTTTAGTACCTTTTAAAATACAGCGTTCTCCAGGCACATAACCTTCTGCTAGGTAACAATCCAGAGCCTCTTGGTCTATTTCTTTCTCAAATAAAGGGTCGGCCATCAACGCCTTTAATTCAGAAGCAAATTTCAGCTGTTTATCTTGTATTGTATAAAAGAGTGGTTTTTCTCCCGCCCTGTCCCGCGCAAGAAATATCAGCCGAGAACGCATATCGTAGATCGCAAACGAGAATATCCCATTTAAATGTGATAGACAGCCAGTTCCCCATTCCTTATATGCAGCTAAAATCACTTCTGTATCGCTCTGTGAATTAAATGTCACTCCTTTTGCCTTCAGCTCATTTTTTAGATCCAGGTAATTATAAATCTCCCCATTAAATACAATACATAAATCGTTTGCAATATTCCGCATGGGCTGATTCCCGTCGGAAGAAAGATCTATGATAGCAAGTCTTCTATGTCCTAAGCCAATATTTTCTTCAGGCGACCACCAAATTCCTTTACCATCTGGTCCACGGTGGGCTAATGTATCACAACCTATTGCTAGCCAATCTTTATTTTCAATTCTTTTTTCGGAGGCAATTCCTATAATTCCACACATAACGCTTTGATTTAAAGAAAGGAAACTAATAAGCCAAGCAGAACAATTAAAATGCTCCAAATCAGCTTAAAAAAACTGTATTTTAACGCCCATATTTTCCGGGCAACAACAAATATTCCCACTGAACGTATTAACATCTGTACCAAAAACCCCATATATATTCCAATAGAGCCAAAGTTCCATATCAACATTAACCATATTAAAATACCTACGATACCTGTAAAGACTACAATTTTCATTATCATATGCCCTTTGTCATATACTAGAAAATAATTATAGCAATACCACCATGGAATTAATAATAAGTAAGATATAGTCAGAAGAAAAATCTCGACCCGCATATTCTGATAGTTAATGAGATTTCCGCCTAACAATCTCATTACATAAGGGAATGTGGCAACCAATATAGCTCCTACCAACCCAAGTCCCAGATTTAAGAATCCGAATATCCGCTTATTATTTTTCTCCACTTCATCAAAAGACTGCTCATGTGCGATACGATAAAAACGGGGTGCCCACACTTGGTTCAAAGCAGACGCTACCAATTGCATCACAGAAGCCAAGGAAAGAGCAAATGTAAATCTGGCAACTTGAGATGGGTCAAAAAAAATTTTAACCACATAGTTGTTACCAAATCCACTCAACCAACCGAAAAAAGCGATTGCAATGAATGGAACAATTCTGATTAAAATCAACTTGGTTTCATCTACCGATTCTTTGTTTGAATAAAATCCTATTTGACATATTTTGAATATCAAAAGTATGATCGCGATCCCTATAAGAGAGCCAATATAAAAAGATGCTACCGTTCTTCGAATAAAGAAAGCCACCAGTGCACCAACAAATCCAGCAAGTGGTGGAAAAAAATTAAACAATAACGAGTGTACATGCCTTTCTTCTATCCTTACCAGTTGAGCCTGCAAAGAAGCAAATGCTAACAGAGCACCGGAAACCAATACGCAGGTTAGCGTAAAAAAAGAATTAACGGTATTTTTTTCAGAAACAAATAAAATTATTGCTGCTATTGCTATTACAATACCCGTTATTATAAAAAAAGAAATATTAGCAGCAGAAAAAAGTAATTTCCTTTTTTCCTCCATCTGGTACTTTTTTAAAAGCCCTACTACTGCTTCAATGATGCCTGCAAGTGCAAATGTCGTAATCCCTGTCTGTAGTGCATAAAGAAGACCAAATTGTGCATAATCATCTACAGTTAGCACTCGAGCGAGCCACATTATTAAAAAAAACCCAACTAATTTCAGAAAAGCAGTGGAGCCAACATAAAAGCTGGAAAATATTATTAATTTTTTCAAATAAATATTTCTTAGTTTAATTGATTAGCAATTGCTTTAGCTACATCCCATCTTGCTTCGTTGTTCCAATGAGGGTCAAAACCAAAATCGATTAGCTTACTACTATGTTTAATTTCTACGCCTCTTGTACCTAAATAATTACTATAAAATGTCAGCAATCTATCCTTTTCATATAGAAAAAAAACATTTTTTGGAAAGTCCTCAAAATACGATCTTCTATCTAATTTAATATCCACTAGGTGATTACCTTCATAATATTTGTCATGAGAACTACTGGGTTCACCTTTTTTTTCACAAAAAATATCCTGTAAACTCTTAAGGAACCCAAGCTGAATATTTATAAAACGTAAAAAAGATGACATGTAATATAATTTTCGTATAAAACTATTAGTCACATTATTACCTCTACTTGTAATGACAGAATGGGAAGTATCAAATAGATCCTCATCTTTCATTATGATAAATATTTTATCATATCTTCCTGCACAATATTTCCAATATAAGTCTTTATAATCTTCCGATCCAGCACCCGACCTCCCATATTCATGGACCGTAACATCATGACGAAGTACCTCTATCTTTCTGCCGATTGAACTATCAGGAGGTACATGCAACCCTTCAATATAAGAGTCTCCGATTAATGCAATATATTTTTTATTTTCTCCAAAAAAATATTCTTTACTGCTATTCCATCCTGCAGAGTTAATATTGAATTCACTTTTGATTTCTGCATCACTTCCCCTTATCCATTTTCCTTTTTGTCCTGGCTTGTATAAAAAGCTCCCGCTAATTACTTGTTCTATCAAAGGATCCGTTGCCTTATTACTAATACGCAATAGAATCTCCATTGCAATTAACAAATAGATGATCATTAACGTAGCCAATATTAAAAATCTCTTCATCAGAACTGAAAATATATAAACGCTTGTTTCACATCCAGGTGAATTGTAGTTAGAATAAAAAAAATAATTGTTGTCGTAGCTGCTATTGAGACTAATTTATACTTCCACAAATTGCAGGCAAATTCTTTGTTTGAGATAATGTATTCGGCCAAGTAGAATAGAATGATAAGTATATTTTCCCTGGTCATGGGCAAATTGTTATATGGATTCAGATAACCCGTACTATACGACTTATGAAATAACCCTTTGATAAAACCGAAGGCATTACCCGTCGTATCAGCGCGGAAAAAAATCCACGTTAAAGTAATTAAACTAAAAGTTATTGCTACTTTAAAGAATGAAATAACAGTAGCAAAAACAGGGTGGCTATTAGTAACATCGATTTTTATACTCGAAGCGCCTTTTTTTAGAAAGGAAGGAAGGAATAAAATTGCATGCATCATGCCCCATATTATAAAAGTGAGGTTCGCGCCATGCCAAAACCCACTCAAAATAAAAACAATAAGAACATTCCTAATTGTTTTAGCTCTGGTTGTTCGTGAGCCTCCTAAAGGAATATATAAATAATCACGAAACCAACTTGACAAGCTAACATGCCACCGCTTCCAGAAATCAGAAATTGATCTACTAAAGTAGGGAAAGTTAAAATTCAGGAATAAGTCAATACCTAATAATTTAGAAGTTCCACGAGCTATATCGGAGTAGCCGCTAAAATCACAATATATTTGAAATGAAAAATATATTGCTCCTAAGGCTAGCACACCACCTGGATATTGGTTGTAATTGTGGAATATGTCATTCACTGCAGGCGCAAGTGAATCTGCAATCACTATCTTCTTAAATAATCCCCACAAAATGAGTCTGCAACCCTCAAGGGCTTTGTCATATCGAAATAACCTTGGTTTCTCAATTTGTGGTAATAAATGTGTTGCCCGTTCAATGGGACCTGATACTAAGAGTGGAAAATAACAAACGAACACACAATAATTAATTAAACTTTTTGTGGGCTTGCATGTTCCACGATAAATGTCAATCACATAAGAAAGCCCATGAAAAGTATAAAAACTGATACCTACTGGTAGCACTATTTGCAATATCCATGGATTAATATGAATATTAATTGAGTCGAGTGCGTTAGTAAAACTTGTTATAAAAAAATTGCAATATTTAAAAAAACATAACAAGCTGAGATTTATAATAATACTAATCCAAAGTAAGTATTTTTTGGAAGCGGTTTTTGGAGTTTTATCAATCTTGAGTCCTATTAAAAAATCTAACCCCGTTGAAAACATTAACAAAAACAGAAAGCGCCAATCCCACCAACCGTAAAATAGGTAACTTCCCAGAAGTAGAAGCAAATTCTGGCAACGAAGATCATTATTAAAAACAAACCAGTATAGAAAAAAAAAGAGGAAAAAGAAAAGGAAAAACTCAATCGAATTGAAGAGCATTTTTAACGTTTTTCATTATAACAAAGGCCTTTTCTTCATGTGAAAGATAATTAATTAATGCTGCCTTATATTTCCCTTTGAAAACAAACATACCTCCTGCGGCTGCATCTAAGATTCCATACTTGTTTATGGCATTTTCTATATCCACTAAAGAACTCATACTGTCGGCTCCCCTATAACAGTTATTGGCACTTTATCTTATTGCTTCACTTGCAAAACAACTTTATTTTCAACATAACCAATGCAGTGTTTATAATTTTGAATAATTTATTCTTGCATTGTTAGGCTCTCCGTTTTTTGAAAACAAAAAAATAAGAACTTGGTCCTAATTTTTTATACCACCTGTTACGCCAATAATGATCATTAATGGAAAGCAATTTTGATAAAAGCCTGTCTATCACAAAGAGAAACTTCAGCGAAACAAATTGATATCCAATCGTCTTACGTAGAATCTTGTTAATTGGCTCAAAAAGAATAGGAACAGGTCTTTTTATTAATTCTAATCCTACTCTTTCTCCCATTTCTATCATTAATCTACGACTTATTCCTCTTTCGTTTGGTGTTGCTGATCTAATGTATCTCCAATCGCCACACGAAGAACATGGCTCCCTGACCAAGAGGATTCCACCAGGAATCAAGACACGTGATATTTCAGAGAGAACTTTGCTTACATTGGGAATATGATGAAGGACGGAAAATGAGCAAACCGCATTTAAGCTATTACTTTCTAATAAAATATCCCCATCTATTGAAGGGTCAATTAAAAAAGCATCTGGGAAATTAATTTTAAGCTGTTTCTTAAAATTATTTGACGCTTCTATAAAATATAGCAACCAATGAGGATTGTCTCGATAAAACCTGTCGATTTCTGTTGCAGGGCCAGGTCCGATTAATAAAATTTTTCCCTTTTGATTTTCCGCTGTATTAATAAATGGGAATCCAAGCTTTTCATTTACCACTCTCATATATGCATACCAAGGATCTGTTTCGCCATTTCCTGCATCATCTTCATAATATGCTTCTTTTTCTTGTTCAAACCATATTTTTCTCTGTTCGTGATTATAATCATCGCCAGCCAGTGAGCTTCCATTCTTAATTTTATCAGAAATAACATCGGGTAAGCTTGTAATATTTTTTGCTCGTCTCATAATAAATTCATCTCTTTTTCATAATTAAATTGTCACTATGCTCCCGTGATTTATGCTTCATTTAGTAAGACATTCGTCATACCAGAATAATCATTAGCTTTATAACTAAGTCCAAATATAATCAGTTGAAAAGGCAACCAGCAAGTTTTTGTATACCCAAGCATTTGAGTTGACATAGCTATTAGTGTAAATAGAAGACTCAAAAAAACACAAAATGGGATAAAACCTGCACTAGATCTTCGGCGATTGATGAAATTCTTATATGCAGTAATCATGCTTTTAAAATAGACAACTATCAAAATTGTAAAGGCCAAAACTCCAAGTTCTATTAAATAAGATATCCATCCTGAGTCTACAGTCCCTTCAATATGCCCTGTTTCGGCAGATTTTTTAAACTCAACAGCCAGGTCAATAACACCTGAATTATCCAAAAAATCTGGGCCCATTCCCATAAATATCTGAAAGGGGTATAGAATCCATTGGCTTAAAGCGGTTCTATACACTTCCGTTCTGGCAAAAAAAGAACTCGGTTCAGTAAATCTGTTGATCATTAAACTGAGTTGATCCGAGTCAAAAAAATTCATCACTAAAGGAAACATTCCAAAACATAAAAGGCATACAACTACAAGAGAATTGATAAGAAATTTTCTTTTATTAATAATTCCATTTTTGATAAGCAAAAAAATGGAATAACATATAATTATCAAAAGTGAAAAAATGACAGTTTTATTGTTCATTAGTATCAGTGCAAGTAAAAGCACGAATAATACGAATAGATATAGAATAGTTTTTTTCTTATACCCTGTAAAAAAAATTTTCACACTCATTATGATCACCGAAATTCCAACAAGGAAAATAAATCCAGAATAATAATAAGTCGCCCTAAATAAGTATTCGAGGCCATGCTCTTCGTAATACTCTCTTATATCTATAACAGAATCGGTTACTGCAAAATCTTGAAGCACCTTACCAGTCAAAAAAGAATAAATAAGAATTATTCCTCCCAGAAAAGTCGCAAAAATCCATTCTTTGATAATGCTTGACTGCTCTTTTTCTGTTTGAGCATATGTTTTAGTATAGAAGTAGATTATTTGAAGTTGAAATAAAAACAATAGAGGCTTTAGTGACTCCAATGTATTAAATATTAAGCCGGTGACAAAACTTGCAATAAAAAATAAAAATAGCAATGTCAATAACTTATTGAATATAATTAATTTATTTTTTACCCTCTGAACAACTAGGAAAAGAAATTGAATAAATAACAAAATAAATAAGAAATCTGACAATAGAAATTTGCCGCCCAAAGCATTAAAGAATCCGGCTATTGGCGAGAGGATAACAAAATATGGCAATGCCAACAATGCATTCTCAGGCTTTTTAATAATTTTAAAACTACAAATTAAAAAAACAAACAACGAAAGAATAGCAATCTTGGAATCTTCTAGTACAAGTTTAAGAATTGCTGGAATTGTCCATATTATTTTAAAAAAATAATCTTTTTTTTGATCCGACAGTAACCTCTCCTCTATTGTATTAATAGTTATGCTTTTCACTTACTATCTTTTCTTTATGTTCAATTTGAAATTCAAAAAAATTCCTTGTTATGTAAAAATATCTTAATTTTTTTCTATACAATATAGCAATACAAATAAGTATTAAAAAAAAGATAATTGAAAACAATGAGATGGTCAAGTGATGATTATGCTCGAAAAAAAACCTTGTTAAAATTCCTTTTTGAAAGAGAAAAGACATAGCTATTCCAGCAAAAGCAATGTTAATAAAATGCACAAACTCTTTTCGTATATAAAAGTTTTTTTTGTCGAAAAAGGCATTTAAGCACACAATTATATATCCACAACAAAGAATTATTAAAACAAGCACATAAGAAATCATTCCCCCAATTTCTCCTCCAAGCAAAATTCCAATCCATATAAATGGGATCTGAATCAAAGTCAAAATGCTTAGTAATAAATTTCTCTTGTTTAGTGCCCCTACATAATCTGTAAGTGGGTTAATCAATACGGAGACAGACGTTGTTAAAATAGTGCAGGTTAGGATAGCTATGAGTACAATATTAATATTATGATTTCCAAATAATAATTTGGCAAATATATCCGTACCGATTAAAGTAGTTGCCCATAGAATAATCGCTACTGAAATTAATCTAAACAAAGTATCCCATAATACCATTACAGATCCATTTCCCTTCTTAATTACTTCTCTTGCCCTTACAGAAAGAGCATTACCAACAACTGCAAACGGGAATGTAATTAGATCAACTATTCGTGAAATTGTACCTACTATGCCCACAATTTCAGAATTGAAAAAACGACCAAATAAAAAAGGGGGAATTGCTTGAAAACACCTAGTTGCAAATCGCAGCCATAAAAAGCTCAAGCTTTCTATGAACATATTTTTTCGGCTCGACTTTTCTTTAACAACTGCATTCTCATAATTAGTTTCCTTTCCCAGTTTTCTTAGTTGTTTTATTAAAATTAATACAGCAACCAAGGCTACTAAAGCTGCCGTTGAAAATAATGCAACCGCTAGGCCTACGACCGTTGGCATAATAAATGCAACCAACAAAAAAGAGGAAGATCTAGAAATCGATTCAATGCTGTCAACTAAAGCAAGAGATTTGAATGAAAGGGTAGCAGTCAAAATCGATCTTACAAAATTAGTCATAATTGTAATCCAAGATGTAGCAATAGAAATCATCAAGATATCAAAGCCAACAGGAATACTTTGATTATTTTTAATAATCAAATAAGAGATAATAAACATCGGGATAATCCCAAACGTTGCAACCCCAAACTGAAATCTCCACCATGAAGAAATTTCCTGTCTAAGTAATTTTTCAGAGCTTACTCTAATAGCAGCGATACATTTACCAGCAGCAGAAGAAACTCCAAAATCAGCCAGAGATTCTACAACAGCAATAATAGATGTTAAATAAACGATTACTCCATATTGGCTAGCTCCCACTTTTCTAAGCATAAGTGGAAAGCTAATCAACGTAAATAAAAAAGAAACGATCCTAGGTATTCCACTTAATCCTAATACTTTTAATAAAAAGTTTTTTTCGTTGTTTGTGTTTTTCATAAACGGATTTACGGCAGACTATGACTTAAATCTATTCCGTCATAGAATCAAAATATTGTTTTAAAGTTCTTCTTTTTGCTATTCGGTAAGAAAATGTAATAAAATAGTATCCGTTAAAAATTCTCAGCCAAACCTGTAGCATTCTAGCAACAATTTTGTTAAAAAGAGCGCTACCTTTAAATCCATATTTTGTTTGGGTTAATTCTGTTTCTTTTAAAGAGATCTCGAGGAAATGTTTTGAATGCCCTTTTTGAGCTGAATACCTCCTAAACTTAGCATGATATCCATTTGTGCTATAAAAAGAGATACCTGAAAATAAAAAATTGCAAAAGAGGTCATAATCCATTCCATATTTTAATTTAACATTGATCCCCCCAATTGAATTATAAACATTTTTCCCAAAAAAAGTACCAGGTTGGCATATTGTTGGCCCAATTGTTTTAGAAATAAAATAATTAAACTTACCATATTTATAACGTTCTTGGGGTTGTCCTTTGTCATTGATAATATAAACTCCGCCATAAAATACTCCGTCTACACTTTTAACTTGAATTGATTTGCGATAAATCAATTCAAGCGTATTAGGCATAAGCAAATCATCAGAGTTGATCCAAGTAATAATTTCTCCGGTACATATTTTAAACCCTTTCACAATGGCATCTGATTGCCCATTATCTGGTTGGCTTACCCAATAATGAAAATATTCTTTATATTTTTTGATTATTTCTAGACTATCATCTGTTGATCCTCCATCTATAAGAATAATTTCTTTATCTATATAATCCTGGTTAATCACCGATAAAATAGTTTCTTCTAAAAATTTGCCTTGATTATACGAAACTATAACAACAGATATTTTCATACTTTATAAATTCTTTCACCTTTATTAAAATGAGATGAGCAATAAGTCGCCACTTTAAAGATTCAGAAGCCTCTTGAAATTGAAAGAATTGTTAACCAACTTAAGGTCAAAAAACTATCTTCTTCTTATCATTTCGCATACAGTTTCTGTAACTCTATCAGGCATTTCTTGTGCGGGAAGTGGTCCAGAGTTTTGTTCTATCCAATATCGGACTTTATCGATATTCAAATTTTTCTTTTCGTTCTCCAGTAATGTCATTATTTCAGTGAGATTGTAAATAGGAATAGCTCTGGGATATGTTGCTAAAATTTCTCCGAATGGGCTTCCAGTTACTTTGCCATATTGTGCAAGCATAACCGGCATTCCAGTTAAATTTGGCAACAGGGCTATAGTAGAAGGTTCAACAATACATGTTAGACACTTTTGAAGTCTATCAATGAAATCATTATCGGTACAAAGATCACATCCTGCTTGGATTAACCTTGAAGCTATTCCAGACTCTAAATGAAGCGGATGTGGTTTCAAAACGAAATGTTTCCCGTTCTGTTCAATTATTTCTTTTGTTGAAATTATATGTTGAATAAATTCGTCTGGAGAAGAAAAGGCCCACCCTGTATATATGAGCCCAGTATCAATATACATTATATCATTATGTGAAACACCTCCATTCCTTATATATGAACCGATTGCAGTTTCAGGCATCTTAAATCTTATCAAATCCGGGTTACCCACGACAATGATTTCCTCCTTAGTATAGCCATATTTATTAATGGCATGTTCTACATCTGCTTTAATAAATACGCAACATTTATCTGTTTTAGCGTCAGGAGCTGATCTAAAAGAAGGAAAACCTAATGCTCCGCTAAAATTGTCCCGAATAAACCTGATCCAATCATTTAATGGAGCTTTGGTAACAATTAAAGATTTAACATATGTTGGATACACTTTTTTTAGGGCTCTCCCAAAACTTGATAAAACATAAGCAATATGTGTCGTCAGTTTTAACTTATAGCGAGAGCCTTTTCCAATAGCTTGAACACGTCCTAATCCATTAGACAAATGAAGTGTTGGAATGTGCCTTTTTTTGCAATATCTATTGAATGCCCTATGCGCGAATGCATCTGTAGAAAGAAAAATTACTGCCGCCGGTTTTTCGAGGTCAAGTATTTCCAAAAATGTTTTTCCTTTGTAAAACCTGATGTCTTTTACAGATAATTTGTCAATAACCTCTTCAGTAGGTCTTCCTGGCTCAGTACCCCAAGATCCTAAATGAATAAGATCAAAATCTATTCCTTTTTCTTTAAAAGAATCTACTAACCTATTATAATTTCGCCAACCTTGTGTCCAACTATCAAATCCTATGACCTTCAAAACGAGAAATTAAAATGTTAAACAGTATTTACAAAAATGGGGTGTTATATAAACAATTCCCGACTTTGAGTTATTCATCAAAACCTGAGTGCAAGTGTTTATTCCCTATAATAATTTCCCCACTGTCATACAGATCTATTAGTTCTGATTGGGAAAATGTAAAGAGTTTCTCTTTTTTAGAAAAAAAATGACAGATATCTTCAATAAGTTTGATATCCTCATTATAATCTACAGAAACATAGATATCGGGCCTTATTAAGGAGTCTTCGTTTGGAGAAATTTTATATTGACTGAATTTATTGTTTCCCTTAATATAAGGAACGGTGTGCTCCTTTTGCACATCATCCAAAGAATCTTTAATCGCTTCTTCTAAAACTTTTATAGAAATAAGTTCAGCAGCAGTTCCATATATCCAACCGGTTCTATGACTTGCATAAATAAAATCTGCAGGTTTTGTAGCATGAGCAGATATTAAAGCAGATATACAACCGGGATCAATCAAAGGATCATCCCCTCCAACACGTACCATATTTTGAATATTGTAAGATTGGCACGTGTCATAAAATCGCCTGATTAGATTAGTTTCACTACCACGAAAACACTTAATTTCACTTTTTTCTGCCAGCGCTTGCGTAATATCATCTTCTTTTTTATCGCTAGTCGCAACGAAAATATTGTTTATCCCATTACTTTTTAATCTCTCTAATTGAAGCCGTAGCATTTCAAACCCTTCAATTAAATGTGAAATTTTCCCAGGCCTCCTACTAGACCCCATTCGTGCTTGTATTACTACACCGTATTTAATCATAATTTTATTTCTTGTCTTTCCTCAAAACTCTTTTCTGCCGCATACAAAATATTAAGAACCTCATGATCATCTTCAATCGAGTATGTAGGCTTAACGACTTCAAAGCTTATTTCGATAAAATTTGTAATTTCCAAAACATACATTTCTTCCGTACTTGTTGTTTTAGATAATCGTGCTTTTGTAAAATATTCCCAAGAATTGGAGTCAGAAGAATAAACAGATAGTTGGCCTTTATTAAAGTCTATCTCCATGTTACCATTTTGAAAAATCACCTTAGTTTCCCTATATGGTACTTTAGAAACTACATCAATAACAACGTTCAAGCAGGTTCCAGTGTCTGTTTCGCAAATCAGCGAATAAATATCATCAATTTCAACACCTAAGGTTTGAGTGTTTTTCAGAAATGCTTTTACATTTTTAACTTTCCCAAACATCCATGTCAAATACACTAAATCAAAAGGTACAATTTCTCTTGCTCCTCCTGTCTCTTTTTTTGAAACGTAAAAATCGTTTATCCTTTCATATGGATGCCAATTAGGCAAATACTGTCCAAAATGATGATTTGCCAATAAAACTCTCCCTAACTTACCGGAATCAATTATTTGTTTCGCCTTATTGATTATCGGGTCAAATCTCATGGTGCATGATGGAACGAGCGCAACCTGGTTTTTAATTTTTACTTCATTCAGCAGATCTTGTAACTCTAATAATCCGTCGCTTAAAACACTTGCCTCAATAAAAACATGAAGTCCTCTTTTCACTCCTTCCATTGCATAAAAAACATGTTCATCAGGTGGAGTAGAAACAATAAGATGTGAAAAGTCTTCCTTATTAACATCAGCAAATTCTTTTAAAATGTTGATCCCGTATTTTGACACCGCTTCGTTCTTCCTGTCCTCTCTTATATCATATCCAGTGATTTTCGTTACTCCTATGTGTTGTAAATTCCTAATTCTCCTTTTACCCATTGAACCAAGTCCAATAATTAAAACACTTATATTTTCGAGATTGTTATTTGTATGTCCCATATGATTTATATAAACTGATTAAAATTGAAATACTGCCGTCATCATATTATCAAAAAAAGGAGGGCATTTCACCTTAGTCGCAGGATTAATCAGTTTTTGTAATACTAAATTTAAATCACTTTCGAAATTTGCATAAGGTGTTTCGAGGTACAGGTTTTTTTCCGCGAAAAACTTTAATCCAAATTTACGAAAGTAGTTAACAAAATCTTTTACAGAGAAATGATATAAGTGTTCTTTAGGTAAGTGCATATTCCAATCACTTTTAAATAGCTCACATAAAACTGAATCTCTATTTTGTGTTGCACTAATAAAAATAATACCCCCTTCGTTCAAAAGTGACATTGCCTTTTTCAGGTAGGCTCTCGGATTATCGACATGTTCAATGCAACCTCTAAAAACAATTATATCAAACTTGTGGGGAATTGTAATTTCCGGGAATTCGCCTATGTATACTTTAAAATTTTTCATTGCTTCTTCAGCAGCCTCTTTTCCGAATTCAACCCCTTCGCATTCAAATCCTCTAGCATGGAAATGGTTTAGAAATTGTCCACCACTACATCCTACATCCAATACTTTCCCAGACATTTTATATTGAGAAAGATAAGTGAGTTCTAGCTCATACATTATTTCTCTTTGCATGTTTAAAACTTGGTTTTCTTGATGCATCGAAGAATAATAGTTCTTGTAGAATAATTGCAACGACTCTTTGTCGTAAGGGTTCCGTACAAAAATCAAACTGCAATCATTACATTTAACAGTTTCAAAGCCATCTGAATCAATTTCGCACCATTTCTCAAAATTTTTTGAATCACACATTGGGCATGCAAGCAAATTTTTATGTGTCATATTTATCATTTTAATAAAATCTTTTAAGGACTACAATACAGAAATTAATTTTTTACGGCAACCACTAGGTAACCTTTTTATTCTCTCACTCTAATTATTTACAACAAGAAAGTTTTTCGACATCAGTATAAATTCGCCCACACCGACCTTGTTTGCATTTGTTAAATGGCCGGAAGACTGGCTTCACAGCTTCTCCTACAAAGGAATCTTCTATGTTTTCCATTTCAACCGATTTTTTAATTTTTCTTAATCCTTCTCGCAATGCTTGCAATGTAATATCCAATTCTAAGTTGGTATGAGCATAGGTAATGGATATCCAAGGAATTAAAATACCTTGATCAATTACTTCTTCATGAAATGAAGTATGAAGTTCCGGCCAATAAGTTCCATTCTCTTTTGTGCAAAGTATATGTGGGTTACAATCAAAGCCAATTAATTTTATATACTTTCCAACACCTTCTTCTTTTATTAATTGTTCGAATCCTTTCCGTAGTTGACCTCCTAAATTCCAGATATGTTCATTTACATTGACGCGTTCACATTCTTTCAATGTTGCTAAAGCTGCCGCCAAGCCAACTGTTTCGGATCCGTGCGTTTGTGAAAGAAGAAACACCCTCTCCCTGTCATGCATGATCCCTCCTAAATTTAATATATCTCTTTTGCCAGCTAACATAGAAAATGAAAAACCATTGCTTATACATTTTCCATAAGTTGCCAAATCCGGATAAACTCCCCATAAATGATGAGCACCTCTAATATCAAATCTGATTCCGCTAATCATTTCATCAAAAATCAGGATAGTTCCATTTTTTGTACATATATCTCGCAATTCAGTTAGAAAGTTCTTCTTTCCTTTTGCACAAATTCCTTTTTCGCATTGTTCTTTACAGGTTTCATCCTTATCGTAATTACAAGGATGATCATTCTTAACCGGTTCTAAAATTAAACAAGCTATTTTATTGTGGTATTGATCAAACATTTTTTTTACACCCTCAATATCATTATAATCAAAACCAATTGTATACTGTCTTTCAGATTCTATAACGCCAGCATTCATATTTGTTGATCCAATAAACCAGTCATGAATACTAAAAAAAGGATGTTGCTTGCAAACAGCAACATGTGTTCTATTAGTATATGCTCTTGACAATTTAACTGCAGCAGTGGTCACGTCTGAACCATTTTTTCCAAATTTCACCATTTCAGCTACTGGAAAAAAATCAACCGCAAACTGCGCCACTTCATATTCCAATATACCTGGTCGAGTATAATTTGTACTATTATCAATTGCTTTTTTTACAGCATCATTGACAACTTTATTATTATGCCCTAAAATAAAGACTCGATTCCCCATAGCCCAATCTATGTATTGATTGCCATCAACATCCCAGCAATATGCCCCATCAGCATGCGTAATAATTTGTGGAGACATTTGAGGAAACTGGTCATTTCCTTTTGAGTATGTGTGGCTTCCTCCTGGAACCAGTTCGTGAAAATGTTTAGAGATTTGCATCCCTTTTGTGTATTTTCTCATAAAAAATATTTAACTAAACAAGTATATTTCCTTTTTGAATTATATCTACTACTTTCAACGTCTCTTTTATCGGTATATTTTCTTCGGCTTTTTTTATAACATTTATAAATTTTTTTAGCGACGTTTTAAATGCTTCAAAACTATTCTCAAAAACCATTTCATGGAAACCATTATTCCCACTTAACAAGATAGAGATAGGGCTCTTGGACTCAGTAATTGCTTTGATAACACAAGTAATATTTTTAGAAAAAACAATCGTTACAATCTTCCCTTCATTTGTGTCAATAACATTGTATTTAAGTACATCAACATCAAATCCAATAATTTGCAAAATAGGTTCTATCACATGAATGGCATATTTATTCCAACTTTTAGGTACTTCTGCATCAATAAACTTTATTACCCCTACTTTTTTTGATATTTGCTCATCAATCATAAACTCTTTTGCATACCTTAAGGAAGTACAGGAAAAAATTTGATGATCATATCGCTTCAAGTGCAAAATGCGCTCTGCTGTAGGCACATCATATGCGATTGGCTTATCAATATATATTGGCAGGCCAGCTTCAATGAAAGGTTTACTCATTTCATAATGATTTTCCGCATCATCACGCGCCAGAAGCACTCCATCAACATGACCAATCATATCCTCATATTTATCACTAATGTGAGTAATTTCAGATGCATTTGCAATATGCTCTGAGAGCAATCTATCGGCGGTCCAAATATGAGTTACAGTAGCTTCATTAATAGTATCATCAGGGAAATGCTGTTTTTTTAAATAATTATAGATCGCTGGAAAAGGGCAATCTTTCATATATTGATCTTTATATCCATTAAAAATGGCAGACCATGAATATGGATGCCCATTTCCTTCACTCATTCCCAAGATACCTAGCTTAATCATTCAACAATTACAATTATAAACTACTCCTAAATATATAAATTCCGCTGATACTTATATCCATTTATGATACCATAGTTGTGTAGATAGCGTTTTAAAACCTACACTTTGATACAGCCTTTGGGCAACATAATTCCTACCTTGTGTAACAACATTAACGTTTTTAATTCCTTTTTTTATCAATTCATTAAAAACATTTAATATCAATAATTTCCCCAGCCCTTTTCCAGCATATCGTTGATCCATTCCAAAAAGGCCAATATTTGCAGAGGCTGCTTTTGAATATTTGACCGTACAAAAACCTATAGGAAGGCCGTTTTCGTACAAACAAAAACAACAATCATCAAAAGTTCCTAAAATTGCTTTCTCTATCCAACTTGCATAAAACTCATTTATTTTATTAAGCTCGAAATTTCCATCATAGAAATATCTGCTATCTTTATACAAAAAATTAGTCAACTCTTTTAAATATTCAATATTCTCTGGAGAGGCGACGCCTAGTTGATAAGGTAAATCATCAATTTGATATGGTTCTTTCAAACTTATGTTGAAAGTCAATCTAATATCAGTAAAATGAAAATTGTTTCTTTCAGCTACTTTCACACTTCTGTCGTCATGGCAATTACATAAGTACTGCAATAACCTAATATTATTCTCTTTTATGAAATACTCAATATGATGTTGAATATTGTCAGTAAGATACCGAGAACCGATTAAAGCTATTGGAAAGCCAAAAAAATCAGAATCCCACTTTAGAATACATACAAGATTTGAAACCTCTTCAAAATCAAAATCAGGGTTAGATAAGGAATAAGAATGTCCAGAAAAATATTTAACAGAGTCTGTCCCTTTAAAATCAATTACAATATCGGCTTTATGATGATATTCTTGAGCATCCCCAAAAACGAGGCT
Source organism: Asinibacterium sp. OR53 (assembly GCF_000515315.1). Lineage (NCBI taxonomy): Bacteria > Pseudomonadati > Bacteroidota > Chitinophagia > Chitinophagales > Chitinophagaceae > Asinibacterium > Asinibacterium sp. OR53. Next base: position 195,471 of record NZ_KI911562.1, read on the forward strand.
AACTATCCTCATCCCTCGCAGTATATATATCCATTGTTCTGAAAGGTTTCCGGTTATTACCAGAGAAATATGATGTTTTTTTAAATACTCAATGGTCAATTCATGGGAAAATATTTGATGAAGTAAATTTTTCTTTTTCCCTTGTAATTTTTGATATGCTATGTTAAGTTCATTTTGATATTCATCGTTTACATTGCTAAATACAAAAAGAATATTCATTTTTTGTTTGCTTATGATTTAAACCTTCTATACTGTTCTGTACCTTTTTGCGCATTTGTTAATCCTGGAATCCCATTCCCTAAAATTTTTTCTAACGTTCTTGTTTCCAAAACGAGGTTATGCATTTGATTTTCAGAAATTGACACTGGTGCATCGACACATTCCATATCGTCGGTTATTTTATAATGCTTTTCCAATATCTTAGCTCCAGCTGCTACTGCAAATAAAGGCACTTTAATATCATTAGTGTGGTCAGATTGTCCAATCACGCAAGATTCAAAATGATCTTTCAGAGAAAATATAGCGGCTAAATTGGCATCTTTCTCATTAGTTGGATACGCAGATATACAATGCAGTAATGCAACTTTGCTTGTATGCTCATTAAGTATTTTTAATGCACTTCTGATTTCATCTATGTTTGACATCCCAACAGATAAAATAACAGGTTTCCCTGTTTTCGCTATTTTTTTAAGCAAAAAATTATTCACAACATCAAAAGATGCTATTTTATATAATTCAACACCGATAGATTCTAAGTAATCGACGCTTTCAGCATCAAATGGGGTCGAAAAAAATATAAGGCCCTTGTTCTCTGAATATGTTTTTAACTCTTGAAAGGCATCAAAAGGAAGTTCACATTTTTTTAAAATGTCGAATATTGGGGAACTTTTCTCAACTCTATTTTCAGTTATATAGGTCTGAAATTTTACTGCATCAACTCCCGCCTTATATGCAGAATCAATCATTTCTTTTGCTAAGTCAAGACTACCGTTATGATTAATTCCAATTTCTGCTATTATAAAAGTCTTATTTTGACAGTTAATACCAAAATCTTTAATTGTTTTCATGTTATTTTATTTAAAATTTATTAAAGAAATTTGCTTACCACGAACTCATTCCGCCGTCAATAATTAAATTTTGACCAGTTGTATAAGATGATGCATCGCTAGACAAATATAAAATCCCCCCAATCATCTCTTCAACATTAGCCATCCGTTTCATTGGGCAACGAAATGCGTAATTGTTTAAAAAACCTGTTCCCTGAGGTGCCGCGGGATTGAAAATCCCTCCAGGAGAAAGCGTATTAACACGAATATTTCGATCAGCTAAGTGTACTGCAAAATATTTTGACATTTGGATAACCCCTGCTTTTGTAGCTCCATATATTTCGGAGTTTTTTCGATCACAATCAGTATAAATTCGAAAATCAGGGCTGATAACTCCATAAAAAGACCCAATATTCACAATTACAGCCGCCTTTTGAAAAATCTTATCAAACTTATTTACGAATGATTGGATACACCAAAAGGTTCCTTTTAAATTAACGTTCATTACCCAATCGATTTTTGCCTCTGTTCGTTCCTCAAAGGGCTCAAAAGTGCTTACTCCAGCGTTGTTAATAAGTATATCAATCTTTCCATACTTTTCATAAATATCTGAAAATATTTGATCAACCTGTTCCTGGTTGCTTATATCTGCTTCATAGTACTTGACAGTGGGTAAATTATTTTGAGTGGTTTTAACATCTACTCCAAATACCATACACCCTACATTGACAAAAGCTAAACATATTTCTTTCCCAAGTTGCCCGCAAGCTCCTGTTACTAAAACAGATTTACCAGAAAAATTAAAAAGTTTATTCAAATAGTTATCCATATTATAAAATTGCTTTTTTTAACTCACTAATTGCACTTACAAGTTCTTCAGTATTCTTATAATATTCAATAGTTAAGAATTCAATTCGAGGATATTTCTTTACTAGAAAATCAGTTTCATTCCATTCTTCATGATCGGGTAAATTATGTGCATCAAATGCCATTTTCTCATTTTTCCCCCATTTACAAATATGTAATTGAATGCATTCATTTAGCGGCAATTCATCTCGATATTTCTCATACGGTATTTTCATATTATGCGCAGATACATGAGCATGAGCAATATCAAATAAAAAATTAATGTTATTTTCTTTAACAATAGAAGTAATAAAATATGGCTCAGCAATATAATCATATGCAATAGAGGGGTAATAATTATTATTCTCTATAGCTATTGAAACATGCTCTCCCATTATTTCTCTTATTTTCTGAAAATTTGTTTTGGCATTCTCTTTTAGCTCATCGATAGAATACTTGTAACTTCCTGATACAAATATTCCGTTCTCAATGATAGGATCATGAAAACAAGAAGCCAGATGAAATGAAATAAGCTTAAGATTTGGCTTGTTTTTTTTAAGCTCTCCCACATATTCTAGCTCACTTTCTGTCCATCGATGTATTGGCTGCAAATCACAATGAAATAAGGCTTGTAGCGTAACATCCGTTTTTGGGGAATGATCTCTACATTCTAAAAAATCAGAATTTTCTGTTATTATAGAAGCAAATAATTCATTTTTAAATAAATGGGATATTGGAGTCGCAATACTAGGCATTATAGAAATTAAGTATATTTTCGCTTATATAATCTACTTCATCATAAGTAAGATCCGTAAACATTGGAAGACGAACTAAGCAGTCAGCCCATTTGTCAGCCTGTGATAATTCCCTTCCATCATGTTTATCCTTGTAATAGTTAGATTTATGTAATGACAAATAATGAAAAGTAGATTTAATTCCTTTACTTGATAAAGTCTTCATCAACTTTGTTCGTTCCTCAATATCTTCACATGTCAAGTAAAACATATGAGCATTATTAGTAGCATACTCAGGAATAATAGGTAATAAGTTTTCATTGCTTGCCCCGAGGTTGCTTAAATTGTTATAATATCTATTCCAGAGTGACCGCCTTTTCTGTTGAATATCTTCTTTTTTGTTTAACTGTGCCATTAGAAATGCCGCAATCAATTCCGACGCAAGAAAAGAGGACCCAATATCTACCCACCCATATTTATCAATTTCGCCTCTAAAAAACTGAGATCTGTTGGTTCCTTTCTCACGTATAATCTCAGCCCTCATTATATACTCGGGTCTATTAATTGCAAGCAATCCCCCTTCTCCTGAGGTTAAATTCTTTGTTTCATGAAATGAGAAAGTGGACAAGGCTCCTATAGTACCAAGGGGCTGATTCTTGTAATAAGAATCTATGGCCTGCGCTGCGTCTTCGATAACGATAAGATTATATTTTTCTGAAAGAGAATTGATTTTATCCATGTCGCACGACGCTCCTGCATAATGCATTGCCACAATTACTCTTGTTTTTTCAGTAATTAGTTCTTCAATTTTATTTACATCTATATTCGGTGTTATCCTTTCGCTATCTGCAAAAACTATTTTTGCCCCCCGAAGTGCAAATGCATTTGCTGTTGAAACAAATGTGTATGAAGGCATAATAATTTCGGATTGAGAATCAATATTCGCTAATAAAGCACACATTTCCAGGGCATCTGTACAAGATGTAGTTAACAAAGTTTTTTTAAATCCGTATTTATCCTCCATATATTTTTGGACACTTGCAGTATATTCGCCATCGCCGGCTAACTTCTTTAGTTCGATTACTCTTGCGATATTCTCAATTTCCTGTCCCGTAATATAGGGTTTATTAAAAGGGATTTCCATTAATGATATTTTCTTTGAACAGTATTAGTTAGAAATAACCAGATTCTATTTAACAATTCTATTTTGATAGTTGAGTGTGAGTATTATCCTTTATATACCACTCAAAAACTTTTTCTAGCCCCTCATAAAAATTTGTTTCAGGTTTATACCCAAGTAATTCGATTATTTTATTAATATCAGCTTTTGAATGTCGTACATCTCCATCCCTTTCTGCCTGATAAGTCAGTTGCACGTTCAGTTTTGATATATTTTTTAAACATTTAATAACCTGATTTAAAGAAATTTGCTCTCCGCACGCAACATTATATACCTGATTCATTGCTAATGGATTTTTTGAAAACAGTGCCAAGTCATTTGCTAGTATAACATTACTCACATATGTAAAATCTCTAGTAGTCTCCCCATCACCATTTATTACAACTGGCTTGCTTTCAAGAAATGCCTTACAAAATGTCGGAATAACAGCTGCATATGCCCCATTGGGGTCTTGACGGGGACCAAATACATTGAAGTATCTTAGTCCTATATAATTGAGTCCATAATTTCTATTAAAGGTATCGGCAAAAACTTCAGTAACATATTTAGTCACTGCATAGGGACTTAATGGCTTTCCTATTTGGCTTTCCACTTTAGGCAATTCCTTACTATCTCCATATGTAGATGAAGAACACGCTAATATAATTCTATCAACTTTATTTATATGACACGCATGCATTAGATTAACAGTTCCTAAAATATTAACCTCCGTCGTTTTCATAGGATTTTTTATCGAACGAGGAACGGAACCAAGAGCTGCCTGATGTGTTACTTTATCGATATCTTTTGTAATAGAAAGACACGTTTCATAATTACAAATATCCCCTTCTATAAATTCAAATTTTGGGTTTGAAAAAAAACTCTTTATGTTGTTAAAGTATCCAGTTGAAAAATTATCAATCACTCGAATCAATTCGATTCGTTCATCATTTATATATTTTTCAACTAAATTGGAGCCGATAAATCCAGCCCCGCCGGTAATTAATAATTTAACTTTATCTGTTATCATAACCCTCCATCTACTATATCAAGTGATAAAATACCTTTAACATCATAAACAACCGATTCCGTCTTTAAAAGATCTCGTATGTTTATTGATATAAAAGAGCTATGGCTAACTGCTAAAATTATTGCATCAAACTTTTTGTTATTAGGAATATCAATTTTAGTCATTATATCATATTCTCTCTTAACATCTTCTGGTTTTGCCCAAGGGTCAACTATTGTCAAGCTGACATTGTATGTTTTAAGCTCATTGATGATATCGATGACCCTTGTATTTCTAACGTCTGGACAATCTTCTTTAAAAGTAAACCCAAGTATCAGAATCTCTGCATCCTTTACTTTTATATTTTTTTTTATCATTAATTTAATAGTCTCATTAGCTACATATTTCCCCATCTCATCGTTTAGCCTCCTTCCAGCTAAAATTATTTCAGGATGATAACCTAATTCTTGTGCTTTTTGCGCTAAATAATAAGGATCCACTCCGATGCAATGTCCGCCAACCAACCCTGGTTTGAATTTTAGAAAGTTCCATTTTGTACCTGCTGCTTCTAAAACAGACTTAGTATCAATCTTTAATAAATTAAATATTTTAGAAAGTTCATTAACAAAAGCAATATTAATATCTCTTTGCGCATTCTCAATTACCTTAGCGGCCTCTGCGACTTTGATACTTTTGGCTTTATATGTTCCTGCAGTAATTATTGACTTGTATAACTGATCAACTATTTCTGCAGTTTCTGGTGTAGAACCAGAAGTCACTTTTAAAATTTTGGTTACTGTATGTTGTTTGTCGCCTGGATTAATTCGTTCGGGACTATAGCCAACAAAAATATCTTTATTTAATTTTAACCCACTGTTTTCTTCGAGCACAGGAACGCATTCTTCTTCAGTTACTCCAGGATAAACAGTAGATTCGTAAATTACAATATCTCCACTTTTCAAACATTTGCCTACTGTTTCGCTCGCCCTATATAGAGGAGTCAAATCAGGGTTGTTCCTTTTATCTATCGGGGTTGGCACAGTAATAATATAAATGTTACAAGATTTAATACTTTCAATCTCTGAAGAAAGTTCTAATCCTTTATTATTGACATTTTTCTGTTTTTCTTGTTGCTCAAATCCCAATAAAACATTTTGAAGGACATCATTTTCAACTTCTAAAGTATCATCAATACCAAGTTTCAAAGTATTGATTCTTTTTCTATTAATATCAAACCCAACGACTAAATATTTTTTTGCAAATTCAACTGCTAAAGGAAGTCCCACATATCCAAGGCCGATTACTGCTATTTTCTTTTCTGTCAAATTTATCTGCTCATTATTTCGCATAAATTACTTCATTATTATGATGTCTAAACAATTTTAATATCATAGAGAGCTATCCACTAACAATCAATTATTTAATTCCACCAACGTTTTAATATCAGTATCAGCATTGCTATTGAACTAAATATTAAAGTTCCGCTTATTGCAAATAAGATTTTGCTGGTCTTTTCTTTAAATAAAGGTAAGATAGGTGTGTCGATAACTTGTATTAATGGCGTGTCTTTACGTAATGTTACTTTTGCTAATTCTAAATTTTTTACTAACTCTGTCAATATGGCCACATTTGTCTGAACATCAATTTGTCTTTTTGTTGACGGTGTTTTGCGAACATTAAGCGCAGGATTAAGATTATATGTATTATCATTAGCTGCAGCTACACCAGTTATGGCATCATTTAATTCCCTACGTACTGAATCTGCTTGCCTTTCTAAGATTAAGACATTCATTTTAGATTTTCTACTTTTCGTATCAACATAAAAATCTGAAACCTCTTTTGCGAGAGCTTCAGCAAAAAGTTTAGAAAACAATTCATTTTCTGTTCGCACATCAATACTAATAATCGAGACCTTTTTATCTTTTTGTGCTACGCTAAGATTTTTTTTAATCAAGTTCGAATATATTATCCCTAATATACTGTCTTGTTGTAATGAAAATCTGTTCCTGTCTGAATTAGAAACGAACTTAATTTTTTCAGAAAACTCCGGTTTGCTTGATTCCCATCGCTTTCTCCATCCTTTCATCCGTATATACATTTCGGCTAAAGTGATCTCTTCGTCATTTATTCTTTCCTTAGTCAATAATGTTCTCTCAACTAATAATCTACTTTTCATTAGCTCACTCAAGTTTGAGCCACTGAAAGCTCCGCTTGTACCTGTTCCTAAATCAATGCCAAAAGTGCTTGCTAAGCTCAATGCCCCACTTAGACCTCCTCCGCTCTTTTCATCTTCTAATGCAAAACTCAAAGTAGCTGTATAATATGTTTTTTGAAGATATGCATACGTAAATCCTATAATAGCGCCAATAAAACTGCATAGTAAAATGATTTTCCACTTACTAATCAAAAAACGGAAATAGTCTTTAATGTTAGCAATTAATTCTTTAAACCCTACTTCATTTGAGAAACTATTTTGTGGCATATCCATTATCAATTTTTTATAACCTTAAAACTGCTATGACTACTCCTGCTAAACTTGCTAGAGCACTGGAAATACCAATAATCTCTCCAGTAGTTAGCGACTTCTTTTCAGCTTTTTTGGGAACTATTAATTCGCTACCAGGCAATACCTTGGGGTAAAATTTGACAAATAAAAAATGATTAGTTGTTGCTGCTTTACCGTTAGCATATACAATATATGTTCTCTTCCGCCAGGCATCCGCCGCATACCCTCCCGCATCACTAATATAATCCCTGACTGTGCTTTTTTTCTTAAAAGGCACTTGTGTTGCCATTAATACAGCACCAGTGATCTTCACTTGGCCATCGAATTTGGGTATATATAGCTCATCTTTAGATCGTAAAACTAAATCCTCCACTGAACCGGGGTTTTTCATAATTGATGCCATATCTAAAGGTATCTGATCATAATCACGTCTAATGTCCTGTAGCACTTGCTGTGCTTTAAGGCTATCTTTATCCTTTATATTTTTTTGCAACTTACGAGCAGTTTCTTCAGATTGTTGTCTTTCTATATCTGTTTTATATCGTTTAACATAAGCACCAGCGGGATTGGCATCCGGCGTATAACCGCCTGCTCTGCGCAAGACATCACTCACCCGTTCTATCCTGCTTATCAATGCATAAGGACCGGGGTATTGTATCTGACCACTTACTATTACTGATTCAGGTAAGGTATAACCCGCTTTGCGACGAATAGTAACTACATCAAAGGGTTGAATTGGAATATTGGCAGAAACACTACTCAAATCACCATTTATCTCGGTATTGATCACTACACTGGCACGATTATCCGTCGGGGCAACACTGTCCCTGCGTATCAATCGGGCAATTTCTATGTTCTTATACGCAGCATCAGTAAAACCACCAGCCTGCAGGATTAGATCTTTCAGAGTCAGTTGGTTGACATAATCATATTGCCCTGGAATGCGTATTTCGCCTTGTATAGTTACTTTAAAAGAGTCCCGCAGATCCTGCAAAGAACTAATCAGTACTTCATCTTCTCGCTTCAATATGGGATTATTCTCTCCATTTAATACTTTTCTTACGTCAAAAGAAACAATCGATCTAGTAAGATCATCTTCCAAACGTAGGATCTGCCCTCTGCCTGTATAAGCATCCTCTTTTAATCCGTCGGCTTTCTTGATTAAATCGGCCACATTCAAACCTGGTGTTAATTCATAAGCGTCTGGCCTGAAAACAGCACCAGATATTTTCACCCTGTTCTGAAAACGGTTGAGTATTTTAGACGCCACAAATACATCGCCCGTATGGGGTATATAATCATTGTACGCAATTGATTGTAAATCATGCACCTGCCTTTCAGTTTCGTTGCGTTGAAAAACTTTCACGGAAGCTTCGTAAGCCGAATCGGTAAAGCCGGACGCAAAAGCAACAATATCTGAAAACTTTTCAGATGGTAATACCTCAAAAATGCCAGGTCGTTTAAACTGCCCCTGCAACTGGATCCTGGTTTTATAAGGAGGTATACGGATGACATCATTGTCTTTTAATCCCACATTATCTGACTGATCTCCATGCAGCAAAAAACGATAAAGGTCTATCTTACGCTCTACTCGGTTATTTCGAACTAATTCTATTTCTCGGAAGCTACCAAAAGCGTTAGGACCACCACTGACAAACAGAGCATTGAATACAGTAGACAAGGAAGAAAGAGTAAAAATACCCGGTCTGTTGGCACCAATAATGATGACTTTGATACTGCGTATTTTACTGAGTGTAACTGATAATCTTGACCCACCTGATTTAAGATAAGGGTACACTGAATTACCCATAATAGTTTTGAGCTTTTGTGTAGCTACTTCAATAGTAAGTCCCGCTACCTTTACCTGTCCAACGTTGGGTATGGAAACAAATCCTTCAGTAGACACCAACAAATCTCCACTATACTCCTGTACTCCATACACAGATACCAATATTTGATCATCAGGACCTAACACATAATTCAATGGGGTAGCCAGCCTCAAATTGGGTTCAAAGCTGGGGGCAATGGAAGTATACAACTCAGAACCAAAGATCAAAGAATCGATCAGCGGTTTGGCGTGTTCATGGTATTTTTCGGTACTGAGCGAATCGGAACTGTTGTTAACTTTTTCGGCCGACACCAAATTTTGTGCTTTCAATCTGCCTGTTACTGGTGAAGCATTGCTTGTTCCTGAAATACGCGCTTTAAGCTTAGCAAATTCTGCAGGTGACATTCCCTTCGAAAGCGCCATTTGCTCTGCCTGGTCAATAGTCATACCCGAACTGCTTAACTGAGTTTTGAGCCTGACTATATCGGCATCACTCATTTGGTCTACCCGAATCTGACTGAGGTCCTTTCCTTTTAATAAGTCCTGGGCCTGAACTACTCCAACCGATAGTAACACAACAAGGGTCATTAAGAACCTGAAAAAACACTTGATATTTCTCTTCATTTACTTAACTGTAATTAACAATAACTGAAATTCCTATTCTCACTTATGATTTCCAATCGAAATCTTTTACCTGTTCATATACTTTCGTAATACCATTTGCTAATGTGATTTTTGCTTCCCAACCCAATTGTTTTAACTTACTCACATCCATCAATTTCCGCGGTGTACCGTCGGGTTTAGCAGTATCCCAAACAATGCTTCCCTGGTATCCTGTGTTTTTTTTAACCAGTTCTGCCAGGTCCTTAATGGTTAGATCGTCTCCAATACCAATATTCACCAACCCTGCTTCGTTGTACTGTTCCATTAAAAAAAGACAGGCATCGGCCAGGTCATCTACATATAAAAACTCGCGCCTGGGGCTGCCGGTGCCCCATAAAACCACCTGGGGATCATTATTTTTTTTTGCGGTGATGAATTTACGCAATAAGGCAGGTAACACATGAGATTTTTCCAGATCGTAATTGTCGTTCGGGCCGTATAGGTTGGTGGGCATGGCTGAAATGAAATTACACCCGTATTGAGCTCTGTACGCATCGCATAATTCAATACCCGCTATTTTGGCAATGGCATAGGGTTGGTTGGTAGGCTCTAAATACCCCGACAATATGGAATCTTCTTTTAAAGGTTGAGGGGCAAGCTTTGGATAGATACAAGAAGAACCCAGGAAGAGTAGCTTCGTAACTTTGTTCACATATGCAGCATGGATCACATTGCTTTCGATCATCAGGTTTTCATAAATGAATTCGGCGCGGTAGGTATTATTAGCTACAATGCCTCCTACTTTGGCTGCTGCCAGGAAAACATAATCAGGTTTTTCTTTGGCGAAAAAATCGTTTACTGCCTGCTGGTTGCGTAGGTCAAGTTCCTGGGAGGTACGTAATAAAAGATTATTGTAGCCCTCGGCTTCTAGTTTTCGTACGATGGCGCTGCCTACCATTCCGCGGTGGCCGGCTACGTATATTTTGGCGTTTTTTTGCACTTGGTTGAAGGCTTTGTGAGGCCCCTCGGCTACGCTCGGGGTGACGGGTTAAATTAACTTGCTCGCTACGCTCGCTCGAGATGACGGTCAAATATTATTCAAATTCGTTTTTGATGTCAAAGCCGCTATTTTTTAGTAGCTGGTCTTTTTCGAAAAGTTTGATATCGCTGGCTACCATTTCTTTAACCATTTCTTCCAGTGTGTATTGAGGTTGCCAGCCTAGCTTTTCTTTTGCTTTGGAAGCATCTCCTATTAAAAGATCTACTTCTGTAGGGCGATAATAACGGGGGTCTACTTTTACTACGATTTGTCCCATCGGTATTTTGTATTTGCCTTTACAGGCCACCACTTTGGCTATCTCATGTTTTGCTTTTCCTTCGAATGACAGCTCCACACCTGCTTCAGCAAATGCCATGCTTACGAAATCGCGGATTCGGGTGGTAATCCCTGTTGCCAACACAAAATCTTCTGGTTGATCATGTTGCAATATGCGCCACATACCCTCTACATAGTCTTTGGCATGCCCCCAATCACGCTGGGCATCGAGGTTACCCAGATATAAGGTATCCTGCAAACCCAGTATTATTTTGGCAACGGCGCGAGTAATTTTACGGGTTACAAAAGTTTCGCCGCGTAACGGAGACTCGTGATTGAATAAAATTCCATTGCAAGCAAACATGCCATAAGCTTCCCGGTAATTCACCGTGATCCAATACGCGTATAATTTGGCCACCGCATACGGAGAACGCGGATAAAAAGGAGTTGTTTCACTTTGCGGAACAGCTTGCACCAAGCCATATAGTTCAGAAGTTGACGCCTGGTACACCTTTGTTTTCTTAATCAATCCTAATAACCGAACAGCTTCCAATATGCGCAAAGTGCCTATACCATCGGCATTGGCGGTGTATTCAGGTGTTTCAAAACTCACATGCACATGGCTCATGGCTGCCAGGTTATAAATCTCATCTGGTTGAACTTCCTGAATAATACGGATCAGGTTCGTTGAATCTGTAAGATCGCCATAATGCAGGATCAAGTGTTTATGCGGTACATGCGGATCCTCATAGAACGGGTCAATTCTTGCTGTATTGAAAAGTGAACTTCTCCGCTTGATACCATGCACTTCATATCCTTTTTTCAATAAAAGCTCAGTCAAATAAGCTCCATCTTGCCCTGTAATACCTGTAATTAAAGCTTTTTTCATCAAACTGCTATGTTTCAATTAAATTGATTACTACACCCAGGTCTTTTAACTGCTCTTCGCCAAACTCATTCTCTGCAAAAACGGCCACCCGAATTTTTTTACCGATCATGGGTTCTACCCGGTCTATCAATTGGTGTAAATAGGTTTTATCTACATCGCCCACCAGCACCAGGTCTATTACATTGGAATTCTTACCCTCAGCCAGGCCACCAGTAAGATACACTTTCCGGAGATTACCAAGCTTCTTCACTACTTTCTCGAGTATCTGGTCGAGCCCCACGTGCTGCAAAATGATGGAACGCAGCGAAGTATACAATGGGTGATCAGTATTTACCGAATAATGCTTCACCTTGGTTTGTGCATCATTATTATCTGCTTCAATCAGGTGCATCTCCGATAACTTGGCCAGCTCCAGCCGAACGGTATTGCTGCTCACATCGAGCTCGCGCTCCAGTCCACGCAAATACACTTTGGCCGCCGGGTTGAGCAGCAGCTTGGTGAGTAAACGGATACGGATTTTACCGGTGAAAAGCTGGTCTAACAAGGTGAAACGTAGGTGATAAAACGGCTTCGCCACCCTCACCCCCAAAGATTAGGGAGCCAGGTGATACAAAATTGAGTAGCTAAAGTAAAGCATTTCCGGAAAACTAATATTAAGGAATCCTGAATATTTTATTATTTGTTCTATATAGTTTAATCATTCTTCTATCCATTCAACATTATTTGAGAACGAAAAACATTTTTATTGATCTCAACGGATTAATTGATGACTGAAAAAACATACCGGACCCCGCCAGATAACTATCCGGTGGAAAAAAATAGTGCACGGACGCCGCCAAATAACTATTTCTTCCGGAAAATATAATCCCAATACCGGAGATTACAGAAAGGCAGCACAATCCCCATCATAATCCCCATGCCCGTGGTGATCATGAGCAGATGCGCGATCGCATCCCACCGGAAAACGCCGTATTCCCCCCAAAGCGTGCCGGAAAGATGGCCCATCGCGAGCAACCAAATGGCGGTAGCATACACCGCCAGCCAGTGCACCCTATTGCGCAAGGGCAGGGGCAGGCCGGTAAAAGCGCTCGTGATGATGAAACGCCTCATCCTGTTAAGCAAAACCAGTATAAACCATTCAATCAATAACAGGTACACCTGCATAACACCCCGCTCATCGAGGTAAGCCGGCAGGGCCTCGGGCACCAGCTTGTGCATACCATAGCGCATTACCCGGTACATGATCCTGGCCGCTATGGTCATAATAGCCAGGATACCGGTGAATAGCAACCAATACCTGAAAAGCATAAAAAAGCGTTTGATTTTTGTAAATATAAATTAATATCATTATATTCATGTCACCTAAATTACTGCCTTATGGAAAAAAACCACACCCTCTCTACTGTTAATCGTATGCTCATCAGGTTCGTGACAGACGAAAACGCCCACCAACACTTAAGCAACGAAGCGCAGGAAGAAATGCTGAAAGAAACGGAAAAGCTGTCTGCACACTGGCTGCTGCATGCCTACAGGAAAACAAAGAAAGCTTCACTGGATACACTAGTGCAGCTAACGCAGAAAGTGGCCGTATACCTGATGGACCAACTGTTTGACAAAGACAGCCAGCTGCTTTCGGGCTTCAGCGTGATCATGCAGCGCAACCTGCTTCGCTTCCTTGACTTCTTACAGACGCAGTTTAAAAACCATTTTGATTTCGATGCCCCCCTGCCTAAACTGACCTGGGAACAAATGCGGGAAAAGATAGTATCGGGGCTGGAGCCCTGCAAAAAGTACGGCCTGCGGGATACAGATGCGGCCCTGGTAGAGATATTGTACAAACACTGTTCAGCCCTGTCAGGCGGCAAGAGCCAGCCCAGCTTTAAGCAGGGATTTTACTGGATGAAACTAACGGAAATCATTGGCTTCCAGGTAGTCCCTACTAACCAGGCTACCTTGCGCACCATCTATACATTGATCTCCTGTAATTTCAACAGCGCCGACTTTGTACAATATGTGATACAAACCTACGGCCAAGCCCTGCCTGCCGAAACAGACGCCACAGATTACTGGGCAGAACACATACGGCTCATCAACGGGATAGCAGAAGAGCCGGGTATGATCATGGATCCGCTGATGCCCGGCTGCAAAACCATGCTGTTCACCGCTATGGACAAACTGATACAGTCTTACCGGTACTCGCAGCATACAGAGCGCCTGAACCTGGCCGTGCTGAACCTGCCTACCGCCCTGAATGGGGCGGAACTGGCTTTGTGGCAGCGCCTGGAGATAGAAGCCAAAATGAAGCCTGTTGACATTATACGCGACCATTTGCGCAAAATAGCCCAGGTATACGGCACAGACAGTAAGCCCCTCAACGATGGATACCTGTATGAGAAATACTATAAGATCGATGCCTCTACGAAAAGACACCTGATGGACTACCTGTCGGAGATGCGCGCCATCCTGGCCCGCTTAACAAACTGATCTTCCCGGCCCGGCATAAAGATAATTATTTGTTCTATGAGCTGCTAACCAGTTGGTTAGCAGCTGCCATATGGTAGGTATGGTATAAAACCGGCGGCCAGCCGCTATAGCTTTGTTTTTGTTGATGAACCACCGGTGGGCCCGACTGCAGCGGGCAGGTCAACACAAACCAATTTAATCATTTCTAAAAACAAAGAACATGAAAGTATTTGCACCATACCTGCCTGTACCGGACGGAAACCTGGCCATCTGGGCAAGCACGTATAAAGAAAAACTGGGACAGCTGGGCGGCAGCCTCGGACTTACCGAACCCGAAATAGCCGAACAGCAAACATCGGCCCAGGCAGTGATCGACAGCATCAACAGAGCCGACCTGAGAAAGGTGGAGCTGAAAGAAGCGATCGCAGCCAAGGAAGAGGTCAGGATGCGCCAGCTGGTCAGCATCCGGAATATGGTCGTCCGCATCAAGCGCTCACCGCTTTACACCGTGAGCATGGGTAAAGAGCTGAACATCATCAGCTCCGGGCAACTGGTAGATGCCAGCAACCTCAAGCCTGTGATCAACGCAATAGCCTTCCCAGGCTATGTAAGCATCTCGGTTAGAAAACAGCGCAGTTTCGGCATCAGTATCTATACCCGGTTAAAAGGCCAGCAAGAATGGCAACACCTGGGTTTGGCCAAATCCGGACCCGTACTGGACGACAACCCGCTGATGGAAACGGATGTACCCGAGATGCGGGAATACATGGCCCGTTGCTACGACGGACTCGAAGAAGTAGGGCATGCCAGTAATATTGCCGTTGCTGTCTTTGGAGGGTAATGTAACGGATGGTAATGAAAAGGGCTGCCCACCAGGGCGGCCTTTTTTTGTGGCGTCATCACACCTCACCCGGTTTTACATCATGGTTTTTGTCTTTGTATGCTACCGGCGGCTCATTCAGGATCATTCCCAAATTACTATACAGCACTTCATGCTGGGCTTCAATGTTATGGTGAAAACTTTCGGGCAGGCGTGCCCAGTCAAACAGCTCTACCACAATGGGTATATGGCAAAAATTGCCAACAAACTTTCTTTGTCTTTATTCCTTAGAATCATTGTTTTGCTGATTAATGGCTTCCGTCAACAGTTTGGCTTTTAACAATAACCCATATGCCTTTTCCAGTGTGCCGATGCAACGTTCATAATAGGTAGTATCTATTTTCATACTGATTTTAATCGCAATGTCCGATTCTAATTTCGATCATTCAAATTTAAAACTTGAAACGACTATTTACCTCTTGTATTAAACTTTTTTCACCTTTTCCAATATGAATGGCTCAATGCCCATTTAAGGCTTACCACCATAGCTTCAGCGAAGGTGGCGAGCTTTTTACTTTTGAAAACAGTATATTTGTATATGTCAACGCGGCAAACCTACGATATCATCAAATCGACCGTCCATTCCTTTTTGCCGGATGCGCGAATTTTATTGTTTGGCTCCAGAGCAAGGAATACGTTCAATGATCAAAGCGATTACGATCTCCTGATTGTCACCAACGACACCCTTGCCCCACGCGTAAAAATGAATTGGGAGAGTAAGATCCGAAAAGCATTGATTCAAACCCTCAATGCCCCTTTTGATGTAATTCTGCAAAGCAATCGTGAGGTTCAGGAAAAAAAGAACCTCATTGGACATATTGTCTATTATGCCTATAAAGATGCCCGGGAAATATGAGCTCCGCATCTGAAAAATACCTTTCCCAATGGCTTGAAAAAGCCGGGCATGATTTACTGGCAGCCAGGTTGATACTGGATCATAATCCTATCATATTGGACATTGCTTGCTTTCATTGCCAACAGGCAGTGGAAAAATATCTAAAAGCATTTCTTGTATTTAAAAATGAAGCGTTTCCCCAAACGCATAACCTTGATCTTCTTTTACAATTATGCCGTAAACACGATAACAATTTTGATGATATCGATCTGAAAAACCTGGAAGATTTCGCTGTAAGGGGAAGATATCCCCACGATTTCATTTCCCCGGAACCCGAGGAAAGCGAGTTATTCTATCAAGATGCTGTTATTGTTAAAACAATTGTCTCAAAGAAAATCCAGGAAAAATATCCGGCCATCCAGGGTTGACATTCCAGTTGTCAAAGGGTCGAGAACCGGCAGATGAAAACTACATTAAATACAACAACCACATCTCAAAACAACAAAGGAAAGATGTTAGCTACAAAATCAATCAGTGGTATGCTAAAGGGTAAAGTCTCTGCAAAATTGGATTGGAGAAAAATGAAGTTAAGCTGCCTGATCAAAAAGCATAGCTTATAATCTCTCGTCTACCAGGTCTCTTTCAATAAATCCCTGCGCATCGAAGATCAGCGCGCCCTGCTGTTTGAAGCGCGAAAAATCTATCTCCCTGAACTGTTGATGAGCCACCGCGAGTATTACTGCATCGTAATTGTAAGTTAGCTCACCCACCATGTGTATTCCTTCCATCTGACCAACCCAGGGATCGTACACTGCAACTATAAGCCCGGCCGTTACAAGCGTTTGATAAATATCCACCACTTTGGTATTACGCGTATCGGAACAATTTTCCTTGAAAGTGATACCCAATATCAATACCCGGCAGCCTTGCAAACGGCCTTGTTTTTTGGCTGCGAGTAAAGCAATCAGTTTTTCTGCCACAAACACACCCATCTGGTCATTCACCTCCCGGCCCGATAAGATCACTTTGGGCTGATAACCCAGCACCTGCGCTTTATGCGCCAGGTAATGCGGGTCTACGCCAATGCAATGACCGCCTACCAGGCCCGGACGGAAAGGCAAAAAATTCCACTTGGTCTTTGCCGCTGCCAGCACATCATAAGTATCAATGTCCATGCGGTCGAAAATAAAAGCCAGCTCATTCATGAAAGAAATGTTCACATCGCGCTGGGCATTCTCAATGGCTTTGGAAGCCTCCGCCACTTTGATGCTGGGCGCCAGGTGGGTGCCCGCCGTAATAATGCTGGCATACAAAACATCTATCTCGGCGGCAACAGCCGGCGTGGAGCCCGACGTAACTTTTTTAATCGTAGTAACGGTGTGTACCCGGTCGCCAGGATTGATGCGCTCGGGCGAATAACCGCAAAAGAAGTCTGTATTGTATCGAAGTCCGCTGGCCCGCTCCAGCACCGGCACACAGTCTTCCTCGGTGCAGCCAGCATATACAGTAGATTCATAAATTACGATATCGCCTTTCTTCAGCACACTGCCCACCATTTTGGAAGCTTTCAGCAGGTAGCTGAGATTGGGGCGTTTATGCGCATCGAGCGGCGTAGGCACAGTAATGATGAACACATTGCAATCTGCAATTGCCTGCAGTTGGCTGGAAAAACCAATATGCACGGCTGCCTGTATATCTTCGGGTGTAAGCTCCTTCGTTTTATCTATACCCTTACTCAATTCCTTTACCCGCTCCTCATTGGTATCGAACCCCAGTACCCGGTAATGCCTGCCAAAAGCTACCGCCAGCGGCAATCCTACATAACCCAATCCTACAACAGCAATCTGGTAACGGGAAATCATCGATTCGGGAACGGACATATCAACAATTATTACTTAGGCGTCGAAATTACGGAAATAGCCGAAGATCACTCAACCTAGTCACCCTGCAATACCTGTTCAACAAAATGCGAATAAACACCTAATCGCATCACACGCTGCACGATTTACCTTTCAAAAATCAGGATAACAAATATTCACTTTTTGTGAAGATTTCATAACTTTACATTGCAGGTCATGAGGGTAAGGCTGATTAAGTGTAAGTCCATAGAAGATTTTGCAGCAAACAATGCAAGGAGTAGAAGCTCTTTCAAAATATGGTTAGCTCTTCTGCAGCGTGCAGACTGGTTAACACCTAACGATATCTGCACCACTTACGGATCTGCTGATTTGTTAGGTGATGGTACAAAAAGAGTTGTATTTGACATAGCTGGCAATAACTATAGAATGATCTGCACTTATCATTTTGGAATCTCAAGAGTGCATTTGTATGTAAAATGGATAGGCACGCACGCGCAGTACACAGCATTATTCAGAAACAACGAGCATTATACAGTGAACGATTATTAAAACTTCAATAATGGAAACTTTATCACATACAGTTATTAAAACAACTGCCCAGTACTACAGGTATTGCAACCGGTTAGAGGAACTGGTGGACCTGAACAAAAAAACCAGGCCTATCAAAGACGAAATAGAATTGTTGACCCTACTCATTGAAAAGTACGATGAAGAACACAATACTTTTAGTGATGTCGATCCGGTTGAATTACTGAAATCACTGATGAAAGATCATAAAATGAAGGCTGTTGAACTTGCCAGACTCTTGCATGTTAGCGAAGGCCTGGTTTCTGACATGCTGAACTATAAAAAAGGCATGTCAAAAGAAACGATTCGCATTCTTGCTGAAAAATTCAAATTAAACCAGGAGGCATTCAACCGGCCTTATGAATTACGTATACCTGTGTACGTTTGACGGCCTATTTATTGCGCCTTATACAGCAAGCACACCGCATGCGCCACCAACCCCTCTTTCCGGCCCACAAACCCCATCTTCTCTGTAGTAGTAGCTTTAACCGAAACATCCTTAATAGTGATCTCTAAAATAGAAGCAATCACTTCCTGCATTTGCGGCACATAAGGTTTGATCTTTGGCGCCTCCAGGCAAAGCGAAGCATCGATATTCACTACTTTATAACCCTCAGCACGAATAAGCGCATAAGTTTTAGCCAGTAATATTTTACTGTCGATATTCTTGAACTCAGCAGCAGTATCAGGAAAGTGCACACCAATATCACCCAAACACAAAGCCCCCAGCATCGCATCGCAGATCGCATGCAATAATACATCGGCATCGCTATGCCCCAACGCCCCCTTATCGTGCGGGATCTTTACTCCGCCGATGAATAAATCACGCCCTTCTACTAATTGATGAAAATCGATACCGTAACCTATTCTAATATTCATAGCAGCCTGATTGCTTAGACGACAAAATTGAGTTTAATTTCTACTTGGTTTTACAAATTTGTCAGGCAGGCCCACTTCCCTCAAAATAGCATTGGCTTTCTCAAGTTTATCCTTGAAATACTTATTTCCCAAGTAATTATCAAGCGTTTCATCTACTTTTTTAATTCGGGGCTTCAATATTGTTTTTTTAACTGGTTTCATGGTGTTATAAAGGTACTTTTTTTCTTTTTACAATAAATGCTTCATAATCTGTATTCTTCTCAAAAAGAGTCCATCTCCCATGATATGAACCATACACTTCAAAATCTGCTGATATCAATCGAAAATGATTACTGATAGCTATTCTATAAAGCCTTGTCCTGCTTTTACTACTACCAGCCAGGAAAACCAACACATCTTTAAATCTTTCTGTAAAGAAATACAACGTAGAAGCCACCGTCAATAACACCTTATGTGCATCTCCGTTGTTTGTGATAACAGTATCGCTGATCTTATTCGTACGAGGGTCTTTATCACCAAATCCTAGATTATAAACTTTTTCGAATGCTGTTTCACTATAAATAACCAGCTTATCTATACTACCTTTTGTTCCAATACTCACAAATTTGTAAGCCATTGCTGTTTTACTAATCGTGAGGGGATAAATGTCTTCCTGCATTATTGCTCTACTGATTGACTTATAAAACTAATAGTCAACAGTCGCTATTAAATGCGTATTCATACCTGTTTTGCCAGCAATGAAAAAGCGTACTATTCTTTACCAATATTAAACACCAACCCCAACCTCAATGTGTTGGAAAGCGGGTTGCGGGTAATGCCACTACCCTGGGGCGCAAGATAAGAGAAATTAATCTGCACAAAATCGTAGTGGAAACCGGCGCCCATGGTAAGGTACTTGCGGTTGCCGCGCGATTTGTCTTCATAGAAATAACCTGCCCGCAGGAAGAACTGGTTGTTATAACTGTATTCAGCGCCCAAAGAAAATTGCAGCGAACTGAGCTGGTTGGTGCCATCATGGAATGATTTCAGCCAGCTCGACACCACTCCCGAACTACGAAAATCCGCCAGGCTCGCCGAATCTGCAGAAGCATTACCCGTAGCCTGTGGCGCCGCAGGTACCAGCAACTTATTCATATCAAGCGCAATATTGAGCTTGTTGCTTTCATCAAAAACCTTGGTATACGATCCGCCAATTCCCAAATTGGCCGGGATATAATCCTTATTGCGCGCATCATTGGTATAAGAGATCTTGCTGCCCAGGTTGGAGAGCGTAACACCCCAGTTCCATCCTTCACCCGAACCGTTCAGTCCGTTATAAAACAAAGAAACATCACCCGCCAGGGCATTACCGGCCTTGTACGAAACGCCGTTGTAATCGCCTACCACCAGTCGCGAATTGATGTAACGCAAAGCCACACCGATGTTCAGCTTGCTGGTGAGCTTGCGCGAATAACCCGCATCGATGGAAAACTCCGTTGGCTTGGTATTGAACAAAGGGTTACCGGAATAATCGGTGAGCTGTATATTACCCAGGCTGAAGAAACGCATGGAAGTTGAAATGGCCTGCTCATCGTCCAGTTTATGGTAAGCAGCCATGCTGGCGAGGTACACATCATTCAACCCCAGGTCTTTGAGCCAGGGCGTGTAGTTAAACGCAACAGCCGACCGTTTGGGCGCCGCCAGCACTTTGGCCAGGTTCCAGAAAGGCGCATTGGCATCGGGTGTTGTTGCAATACCCGCATCGCCCATACCTCCGGCGCGTGCATCGGGGGAAATACGAAGAAAGGGAACGGCGGTGGAAACAATGTTCACGGACTCTGTTGTTTGAGCCATGCCTGAAAAAGCGAACGATGCCAACAATGCAGTTAGTGCAAGTTTTGTGAAATACTTCATGCGGTTTTTTTATTACGTCATCCTGAGTGAGCGAAGCGAATCGAAGGACCTGCTGGAGTTTCGGGCAGATCCCTCGGCTGCGCTCGGGATGACGGATAGTTTAAGTAGATTTCACTTCATCAAGCAAATTGTTTAAAGTAAGATCATCTGCCCCGCACCTGCATAACGTTCGTCCCCTAAGGCAATGATAACCCGGTAAATATAAATACCTTTTTCTAATTTCCTGCCATGGGCATCGGTGCCATCCCACCCCACCTGGCAGTTGCGCGATCCGGCCGACTCGACCACCGATTCCAGGCGCCGCACCAACTGTCCGTTCGAAGCGTAGATACCGATCTGCACCTTGAATGCTGCCCCGGGTTGGTTGTGTTCGAAAGAAAAATTGGTATGATTCGAAAACGGGTTCGGATAATTCATCAAACGGGTAATGCTGAGCCGCTCGCGCTTGACCACCGTAAAGTCCAGGCTGGCAGTAGCCGATTGGTTGGCCACATTCCAGGCCCGCAGGCGGATCGTATGACGGCCCGGTGTAAGTCCGGATAGCTGGTAGCGCAAGGCTCCGCGCTGATAACTGTCTTTATCGGCCGTATAAAAATTGTTCAGCACCAGGGTATTGTTTTCGTTGCCATCGATCACCGCAATGATATCATGCCCGATACCATTACCCGATGTGTTGATGCCCGATGTATCGAACAGCCGCGCAATAAGCAAAGGATTTTCATTGGTCAATCCGCCGTTGAGAAACAACGTATCGTTGAGATATAACCGGATCGCTGGCCCTGCAACATTCCCCAAAACACCGTCATCCCGAACGAAGTGAGGGATCTCACAAACCCCCGCACCATCTCTCACCCCATCCTCTGCATACAAACTGATGCGACCATTGCCTTGCTGATTAACGCTGATATCTTTCGGCATCACAAAAGAAAACTGGAATTGTCCGTTCGTAACCGTAGCGCTGCCCTTATACAATACCTGTGTCTGTTGCTGAAAAGGGGTAACCGGACTGGCCGGATCGTTACCCAGTGTTTTCACGGTCTGCGGTTTATCGTACACAGTAGGGTAGACCGTTCCGTTGAAATCATTCACCGGCGCTCCATTGGCATCGGTAACCACGCCACCGAACTGGTAGGTATGCAGTGTTTTCAGGGTATCGTTACCCGTGAGCGGCTTGCCATTGAGTGTTGTGAGTTTCAGTTGCAATGTGGGAATGGCCAGGTACATGGCCGGATCGCCCAGCAAAGCGAACTTGCGGGTATTCACCACATCGCCAAAGCCTTGCACGGTAAGGTTCTTCGCCCGGCGCACCGATTCGCCCAGGCTGAGCCGGTTGCCATTCATTGCAGGCTGCAATGCCGTTTTCAAATAATTATCGTTGATGAGCCGGTTGCTGTAGGCAAAGACCAGCCGCGTGGTGGTTAACAAAGCAATGGCGCCGTTAGCGCTACCCGTTAACACCGCAGCGCCCAATGAATTTTTCTGCGGATCATCGTGCGGCGCAAAATCGCAGCTCGCTGTAATGAACAGCGGCAGCTTATTGGCATTGTTGAAACGGTTCACTTCATCCATGCCCAGCACCGCCGCTTCTGACAGTCGCTCGAAACTGCCATGGCCACTGTAATTGAACAGCAAAGTACCATTGCCCATACGGTTCACGATGGCATCGTTCACAGCGGGATAACGCGCGCCACCGCTGCTGCTCACTAACGGATAAGCATCGAGATAGATCTTCTGCTGGTTGAACAAAGTATTGGCCGCAGCCGCATCGGCTGTTAAGGTTTCGGCGTCGTTGAGGTGCAGGTCATTGTCTTTATCGTCGGCAACGTAGGTTGTTTGTGTGCGCCAGTTACCCAGACTTTCTTTGGCATGATAACGGATGATCTTATCCACCATGGTAGTGGCTTCGTCAACCGTGCGCGCAGGGATCCTGCCTACGGCTACATTCAATGAAATACTATCTGTCAATAATCCAAAAAAATCATCCGAAGTATAGGTAAGCAAAGGGTCGAGTGAGTTGGCGCTTTCGTAACAAGGCACCAGGTTGATGTTATGGGGGATGCGGTTGCGGTAATCGAAAGAACCCGCGCCCATCAGCAAAAGATAGCGAGGGTTTACATACATTTTTACAAAATCGCGGATGGCGGTAGGGTCGGCCATGCCGCCGCTGAACTCGTGGAATAACTGATCTGTTTGCACTACTACCGTACGCAGTCCTTCGTGTTGCTGATGAAACTGCGCCAGCCGCTGCGCCTGTTGTAAAAAAGCGGGATGGGTGATGATGATATAATCGGCTGTGGATGATTGATGCAGGTCCTGGTTGGCCAGCTTACCCAGGGGAATAGGCGTGAGCCAGCCCGCGCTGCCAAATGCCACGTATTCACGCAGTCGCGATGCATCGTTATTGAAAGCCACCTGTGAACCAACGGCGCTGGTATTCATTTGAACAGGGTTACGCGCATTGGTGATATCCCAAACTGTTAATGCGCCGGAGCCATTATTGGTAATAGTAAAAGCTGCTACCGACTGGCTGCTTACCGACGACCAATCGCGGAAGAACAAGGGTGTATTGCCGGAAATGGTCAGCGATTTTCTTCCGTGCAATTCAAACCAGTCGAGCCAGCCTTGCGCATTGCTGTTGAAGGGCTGAAAGCTACACCCAATAGTAAGGTTCCCCGAATTAGCCGTAAAACTATTTTGCTGCGAAACAGCCGTAGCATAATGATCGAGGAAATAACCCGATACCGGGGCGATGGTAGCGCTTTGCGCGGGCTGACCGTTTACACTCAATTGAAAACTGCTGCTGCCGTTGACCGTTCTGCCTGCAAAACGGCTGATCAGCGTAACAGGTGTTCCCGTAAGCACACCGGAAAAATCTACCGGGAAACTGCGCGAGAGCGGCACACCCGGGTTGCTGCCGAACTCCTCGCCATACCATTCTTTGCCGCTGCTGAGCAGGTTCACCAGGTCGTTCTCATAAAAATAATGTTCGTTGTAGCTGTTCACCTGTACGGTAGGTGCAGCAACGGCAGCAGCCGTTTGTATCCGCTTACCTGTTCCGCCCACGGTCAGGTAATAATACGCAGTATCGCCATACAGGTTTTTATGGTGATGGAATAATTGCTGCAGGCTGTCTTTCTCCCATCGCACCGTTCCCGGTGCGTAAAAAAGAAAATAGTCGTTGTTATCGAAGACCCCATCGCCGCCATCGAACATGGCAATGGCGTTCTCTTTTAAATCGTCGTCGTTCTGCGCGTTCACCGATTCATCCAGCATCACTCCCCCATTACCATAGAGCCGTATGGAAGCCGATGCCAGGCTGGCCGTATTTACCCCCAGGGCGTTCAGCATCGCCACATCTACTTTGTACACACCTTCCTGCTTCACCCCGATCCTTACCCAGCTGCCTGTTGCCAGTACTGAATGCGGTACATAGCTGCGTTGAGCCCAGGAAGGAAGGGATAAGAAAAAAATAAATAATACAAGAAGTTTGCGCATACATCAAAAATAACCCTCAATCTTAAACTTTGCCCTGGGCTTAAGCCCAGGGCAAAGAGTAGTGATATCCCTACATTTAAATGTGCATTCCCTCAATCCTTCTTAAAAAAAATCTCCCTTATTTTGCTGCACTTTAACAATTTGCCGAATCTAAAATTAGGCTTTTGATAACATTAACAACTTATATTCGCATACACATTCATTCTATATTCAATCCTTCGCAAATGCAGTTACTGAAAACAACCAGGAATTTAGTTTGGCTGTTGGCTATTACAGGCGCTATGGCTTCCTGTAATGTCTTTAAGAAAAAACACGATCAGTCCACCGCTACCGGATGGAACTACAACGATAAAGAGCAGGGCAATTTTCATGTGGCCAAGCCGAAAGACATCAAGACCGCACCCGGACTGGTATTCATCCAGGGCGGTACTTTTTCCATGGGCGCTACCCAGGAAGATGTGATGGGCGACTGGAACAATATCCCCCGCCGTATTACCGTGAACTCATTTTTTATTGACAAGACCGAAGTGGCCAACGTGCACTACCGCGAATACCTGTACTGGCTGCAGAATGTGTTTGGAACCGCCGGTCAGGACTCCATCGTAGACCAGGCCAAACCCGATACCCTTGTATGGCGCAGTGAGCTGGCTTACAATGAGCCTTATGTGGAATATTATTTCCGACACCCTTCTTATAACTACTACCCTGTAGTAGGCGTGAGCTGGAAACAGGCCACCGAGTATTGCATGTGGCGTACAGACCGAGTGAATGAGTTAGCATTGATCAACAAAGGGTTCCTCGACAAGAAAAGTCAGATCAAAAAAGAACTGAACGGCGCTGGTCAGGATAACTTCAATACCAAGGCCTACCTGATGGATGAATACCAGGCCGTGCCCGGTAAGCAGGCCGCTTCTAAAAGCAATCCTTTGAGAGACGCCCAGGGCCGCCCCAGGACCAAAGTGGTTTTCGAAGATGGAATTCTCTATGGCGATTATCGCCTGCCCACAGAAGCAGAGTGGGAATACGCTGCTTACGGATACATTGCGGAGAACCCGCAGAAAAAACTGCGGAAGTCGAAGCGAGGCGAAGAGCTGATTGCCAACAAACAGATCTTCTCCTGGAAAAACAATGGATACGATAACGCGCGTTATGTACAGAAGAGCGCTTACCAGGGCGCTTTCCTGGCCAACTTCAAACGCGGCTATGGTGATAACATGGGTGTGGCCGGCGGATTGAACGATAATGCGGCCATCCCTGCCGAAGTAACTTCATTCATTCCCAACGGATACGGACTCTATAATATGAGTGGCAACGTGAGCGAATGGGTAGCCGATGTATACAGGCCGCTGACAGAAATGGACGGTAGCGATTTCAACATGTACCGCGGTAACGTGTTCAAGAAAGTAGATATGAGTGGTGGCGCCGGTAACCTGCGTGATGACAAAGGACGCATCAAGATGGTTCCAGAGTCGGATTCAGCTTTGAGGAACCGCCGCAACTACCAGCATTCTTACGCATTGAACTTCCTCGATGGCGATTCAACCAGTAACGTTTCTTATGGATACGGCGTAACTACGCTGATCTCCGATAAATCAAGGGTATACAAAGGTGGTAGCTGGAACGACAGGGCTTATTGGTTGAGTCCGGGTGCACGCCGCTTCCTCGAAGAAGACCTGAGCAGCAACTCCATCGGATTCCGTTGCGCCATGAGCCATTACGGCGCTTCAGAAGGAACCTCCACTAAATCCCAGACCGGCCAGTTCTTCCCCACCCGCCGGAACAAACGATAGTAAAAAGGAAAAGGGTTAATACACAGTAAAGCCATACTTCACAAGAGTGTGGCTTTTTTGTTGTGAAAATATTTGCTTATATCCATAAAAAAAGCCACCTTGCTATCAAATTAAATCCGTTACGCCAGTAGGCTGGTAAATATTTCCCGATGTGGGTCTGTGTAGAACGGGCAGCACATCGGGGTTTTTATTTTCTCAAAACTAATTAAGAAATTATGGGAAATCGTGTGGCGATTCTGATAGATGGAGCTTTTTTCTTAAAACGTTTTAATACAAATAACCAGCGAATGCCTCGCATTGCTGATATGCAACCATTTATCAATGATATAATGCAAATGGTGAATAACAACCCCACCAAAGCTAATGATACATTATTAAGAACATATTATTATGATTGTCGTCCATTTGGAGAAACCAAAACAGACCCTAAAGGGAACGTGGTTAACTTTTCCCAAAAACCAGCATTCGCTGCAGCTAATTTATTTCACAACGATCTAAAGGCATTTCCCCAATTGGCTTTAAGATTGGGTGAATTATCATTTGACGGATGGAAAGTTGATCCAGAGAATAGTGCGAGTTTTAAACCTGATTTCAAACAAAAAGCAGTGGACATGAAAATAGGCCTTGATATAGCATGGATGGCAGGTAAGAGAACTATTGATAAGCTAGTATTGGTAGCTGGTGATAGTGATTTTGTTTCACCAATGGAATTTGCCAGAAAGGAAGGTATCCTGGTTTATCTATACCCGATGAAACAACTTCAAATAAAATCTGTTCTAAAAGAACATGCGGATTTTGTATTATAAAATGATTTCTGAAAACAATTTGGCAATTCATTAATCAACTCGGAACATATTAATATCATGACTATTCAAGAGCTTTATCGAATATACCTGCAACATCCATCTGTACAAACCGATACGCGCAAGATCAAAAAGGGCGATATTTTCTTTGCGCTCAAAGGCCCCAACTTCAATGGCAATGCATTTGCAGCCAAAGCTTTCGAACTTGGAGCTTCATACGCTGTAATAGATGAGCCCGTACAAGATATACCTTCAAACAACGCTCAGTTCATTCGTGTTGATGACGTTCTTGAGACCCTTCAATCCCTCGCCCAATATCACCGCGAACAATTCAAGATCCCTTTCATAGCCATTACCGGCAGCAACGGCAAAACCACTACAAAAGAACTGGTCTACGCCGTATTATCATCGCATTTCATTACTTATACCACCCAGGGCAACCTGAACAACCACATCGGTGTGCCACTTACTTTATTGAGCATCCGCAACGATGCACAAATGGCCGTGATTGAAATGGGCGCCAACCACCAAAAAGAAATTGAAGGATACTGTAAATATGCAGAACCCACACACGGCATCATTACCAACGCCGGCAAAGCACACCTGGAAGGTTTCGGCGGAATAGAAGGTGTTAAAAAAGGCAAAGGAGAACTGTTCGATTACCTGCGCGCGCATAAAGGCACGGCATTCATCTATGCCGATTACGATTACCTGCACGATATGAGCAAAGGCATTGAACTCCTTGAAGCATACGGCACGCAAGCCGGCGCCATACAAGGCCATGTACAATCGAGCGAACCCTTCCTGGAAGTGGCTATTACTGCCGGTTTAAACATACGATTGGTTCGCACGCAACTGGTGGGCGAATACAATTTACCCAATGTACTCTGCGCCCTCGCAGTAGGCCGCTACTTTGGTGTACCCGAAGCAAAAATGGTAGCCGCCATAGAAAATTACTGCCCTTCGAACAGCCGCTCACAGATGGTGGAGAAAGATTCCAACCACATCATACTCGACGCCTACAACGCCAACCCCAGCAGCATGAAAGCAGCCATAGAAAATTTTGCACGGCTGCATGCCCCAAAAAAAGTATTGATGCTGGGTGGTATGATGGAATTGGGACAAGAAAGCCTGGAAGAACATAAAAATATGGTCGCCCTCATTCAATCACATTCCTGGGAGCAAGTGGTGCTGGTGGGTGGCGACTTTGGTAAGATTGACCAGCCCTTCACCTACCTGCCAGATTCAATCGCTGCAAAAGAATGGTATCAAAGCCAGGGATTTAAAGACACCCATATACTTATTAAGGGATCAAGGAGCATGCAAATGGAAAAAATCCTGGAATAAACGTAATTTTGCAGCCAGAAAACAAGCTCTATGACAGATGAATCCCTGAGCAAACGCTGGTACCTCACCAGTGTGCTCACCAACCGCTGCCCGCGTTGCAGGGAAGGCAAAATCTTTAAGACCGATAATGCGTACAAGCTGAAGGAAAACACCAAAATGCATGAGCGCTGCCCTGTATGCGGACAACCCACCGAAATTGAAGTAGGCTTCTACTATGGTACAGGTTATGTAAGCTATGCCCTTTCCATTGCATTTCTTGTGGCAACATTTGTTGCCTGGAAAGTATTGATCGGCGTGACGTTTCACATTGACGACAACCGGATTTTCTATTGGATGTTCACATCCATCATACTGCTTTTCCTGGCCCAACCCCTCATCATGCGCCTCTCCCGAACCCTGTGGCTAAGCTGGTTCGTCAAATACGACCCCCACTGGCGCAACCACCCGCTTAAAACACCGGAGAGAGTTGTTTCTGAACATATGAATTGGTAACCCCCCTTTAACCGTCATCCTGAGCGCACTTCGATCGTCATCCCGAGCAACGTCACCCTGAGCGAGCGAAGCGAGTCGAAGGGGCTGCCGAGGGATCTGCCCGAACTTTCGGCAGGTCCTTCGACTCGCTTCGCTCGCTCAGGATGACGATAATAGATGAAATAAAAAAAACTTTGCCCTGGGCTTAAGCCCAGGGCAAAGTTTTTTATTCCTAAAGTATCAATTAGAAGTTATACTTGATTCCAAACTGTCCCTGCCAACGAGAGTTGATAGGATCTACAGTGTAGTAGTGACCATCCAAACCAGCAGGCTTGTTGAAATAGAAAGCCGGGTTATAACCACTTGAAGGCTTACCAACAGGTACAACACCTGTAGGGTTCTTCGCAGTGATGAAAGCAGGATTGGTATTAGACGGATCTGTTGTAAAAGTCAACAGGTTCACCGTATAGTTGTTTACGTTGGTAACGAAAGTGACATGTCCCCAGTCGTTGTTGATCAGGTTCAGCACGTTGAAGATATCCAGGCTGAGCTGCAGTGTCTGCTTGGGATTTTTCTTGCTCAGTCTGAATTCGTGCATCAGTTTCAGATCCAACTCGTGGTTCCAGGGTGTGCGCAACGCATTCCTTTCTGCATACTGACCTCTCCTGGTGCTCAGGTATTTATCGCCTGAGATCAGCGCATTCAGATCAGCCCACTGCTGTGCGGCAGTATAAGAACCATTATCGATCAACTTAATATCGTTCTGGTCTTTGGGGATATAAGGCAGGTTGGCATTGGCCGCATTGCCGAATGGGTTACCACCCGAAGCATATACTACTGTGTAAGGGCTGCCTGACTGACCGGCATAGAAGAAGTTCAGTGAAGTAGCATTCATCTGGTTCCATACCAGGGTACCACCCAGTGTAGCTACGATACGATCGCGCAGATCGAAGTTAGAGTAAGCCAGTTGAGGACTATTGGGTACAATGGCAGGGTTCACTTCAAAGTTAGACTGGAATGAGTTACGGATACCGTTGCTCAGGTCTTTACTTACACCATAAGTATAAGCAGCGCTCCAGTTCAGGTTCAGGAAGTGGGTACCTACCCTGATGTTGTTGGTAGTCTTGCTTAACTGTGCAGTGAGGTTATAACGGTAACCTTCAGTGGTATTGCTTAAGAAATAAGCGTTGGAATAGCCACCATACAGTTTACCACCGGTATAAACGGGGGACTTTGTAGGTCCGGTGCTATAATATTCTGCCTGGTCTTTGATGTTGATCTGCTGGAACTTCACATCATAGAGGGTCTTGGTGTACATACCTTCCAGTGTTAATTTATAGCCATTGCCGAATTTGAAATCAGCAGCCAGGCTTGAACGCCAGATAGTAGGCAGTTTGAAGTTATTGTCGATGATGTCCACCTCGCGGGTAGCGCTGGCGCTGGGTCCACCGTATTTATTTACAGTGTCTTTCAGGTACAGCGGGTTCACAGCCAGGGGAACAGTAGTACCGGAAGCTGGCTTGTAATCGATGTTGCCGTATACAGTACCATTCAAGGTATAAGCATATCCGAGCCATGCAAAAGGCATACGGCCTACGAAGATACCAGTACCGCCACGCAATACTACAGACTGGTTACCATTGATATCCCAGTTGAAACCAATGCGGGGAGAGATGGTAGCCTGGCCCAGCCATTTGTTGTTCAGCTGAGAGAAAGCTGTATTGGTATAAGTAGGGTTCGCTGAATTATTAGCAGGAACCGTATTCAAAGCCGGATCGGTTGTAGGTTGATTACCCACGGCTGAATAATCTACGCGGATACCCGGAGTGATCTTGAATTTGGTACTGGCAGTGATCTCATCCTGTACATACGCGCTCAGCAATGCCACTTTGAAAGGATTGGGCGGGTTGTTGTACAGGGAGTTCCTGTCGTTCGGGTACTTAGGATCGGTTGTGAAGGCGCCGCGGATACGGGTAGGCTGATCGTTCTGGAAACCTTTCACATCTTTATATTCCCAACGGCCATTCCATGAGTTAATGAAACCATAAGTGAGGTTATAGAACTCATTGTGTGTACCGAAAGTGAACTTATTGATACCGGTAGTATAAGTAACGTTATCGCTCAGTTCAACAGTTTGTTGCTTCATATTATAGATAGAAGCTTCCCTCCAGGTACCAGCCCAGATACGGCCGCTACCAATATCCATGAAGGGCGATAATACGCCGGGGAAATCGCGGTACTCGTGTACGTTGATATAGCTGGCATTGAACTGGTTGCTCAGGTTGTTGCTGAGTTTGCTCTTCAGTTCGGCTACCAGGTTTATATTTTTAGTATGCTGTGTAAAGTCGGTAGAAGAGAACTGGAAGTTGGTAGTGCTGCGCTCCAGGTTATTACCCCATCCATTGGTATAGATGGCACGCAGGGTAAGGCTGTTCCTGTTGTTCAGGTTGAAGTCCAAACGCGCGAACAGCTTATCACTGTTGGTGAAGATTTTATACTTATCATAAGAACCCACATCATAACCTTTGCCCTGCAGCTGTGCCTGGATGGCCTGTGCATCGGCAATGGTGATGGCAGCTCCGGGATCGCCTGCATTGTAGAAAGTAGGCTCCTGGCGGCGGGTCTGTTCGAAGTTGACGATGAAGAACGCTTTGTTTTTAGCGATCGGTCCGCTTACGGTAGCGCCGTACTGGTAATCGTAGAAATCAGAACCGATCTTGGTTTTGAGACCGTCTACACTTTTACCGGTAAGGGTTTGGTTACGGCCATAACCGTATACAGATCCATGGAAATCGTTGGTACCGCTCTTGGTAACAGCGTTTACGCTACCACCGGTAAAGTTACCCAGCTTCACATCGTAAGGAGCCAGTTGAACCTGTACTTCCTGGATCACATCGAGACTGTAAGGGTTGGTACGGGTACCGGCGCCGGCAGAACCAGCCTGGCCGCCACCGCTTACGCCACCGAAAGAGTTACTGAAGCCGATGGCATCATTGTTGATGGCGCCATCTACAGTAAGGTTGTTGTAGCGGAAGTTGGTTCCTGCAAAAGAGTTATTGTTAGATGCGGGGGTCAGACGGGTAAAGTCAGACAAGCTCCTGCCCAATGTAGGCAGGGTATTCAGTTGCCTGCTTCCAACGGTTACACCGCCCTGTACTTGTTTCCTTCCGGCTGCAGTAACGGTTACTTCTGTAAGCGCGTTGGTAGAGCTGATGAGGTTAACGTTCAGGTCGGGGTTGCTGCCGAGGGTCAGGTTTACATCGTTCATCACTTCTTCTTTGAAGCCGATGAAAGAGATTTTGATGGTGTACGGACCGCCCGCTTTAAGGTTGGGAACGGTGAAAATGCCTTTACTGTTAGTTTGGGTGGTGGTTACGAAACCGGTGGGCTCGTGTTTAACGGTTACCACAGCTCCGGCAACGAATGCGCCTTTGGCTTCTTTAACATGGCCACTGATGGTAGCCGATGTTTCCTGGGCCTGCAGCGTGACTGAAAAAAGCAGGACTGCCAATACAGACAATACTACTTGCAGCTTTTTAAACATACTAAGTTGTTTTTAATTTTCGCTGCAAAATTGTTAACACAATGTTACCCCAATGTTAACTAAACACCCTGGTAACCTATTGGTAACATTAACTTAACACAGAAGAGCCGAGGTCCGTCATCCTGAGGTCGTCATCCTGAGCGAGCGAAGCGAGTCGAAGGACCTGCTCAAACCTGAAGCAACTCCCGCATCAATTCAGCCAGGGAGATAGCCGTAACATTGTCTGTTAAAGTAAACCGGTCTGTACCTGCATATACTACATAGCGCTTTTGGGGATTTACATCCTGGCAGGCAATATGGAATCCCTTGCTGAGTGAAGGCGATGAGCTGCGTTTGATTTCGATAGCCCATTTTTCATCTGCTGAAAACTCAAGGATCAGGTCGATCTCTGCTCCCCCGGGTGTACCATAATAAAAAGCCTGCATACCGGCCGGAGCGACTGATAAAATGTTTTCAATCACAAAGCCTTCCCAACTGCCTCCTACCACCGGATGTCCCAGCAATTGATTGTAGCTGCCGATATTCAGTAAAGCATGGACTATCCCGCTATCACGCACATATATCTTGGGAGAACGCACCAGGCGTTTACCAATATTAAAGGTCCAGGGTTTCAGGCGCCTGATCAATAATAGATCCACCATCAGGTCGAGATACCGTCCAATGGTTACACCTGAAATTTCCAGGTTACGCCCCAGGTGCGATGCATTCAATACAGCCCCCTGGTTGTGGGCTAACATCGTCCAGAATCTTTCCAGGGTTTCAGCGGGTATGCGCGGACCAAATTGTGGGATATCGCGTTCGAGATAGGTTTTAATAAAATCACGCCGCCACTGAAGACTGTTGCTTTCAGTATCGGCCAGCAGGCTTTCAGGAAAACCGCCACGCAACCAAAGCTCGTTGAGCCTGTCGTACTTATCACCGCCATATTCCAATGCATCTACCGGATATAATTCGATATAGGTAATTCTGCCGGCCAGGGATTCGCCGGATTGTTGCAACAAATCAAGTGAAGCTGAGCCAAGGAAGAGGAACTGCCCGGTTTTGTGGCCTTTTCGCCTTTCCTGGTCAATGATGCCACGTAGCTCCTGGAACAATTCAGGCAGCCGCTGCACTTCATCCATCACAATCAGCTTATCACTGTTCTGTGAATGAAACAAATGGATGTCCCGTACTTTCTCAAGATCCAGGCGGCTTTCGAGATCGAGATAAACAGAAGGAGCACCTTCGGCTATGTTCAAGGCAATCGTTGTTTTACCCACCTGGCGAGGGCCAATCAACGCTACTGAGGGACTGCGCTGCAATGCTGCTCTTATGGAAGTTTCCAGTCTTCGGGGTATCATCTCTGCAAATTTAACACAAAATGTTAGATTTGCAGAGATGATTATTGTTGCTGCATATCGGCTTTAGCCGCCGTCACACGCTGGGCGCGGTAAATACCGGAGTGGCCACTGAAATAATAAGCGGTGAAACAGGCTATTGCATAATAGATGGTGTACTCGCCGCCGAACAGTTCAATACCCATCAAGGTACAGGCGATGGGTGTATTGGTGGCCCCGGCGAAAACGGCGATAAAGCCCAGTCCGGCCATAAGATCGGCCGGTGAACCGGTAAGTGCGGCAATGGCATTGCCCAGGGCGGCGCCGATGAAAAACAGGGGCGTCACCTCTCCTCCTTTAAAACCCATGCCAATGGTAATGGCGGTGAAGAGGAGTTTCCAAAACCAACTGGTATAGCCGGCGCCACCGGGTTGGAAAGAAGACACAATACTCACACCATTCGTATGTGCATTGGTAACGCCCAATCCCAGGTAATCGGAAGTACCCAGTATCAATGTCAGCACTATAATGATGCATCCGCCGGCAAAAGGAACCAGCCAGGGCGTTTTGATGTATTGCGTGCTGTACTTTTTGATGTTGCGCGACAGTTCGGCAAAAAAGAACCCGGCCAGCCCGAAACATATACCGGCGAGGATCACTTTCATGAGCAGTATCCCGTTGAAATGCAGGTATGGCAACAGATGTGCCGCTGCTGCCTGCAAAGGGGCGATGGCATAATGCGTGTGCCGGATGCCCCATGCGCTGCAGGTGATATCGGCCAGGAAAGCGGCTATGAAGCAGGGCAACAGGGCCGTATGGTTGATGCGGCCAACTGCCAGTACTTCCAACGCAAAGATGGCGCCTGTTAGAGGGGTACCGAAAACAGCCCCAAAGCCGGCAGCCATTCCTGCCATCAGTAATATGCGCAGGTCGTTCCCGTTGAGCCGCATCCATTTACCGAGGAGTCCTGCCATACTGCCGCCCATTTGAACAGCCGTTCCTTCCCTGCCCGCCGAGCCTCCGAATAAATGAGTGATGAGTGTAGTGATCAATACCAGTGGCGTCATGCGCGCAGGCACGCCTCCGCCCGGCTCATGAATTTCCTCCATGATGAGGTTATTGCCCGCTTCGGCATTCTTGCCGGCGTATTTATACAGGAAGAAAATCAGCACACCTGCTACCGGCAATAAGAAAAGCAGCCATTCATGCTGTTCCCTCAGAACGGTTACCTCATTGAGAAGCCACAAAAACAAAGCCACCAGGGAACCTACTACCGCAGCTAGCGGTAACACATACACCGACCATTTCAGCAAATGCAAAAAGATCGATAACTGTTCAAAAGAAGATTTGATTTTTTTCATACTTAAAAAAGCATATCCGCGATCAGCGCCGTCCATCCGGTTTGGTGACTGGCGCCTACTCCATGGGAATCATCGCCATGAAAATACTCATAAAACAATACCAGCTCTTCGTTGCCTGGCCGCTCGTAAAACCAGCTGTGCCTGCCATGCACCGGTCTTTTGCCATTGGCGTCTTTGGTAAAGATACGGATCAACCTTTGGCGCAACTGTGCCGCCACTGCTTCGAGGTTCATAAAATTGCCCGAATGCTGCGGGAATTCAACACGCAGGTCGTTGCCATAGAAGGCGCCGTATTTTTCTATGGATTTGACCAGTAAATAATTGACGGGCATCCATACCGGACCCCGCCAGTTGGAATTGCCGCCGAACAATCCGGAAGTGGAATCGCCCGGATCGTAGCTCACTTCATAATCGTTGCCTTCGATGCTTATCCGGTAAGGATGGTCTCTATAATATTGGGAAAGCGCACGCACCCCGCCGGGTGAGAGGAATTCCGATTCATCCAGCAGTTTAGTTAACAACGCCGTTAACTTATCTGTATCGACCAGGGAGAAGAGCAGCGTATCCGGATCTTTTCTTTCTGCATAGGCTTTATAATGATGGATGGTTTCTTCATAATGATTGAACCAGTTCCTTCTTTTTTCAAAACCCGGCAAACGGCTGCACTGCTCTTTGGTCAGTATCGACACTGCAAACAGAGGCACCAACCCTACCGCCGACCTGATCTTCAGCGGCACGGGCGCTTTTCCGTATAAGCTCAGCACATCGTAAAAAAAACGATCTCCTTCGTCCCACAGGCCCAGGTGATTGGCGGCATCGGCAATCAATATAAAATGCTCATAAAACTTGGTGACCATGTCTTCAAAAGCCGGATCTTCTGTGGCAATCTCAACGGCCATATCAAACAAATGCAGTGCATACATGGCCATCCATGCAGTGGCATCCGTTTGTTCCAGCTCCACTTCATCGGGCAACTGGCTGCTGCGGTTGAAGACGCCGATATTATCTAACCCTAAAAAACCTCCGCTGAAAATATTATTCCCGCTCAGGTCTTTACGGTTCACCCACCAGGTAAAATTCACTACCAGCTTCTGGAAGATCTTTTTAAGGAATAGGGTATCGCCCTTTCCTGTTCTTCGCTTTTCTATCTCATATACCTGCAACGCCGCAAAAGCCTGTACCGGCGGATTCACATCGCTGAAATTCCATTCATAAGCCGGCATTTGTCCGTTCGGGTTCATATACCATTCCCTCGTAAGCAATATCAATTGATGCTTGGCAAACTGCGGATCAATGATGGCCATGGGTATGCAATGAAAAGCCAGGTCCCAGGCCGCATACCAGGGATATTCCCATTTATCTGGCATGAGGATCACATCGGCGTTCTTGATGTTCTTCCAGCCGGCATTCCGGCCTTGCTGTCTGGCTGCGGCAGCCGGACTGACGCCGTCCGACGACGCCAGCCAGTCTTCTACATCGTAATGATAATATTGTTTGCTCCAAAGCAGACTGGCGAAGGCTTTGCGCTGCAGGGCGGCAAGAGAAGGATCTGTTTGCGCGGGGAAGACTGACCGGTAGAAATCATCCGCCTCCTGTTGGCGCGCTGCAAACAATTGCGGCAGCCGCTCATCAAAAGGCGTTTCGGTTTGATGGCTTGTAATGCGCGCATAGATCAACTGGCTGGCGCCGGGTGCAATGGTTAGTTCATATACAGCCGCACATTTGGTACCCGTTGCTTGTTGCGCCAGCAGTTCCCTGTTCTTGCCATGTATCACCGCATCATGAAAAGCATCTTTGACAAAAGGCGATGGGTTGGGCCGGCCGAACAAGCGTTCCGTATTGGTCTCATTTTCTGTAAAGAAGATGGCTTGTGGTTGTTGCACATAATAGTAATAGGTACCAAGGTCTTCGTGAGTCGCCTTTACCGTTTGTTCGTTGATCCGTTGCAGTTGCGGTTTTTGTTGCATCTGGCCATACTGCCATTTGTTGAAGAACCATAGTGTGGGCAACACAGTTATAGTAGCGGCATCCTTGCCTTTGTTGGCAACCTCTATGCAGACGGAAATATCTTCGCTGTTTTGTTTGGCATACGTAACCGATACATCGAAATAAGCATCCTGGTCGAAAATGCCTGTATCGAGCAATTCATACTCTTCTTCGAATTTATTTCTGTGCTTATTGGTGCTAACAAGCTCTTCATAAGGAAATGCCTGTTGCGGATACTTGTACAGGTATTTCATATAATAATGCGAAGGCAGGTTATCGAGGTAATAATACAGTTCCTTAACGTCTTCGCCGTGATTGCCTTCGTTATTGGTGAGTCCGAACAGGCGCTCTTTCAGTATGGGGTCTTTGCCGTTCCACAACGCCACCGCAAAGCACAATTGCTGCCGGTAATCCGATATACCGGCGAGCCCGTCTTCTCCCCACCTGTACACGCGGCTGCGGGCATGGTCGTGCGGGAAATAATTCCACGCATCGCCGTTTTCGCTATAGTCTTCCCGAACAGTGCCCCATTGTCTTTCGCTGAGGTAAGGGCCCCATTCTTCCAACGGCACTTCCTTACCGGCATTCTTTTCTAACCGTTCCTGTTCTGCTGTCATACAACTTATTTGAGTTATCCATTGGTGGAGAAGCCGGGATAGAGGGTCATGCCGCCATCACAGAAAACAGTGGTGCCGGTAATATAATCCGATTCGTCGCTTGCCAGCCAGGCCGCCAGTTTACCAATGTCTTCCGGTTGGCCGATGCGGTTATAGGGTATCAGTGTGAGTAGTTTGTTCAGCGCTTCGGGTGTTTCCCAGGCGGCGCGGTTGATGGGTGTTTGAATGGCGCCGGGGCCGATGCTGTTGACACGGATCTTTTTAGGCGCCAGCTCCTGCGCCATGCTTTTCATCAATAACATGATACCGCCCTTGGAGCTGGCATAGTTCACATGACCGCCCCAGGGGATGACTTCGTGTACGCTGCTCATGCAAATGATCTTGCCGGCGGCAACACTTCTCTCAGGTACAATGCCCCTGCGTAAAAACTCGCGCACCGCCTCTCTTGCACAAAGGAACTGCCCGGTAAGGTTGATATCGATGACCAGTTGCCAATCGGCGAGCGACATATTTTCAAAAGGGGAATCTTTTTGCAAGCCGGCATTGTTCACCAGTATATCGATGGTACCGAATTGCTTGTACATAGTTTGGAACATGGCCTGTACCTGGTCTTCCTTGCTCACATCTGCCTGCAAAGCAATAGCCGTACCACCATTGTTTTTGATTTCTGTTACAACGGCTTCTGCTGCTTCGGGATGGGTTACATAATTGACCACCACATTGGCGCCATCATTTGCCAGCGCAATAGCTACGGCTTTACCGATACCGCTGTTGGCGCCTGTAACCAGGGCGGACTGACCTTTTAGTTTGGGATTGGGATTCATGCGGAAGAATTAAGGTTCGATGATGCTGATGCTTGTTTAATGGTATTTGATCTTATATACAAGAATGATCAACGCAAAAATCAATGTGACTCCATTGGCTGCAGTAACCGGAATATTGGAAGTAAAAAGACCGAAGAGCAACCACAACAAAGTGCCGAAAGTGAACAAGCCATACATGGAAAGCGAGATACCCGAAGTATCGCGGGTTCTGATTGTTTTAATGGCCTGGGGAAGAAAAGAGACCGTGGTGCAAAAAGCCGCTGCAAGTCCCAATAGGGTTATCGGATTCATCGCTGGTTTTCAGGGAAGATAAGGCATTGTTACGCATTGCACAACAAAGGATATGAAAAAATAACTTTGATCCGGCTGTTATAATCGCTGCATCAGGTACCTTTTGCTGGTTTCAGCTAAGAGAATATAGATGGCAACAATGACCAGGTCTGCAATAATGATATGCACCGGTAACGGGTACAGGCTGAAAAACTTCCCTACCGGTAAATAGGGAATGAGAAAAGTGATGATGCAACAGCAGACAGCGGTAAGCAGCAGGTATTTGGAAGGTTTGCTTTTTATGAACGGACGTCTTGTTCTGATGATCAATACAATCAATGCTTGCGTAAGCAGGCTTTCCAGGAACCAGGCAGACCTGAACTGTGCAGGTGATGAATGGAACACGAACAATAAAACAAAAAAAGTCAGGAAGTCGAACATCGAGCTCAGCGTACCGAATACCATCATAAAACGTTTGATATACCTGATATCCCAGGTGCGCGGTTTCGCAACCAGTTCATCGTCTACATTATCGGAAGAGATACTGATAAACGGAAAATCAGATAAAAAATTATTCAGCAGTACCTGCACGGGCAATAAAGGCAGGAATGGCAGCAGGAGCGATGCAATGGCCATGCTGAGCATGCAACCAAAATTGGTACTGGTGGCCACGAATAAATATTTGAGGGTATTCATGAATGTTTTGCGGCCCTCCAGTACGCCTTCGCGCAAAACATCGATGTCCTTATCCAACAAAACCAGGTCAGCCGCTTCTTTGGCTACTTCAACCGCAGTATCGACAGATATGCCTACATCAGCGGCTTTCAGGGCGTTGGCGTCGTTGATGCCATCTCCCAGGTAGCCTACGGCATGTCCGGCTCTTTGCAGGGCTTTTACAATCCGTTCTTTTTCTGCGGGGATGATCTCCGCAAAAATATCCGTATCCAGCGCTTTCTGTTGCAAGGCTTCATCGGTGAGATTGGCCAGGTCTGACGAGGTTACGATTTTATCCGGTGAAAGTTGCATAGCCGAGGCAATATGCTTCGCAGCCAGGCGGTTATCGCCTGTAATAACTTTCAATGCAATACCTGTATTGCGCAAAGCAGTGATGGATTCAACGATACCCTTCTTAGGCGGGTCGTACAATACAATGAACCCGAGGAATACCATGTCTTTTTCATCGTCTTTACCGATACGGGTAGTACCTGTAATATTTTTATAGCAAACCCCAATCACCCGGAAGCCATTGCCGCTTAATGCAGCAAAGCGCTGTTTCAACTCATCCTTTACTTCTTCGATCGTACACCGGCTGACCCCTGCCCTTTCACAAAAGCTGCAAACCTGCAGGATATTGTCCACCGCTCCTTTGGTGATCAGGAGCTGCTCATCCCCGAAACTTACCGCCACACTCAGGCGCTTCCGTATGAAATCGTACGGCAATTCATCACACTTGGTGTAACCGGTAATATCCACTTCTTTTACCTGTCTTATGGCATCGTCCATAGGATTGGAAAAACCGGTTTCAAAATAAGCATTGAGGTAAGCATACAGCCACGCTTTATCGCTTCTGTTGCCGTTGAGATCGATGACCGATTCTATTTGTACCGCTCCTTCGGTGATGGTGCCCGTTTTATCGCTGCAAAGGATATCGATTTCTCCCAGGTTCTGAATGGCGCTTAATTTTTTTACGATCACTTTTTTAGCGGCCATTCGTTTGGCTCCTGCAGACAGGGTGATGGTAGTAATAACGGGTAACAATTCCGGTGTTAACCCTATGGCCAACGCAAGTGCAAAAAGAATGGAATCGATAAAGGGTTTGTGGAGAATGATATTGAAGATCAAAATGGCGCCCGTTGCTATGATGGTTAGGCGCATCAACAGGTACCCGAATTTCATGATGCCTATTTCAAAAGCATTGACAGACATCTCGCTTTCGAGTGAGGAAGCTATTTTTCCCAACTCGGTATATTTGCCTGCATTGGCGGTTAACACAACAGCGCTGCCGCTGACCACACTGCTGCCTTTGAATACCGAATTGCCGACAGCACTTAGTGGAGCATCGGGTTTACAGGTGCCGCTGTTTTTTTCTACCGGAAAAGCTTCTCCCGTTAAGATGGATTCATTTACATGCAGGTTGTTCGACTCAAGTATCAATGCATCGGAAGGGATCATACAGCCGGCGCTCAATAACACAATATCTCCTGTTACCACTTCGTCTGCCGGGATCTCTTCTTCTTTGCCCTCTCTCCGTACCCACACTTTGCTGTGTACCAGTGCGCGCAGTTTTTCAACGGCCCTGCCGGCATTCCGTTCCTGGAAAAAGCCGAATATACCGGTTGACAATAATACGATCAGTACAATGATCCCGTCTGAATATTCCTTCAGGATCAGCGAAAGAAAGACGGCAAAGATCAATAACAGGACCAGCGGGTTTTTGTATTGCGCCAGCAGCAGTTTGGCATCCCGGCGCCAGGGTTGCACAACTTTGTTCGCTTTTCTTTGCCGGCTCAGGCGGGCATTCGCTTCATTTTCACTTAAACCAGGTAAACCGGATCCGGTTCTTTTGAAAAGTGTTTCCTGGTCAATACTCCAGAAATGTGCTATCAGGTCTTCGTTCAGCATAGGCTTCTGTTACGATAACGGAACAGAGGTCGCTTTTATTGTTTTTCAAATCTCCCTGTTGCTTCCTGGATCCTGATACGGTACAAGACAGTTTTGACCCTTGTACTGTCATCCACTTTCGTTTTTGTTTCGTGTTCGTGCGGGTGGATGGTGCTGCTGGTGGACAAAGGAAATACGCGGTCAAAAAGAATTTCCCTTGCCTTTTTTGCTTCCGCCCCTTCCAGTTCTTCAAACTTTCCGTAAATGACCACGCTTTGCCAATTGCGCATATCGGTTATCATGTCGACCTCGAAACAAACTTTCGGATTCTTGCGAAGGATGTCCAGCTTTTTCCCTTCGTTTGTTTGTCCGTAAATAAAATCACCGTCGTACGCATAGGTTACAGGGGTGATATAGGGCTCTTTCCCGTTACTGCAGGCGAGCCTGCCGATTACCTGGCTATGCAGGATGTTTGTTATAGCCGCTTCTTTCAGTTCACCTAACATGGGTTGCTGTTTTAAGATTGTGGTTCAAATGTACCCGCAGTCCGGCGCCCTTTTCATGACAACAATCAAATCAACTGGTGATGATTGTCACTGACTGTTGGATTTCTGGCCAGGCTTCTGTAATTTGGCTTTAGCGGTAAGTCCATTACATATAGTTATGCTTATTTAAATATCATGACAGATAAATCAATTGTGAAAGAACGACAGCAACCGTTAATGAGCACTTATCTTGAAAACCCCGGTGCTGCCTGGATTACAGATGTAGCTATTATAGAGGGAAAAGACCTTAACGATCCGCTTCATACTTCCGTCTCGATTAACGAGGAACTTACATTAGATTTTCCAATAGGAGTACATAGGGCTGTTGGCGGCTATCACGATTTCCCCAATCCGGGCGACTTACTTTGCGCTGCAACTACTTCTTTGAAAAGGCTCAGTTTTTTTATTCGAAAATGATAAGGCTTCATTCATACATTACTTCATATTGAGTTATTCGATTGCTTACATCTTCTGTAACAATTCTTTTAATATCTGCAAGCATTTGACTCATATACGGGAGTTTGTATTGTTTTACTAAGTCAATGTGTTCTGAATATGTCTTTGGTAATTATTGTATCTCTTGGGAAATCCCCTTTGCTAAATTTGTAAGCCATTTCATTACCTGTATTACATTCATATTTGTTTCCTGGCTCATATTCCTGACAAAAGCACTATCTCCTTGTAGTTGTATTTGTTTTTCCAGGATCAGGTTTACCCTTTCAAGTAACGGGTTATTAAGTCTGATAATTTTTCTTATTTCTCGACCAATTACTATAGCTGCAATTTCCTGTAAGCTTTGTTCATTGAAAGTTGCCTCATCTGTCATAAACAGATCTAGGTTTTCATCGCTGTAAATCAAGTCTGAATGAAGATCAAAGAAATGGTTGATGATGTTGGCAATATCCCTTGAATCCTTAAGCCTTTGATCCGGTCTGTCGTCAAATGCAATGAGTTTCAATAATACAATGGAAGGGAGCGTAGCCACCTGGAATGTATGTCCTGTTTCCATGATTACTTCCTGTGTACCGGTATCATATACTTCTTTAAACCCGTTAACTTTTATACTTGTCAACCCTGCACCCTCCAGTTGTATGCTGTCATCTATTTCAATTTCACCAAAAGGAAGAATATCGACCTGCACACCACCCAGTGTAATCATAACAAAGGAATTCGCTTTTGTTTCTTGAAAATGTTTATGATCTTTGAGGTATTGTCTTACTGTTTCATACTCG
Source organism: Asinibacterium sp. OR53 (assembly GCF_000515315.1). Taxonomy (NCBI): domain Bacteria; kingdom Pseudomonadati; phylum Bacteroidota; class Chitinophagia; order Chitinophagales; family Chitinophagaceae; genus Asinibacterium; species Asinibacterium sp. OR53. The sequence continues at coordinate 238,984 of NZ_KI911562.1, forward strand.
GCCTTACTTCCCACCATTGCCGCGAAATCAACATCTTTTGTTTTCCTGAACTCTTTGTTTCCCCGTGCATACCAGATATCCCGTGCAATCGCACCTATCAGATAATAATCAATGTTTAAATGTTTGAATACTTCTTCCAACGCATCAAAAACTTCTTTTAATTCCCCTTCCTTAACGTCGTTCAAATTCATCTCTTAAATATTTATCGTAAATGATTTGTGCAGTTTCTATACATCTTGGATCATCTGTTATTACCAGGTCAGCATATACCAGTATCAGTGGGGCGGTATTCAAATTATCTTCAGCAATAAATTTTTCGTTCCAGAACTTTCTATATATCTCTATATTTCCTTTCGCATCAGGAATAAACTTGAATCTGCGTAACATATCAGTTTTGACGAGTGTAGTGTACAGCGTATAAATTTCCGGGTGTAGGTATTTCGTTATTCTTTCTGCTGCTGGTTCTCCACCTACAGTTATTTCATCATTAATAAATGCAGGGCCGAAAAGGTTATGTGCAGTGTCATTATTAGTAAACCTGAAATTACCTATGAGCAGCGCCGGTTTAAGTATTTCCCGGTATCCCGCTATCCATCTTTCCAGCAATGCCTTTTTATTTTGAAGTAGGCATTTTCTATCATCCATCCGCAATATGTAACCTGCTTCTTTTAATCCATCAATGATATATTTGATATTACCTAAAGCTATGCCTGTGATTTCTGCGGTCTGGCGGTAAGGTTGATTGAGTGCATGTTCGTTTAGCATCAGGTAAAAAACCGCTTTCAAACCTGTTTTGGTAAATGCCCGGTTGGTCACCGCCTTTTTCTTGTCCTCTTTCTGTTTATTCCCTTCCTGCCATATCATAATATTATCGTGATCAAGGTATATATTGCCTGCTGTATCAAGGTAACCGATGCCTTTTTTTCGTAACTGTTCTTTCGTAGCCGGGTATATCCGGTCTGCTACAATCATGTAGGGTTCATATTTTTTAGCCCTGGCTTCTATATCGGGTAACTGGTAGGGTTTTATTTCTTTTTTGATCTCGGCAAAAACACGCATATGCTTATTGCGAAAATCAAAATCTATTTCCCCATCCTCCCGGTAAATTGTAGGTTTGAACTTCCCTTGAAACCCGGTTTGAGTAAACAGATTATCTAAAGCCTCTATTACAATGTCTTCTGTGTTCATTTTTTATTAATGTTCATTTTCAGTGAACAAGCAAATATAATGAACAAAATGTAAGATAACAATTAAATTATGCGACATGTTCATTTATTTACAATGTTCATTATCAGTGAACAAGTGGTATAAGTGAACAGTACGAATGGGCCTGATGGTGTCGCAAATTGCGATGCCCCGATTTCAGCCTCATTTACAATGAGTTGCATTTGAGGTAAAAAAGCAGGTTGAAATTCTTGCCTAACATAACACATGATTTCAGGTTAAAATTAGAACCGGAATTACCCTTAGAAAATGCATGTTCAAAAACAGAACATGTTAATTTACAGTGCGTTGGAGTATGTTTAGTGAGTCACATTATAAAAAAATTACTACTCATGAATTACTCACTGGAAATATGGGCTTCTATGTACATTTTGAGCGATAGTCAAAAATGAAAAAGCCCGTAAACATTGAATTTGCGGGCTTTTGCTTCATTTTAAATTGTAACCTGGCAGAGAGGAAGGGATTCGAACCCTCGATACGGTTTCCCGTATACACACTTTCCAGGCGTGCTCCTTCAACCACTCGGACACCTCTCTGTGCTTTTTTAGGACGGCAAAAATAAAGCTTCGTGACTCAGTTTCCGAATATTTTTTGAGCATTGGCCGTGGTAATGGTCGCTATTTCTTCTACGGTTACCCCTTTTACTTCTGCCAACTTCTCCACCACATATTGCAAATAACTGCTTTCATTGCGTTTGCCCCTGAAGGGAACAGGGGTAAGATAAGGTGCATCTGTTTCGAGCACCAGGTATTCCATACGAACCTTTTCCAGCGCTGCCGGCAGGCCCGCATTCTTATAAGTGAGTACCCCACCGATACCCAGCATAAAACCCATATCCGTGATCTGCTTCGCCGATTCGGTACTGCCGCTGAAACAATGAAAAATACCCCTGAGTCCCTTTACAGCAAAGGGTTTTACCATTTCAATGGTCTCCTGCATAGCATTGCGGGTGTGGATCACAATGGGCAGGTTACGCTTCAAAGCCCATTGCATTTGCAGCGTAAATGCTTCCTGCTGTTCTTTGGTATAAGTCTTATCCCAATAATAATCAAGGCCAATCTCCCCAACAGCAACAAAGGGCCTTTTCTCCAGCCATTCTTCCACTACCGCCAGTTCGTTGCGGTATCCTGCATTCACCGAACAGGGATGCAGCCCCATCATCGCCACACAAACGCCCGGATACCTTGCTTCAAGGTCCAGCATGGCTTTGTGGGTGCTATCATCGATCGCAGGTAAATAAAACCGGGAAACACCGTATTGCACGGCGCGTTCTATCACAACATCTATATCTGCCGCAAACTCGGCTGAATACAAATGGCAATGGGTATCTATCAGGTTCATGATGCAAAAATCAAAACTCACAACTGAAATGTCAAAAATGGTTTTGTATGCTGGCTTTTAGATGCTTTCAAACCGGTATCCTTCCTGTTTAAAATGAGCCAAAACGCGCGGTAATGCATATTGCAGGCGATCCCATGCTTTGGCGCTGTCATGAAATACAATGATGGAGCCGGGTTTGGCATATTGTAATACATACGACAAACTCGTTTCGGGTGAAAGGCCGGTATCAAAATCACCGCTCAGCACAGACCACATGATCACACGCATGTTTGGATGTGCCGCTTTCAATTGCCGGTACTGCGAACGGCGGATCCTTCCATACGGGGGTCTGAAAAGCGTTGAATGGATATGTTCAGCAGCGAGGTTGATATCCTTGATATACGCTTGGTCAGGGGTTTTCCATCCATTCAAGTGATGCTGGGTATGGTTGCCAACAGCATGTCCTTCGCGGATGATCCGCTCGTAAATAGCGGGGTGAGCCATCACGTTCTTGCCAATGCAAAAAAAACTCGCTTTGGCGCCATATTGTTGCAGTTGGTCGAGTACAAAAGGCGTGGCCGTTTCATGCGGACCATCATCGAAACTCAAATACAGTACTTTCTCTTTTACAGGTATCTGCCAAACCAGCTTTGGATACAAAGCACGTAACCACCATGGGGTATGAACGAGGTACATAGTATAAAGATAACGCGTCTCTTCTAATCGTCATCCTGAGCGAGCGAAGCGAGTCGAAGGACCTGCTGAACATTCGGGCAGATCCCTCGGCTGCCCCTTCGACTCGCTTCGCTCGCTCAGGGTGACGTTGCTCGGGATGACGATCAAAGGAAATCGCCATTAGTCTTTTATCTTTGCGGCATGAACAGCAGAAAAGTGCGCGTACGTTTCGCCCCCTCGCCTACGGGCGGTCTCCACCTGGGTGGCGTGAGAACCGTTTTATTCAATTATCTCTTTGCCAAACAACACGGCGGTGATTTTATCCTTAGGATAGAAGACACCGACCAGACCCGCTTTGTTCCCGGTGCCGAAGCTTATATTTTCAATACCCTCAACTGGTGCGGACTCACACCTGATGAGAGCCCTGTTCATGGTGGCCCCTTTGCACCTTATCGCCAGAGCGAAAGAAAAGCCAGTTACCGTGCGTATGCCGAAGAACTGGTAAAGAACGGATACGCATACTATGCTTTCGATACACCCGAAGAGCTGGAACAGATGCGTGCCCAGTTTAAAACAGCAGAGAACCCATCGCCGCAATACAACCAGCACATACGTACCAAAATGCGTAACTCACTCACACTCGATGCAGCTGCTGTTGCTCAATTGCTGAAAGAGGGTATTCCGCATGTGATACGCATCAAAATGCCCGAACAGGAAACCGTTCACTTCACCGATATGATTCGTGGTGAAGTATCGTTCCATACTTCTCAGGTAGATGATAAAGTACTACTGAAAGCAGACGGCATGCCCACTTATCATCTCGCCGTAGTGGTGGATGATTACCTGATGCAGATCAGTCACGCTTTCCGCGGGGAAGAATGGCTTCCCTCTGCACCGGTGCATTTGTTGTTATGGAAATACCTGGGATGGGAAGCGCAGATGCCGCAATGGGCGCACCTGCCCCTGATCCTCAAACCCGAAGGCAATGGCAAACTGAGCAAACGCGATGGCGACCGTCTCGGGTTCCCGGTATTTGCGATGGACTGGACAGATCCCAAATCGAACGAGCTCACCATTGGCTTCAAAGAGCGGGGATTCCTGCCCGAAGCTTTTGTGAACCTGCTGGCCATGTTAGGCTGGAACGATGGTACCGACCAGGAAATTTTTTCGCTCGATGAATTGGTGGAGAAATTTTCTATCGAACGCGTGCACAAAGCCGGTGCGAAATTCGATTATGAGAAAGCCAAATGGTTCAACCACGAGTGGATCAAACGCACCGAAGCGCGGCATCTCCTCCCTGCTGTAAAAGAAATATTGGCCGCCGACCGCATGATGGTTACCGATGACGCCCTGTTAGCAAAAATCATCGACCTCGTTAAAGAACGTTGCACCCTGTTAACCGATTTTACACAACAAGCTTCTTTCTTTTTTGCACTGCCCGCAGAGATGGATATTGCTGCTGTAAAACCCAAATGGGACGACAAGAAAAATCTTTTCTTCACAGAACTGATACGCAGTTTCCAACTCAGCACACTATGGGAAGCGGGCGGTCTCGAAGCCACTTTCAAAGAACTGGCTGCCGCCAACCAACTCAAACCCGGAGAACTGATGCTACCCCTGCGTATTATGCTGGTAGGGGGCAAATACGGTCCGGGCGTATTCGACATTGCGGCTATACTGGGCAAAGAAGAGACCATCAGGCGCATCACACACACGCTCTCTTTATTGGAACATGCCTGAGCAACGGTACATTTTCGTACTTTGGGCGCTTATGAAATCTAAAACACTTGCATGGCTGCTGGCGCTTTGTTGCGCAACCGTATCACTCTCTGCCCAACACAACAAACTCACGGTGTTCGGTTATTTTGCAGGAAGAGCTACCATGATCGATAGCTTCCCGGTAGAAAAACTCACCCATCTCTGCTTCAGCTTCACCCATCTCAAAGGGAATCATATGGCGCTGATGAACGCGCGCGACAGCGCTTCACTGATCCGCTGTGTTGCACAGAAAAAAAGAAACCCGAACCTGAAAGTGATTGTATCGTTAGGTGGATGGACGGGTTGCTTCACCTGTTCTGAAGTGTTTTCAACCGACAGCACGCGGAAACAATTTGCTTCATCGGCCAAACAACTGTTGCAGGATTTCGGTGCAGATGGCATTGACCTCGACTGGGAATATCCTACTATCAAAGGCGCACCCGGCCATCCTTATTCACCCGATGATAAAGAACATTTTACACAACTCATCAAAACCTTGCGCGACAGCCTGGGCAAACAAAAAGAGATCAGTTTTGCCGCCGGAGGTTTTAGCAAATACATCAATGAATCGGTTGACTGGAAGGCCGTGGCGCCGCTGGTTAACAGGATCAACCTCATGACCTACGACCTCATCACCGGTTATGATACGGTTACCGGTCATCATACTGCACTGTATTCCACTCCACAACAGCTCGAGTCATGCGATAACGCCGTGAAAATGCTGCTTGCTAAAAAAGTACCTGCCCGCAAACTATTGATCGGCGCGGCATTCTATGCGCGCATCTGGGAAAATGTAGCGCCCGATAACGACGGACTGCGTGGCCACGGTAAATTTTTTCGTGGTATTTCTTACAGTGGTTTCAACCGTTTCTTATCAACCGACAGCGGCTTCGTGCGCCATTGGGATACCGCAACAGCTGCGCCGTATATGTACAATGCCGGCAAAAAATGGTTTGTTACTTTCGACGACAGCACTTCTATTACCATGAAGACGAACTACGTCATCCAGCACAAACTCAATGGCATCATGTTCTGGCAACTGGCCGATGACCGGTTCACCAATGGCCTGCTCGATGTGATAGATGAAGTAAAGCGGAAGCGATGAACCCGATATTGCTTATTTTTGTTGCACCATGCAAAAGAACGATCGCCCCATACGAGTACTTGTTGCCAAGGTAGGTCTCGATGGCCACGACCGCGGCGCCAAAGTAATTGCCACCGCCCTGCGCGATGCCGGTATGGAAGTTATTTATACCGGTTTGAGGCAAACACCTGAAATGGTGGTGAACGCAGCCTTACAGGAAGACGTAGACGCCATCGGCATCAGCATCCTCAGCGGCGCGCACATGACGGTTTTCTCCAAGATCATTCAACTGCTCAAAGAAAAAAATATGCATGATGTACTGCTCACCGGCGGCGGCATCATACCGGAAGACGACATCAAACAATTGAATGAAATGGGTGTGGGTATGCTTTTTGCCCCGGGCACTCCTACAACAGCTATTGCCGATTATATCCGGCAATGGGTAGCTGCACACAGACCATTTTAACGATCAAACCATCTTTGTTTAAAACCAGCAACATGTACCATACATTGCTCACTTCCCTCGACAATGGCATCCTTACCATTACCATCAACCGTCCCGATAAACTCAACGCATTGAACAGCCAGGTGATGCAGGAACTGGACGAGGCACTGACTGAATTGCTCAATCAAAGCGAGGTGAGATCTGTGATTATTACCGGATCGGGCAGCAAATCTTTTGTTGCCGGGGCGGATATCGCGGAATTCGTTGGACTGGATACTGCACAAGGCATGCAGCTGGCGCAAAAAGGACAAGCCATTTTTGCACGGATCGAACAATCTCCTAAACCCATTGTTGCCTGCGTGAATGGGTTTGCATTAGGCGGTGGTTGCGAGCTGGCCATGAGTTGTCATTTCAGGATTGCATCGGACAACGCCAAATTCGGCCAGCCTGAAGTGAACCTCGGACTCATTCCAGGTTATGGCGGTACACAACGCCTGGTGCAATTGATTGGAAAAGGAAGAGCACTGGAACTGCTCATGAGCGGTGAAATGATCGATGCACAAAAGGCATGGCAATACGGACTGGTGAATGCGGTAGTGCCGCAGGAAGAACTGCTGGCCAAAGCCACGGCTATTCTTCAAACCATCAACAGCAAAGCGCCATTGGCAGTAGCCAAATGCATTGAAGCGGCCAATGCCGTGTTCGATGAAACGAAGAATGGTTACGCGGTAGAGGTAGCTGCTTTTGGAGAATGTTTCGATACAGCCGATATGAAAGAAGGCACCAGCGCTTTTCTTGAAAAAAGAAAACCCCGCTTTACCGGAAATTAAAAAAAATCTTAGCCCTGGGCTTAAAGCCCAGGGCTAAGAAATAATCAATATCCAAACAATTCGGCGAGTGATAGTTTTTTCACATCGCCTATCTTTTTCATATCCTCCTCTTTCAATTTCTTCTCAGACGCCACAATGCAATAAGTATAAGGTTGCCGCGAGAGATCGGTATCATGCAGGCCCTTGATATCACTGAACTGGATCGAAGCGGCCTGTTCATACACATCTTTTCTCAGATCGTGATCCACACCTTTTTTCAGGTTGGCAAGATAGCTGGATACAATGTTCTCTTTGGTAATGCGTTCTGTTTCATAATCTTTCAACAGGCTCTTCTTTGCATTATCGAAATTCTGCGCTGCTTCGGGAAGATTATTCAACAGGTCGTTCATGCCGGCAACAGCTTCATTGAACTTATCTGCCTGGCAACCTACATAAGACATGAATGCGAACCGGTCTTCTTTTTTAGCAGGTGTTTGGAGTACTGCAAAAGTTGAATAAGCCAGCGCTTTCGATTCCCGTATGGTTTGGAATACAATGGCACCCATTCCAAATCCGAAATAGTTATTGAAAATACCGGTTACCGCTTCTTTCTTAGGATCATACGCATCCAGGTTCCTTACCCAGAAAATCTCCGACTGCACCATATCATAATCGGCAAACAGGACTTCATTTTTGGCCTGCGTTCTGCGGATAAATTTAGCCGGCGCTGAGGCAGCCATCCATGCAGCCGGAAGCTGGTGTATTTTAGCAATATCGGTTGCAAACGCAGCCAATGGTTTAGGGCCGTAATAAATAACCCTGTGCTGGTAATTGAACAGGTTATGCAGGATGTTTACCAGGTCTGCCGCTTTGATATCTTTGATCTCTGCGTCTGTTAAAGTATAATTGAAAGGATTTTTTTCTCCATACACACCGTAGTTGCGGAGCGCCGTCATGATCATACTTTTGTTGAGCTTATTATTGGCCCTTGCGCGCATGAGACGGTTCTTCATTCCTTCCAGCGCTGCTTCATCGGCTTTGCAATTGCGCACCAGGTCTTCAAGCAAAGTAGATGCTTTATCAAAATTCTCCTGCAAGCCATTCAGGGAAACCGTTGTTTCTTCATTGCCCGCATTCGCATTGAAACTGCAAGCCAGGTTGTAAAACGCTTTGCTGATATCTTCGGAAGATTTTTTCTCCGTACCAATGAATTGCAGGTACTGCAATGCCAAAGGCAACAGCTTATCATTCCATCCACCCATATCAAACCTGTACTGCAGGTTGAAAAGGCCATTGTCTTTGTTGGGCACATACAATACTTCCGCCTTTCCTGCTTTAGCACGCTGCATATCTGTTGCAAAATTCAGCCATACAGGTTTTACAGGCGCCATAGACATACCGTTGATGGCTTTTACAAAAGGCGATTGTTTATCTGCATTGGTCTCTACCGGTGTAATCGGTGGCTTCTCTACTTTTACCACATCTTTGGCCTCACCTTTTCGTTTGTACAACAAAACATAGTTATTGGGATGAAAGAATTGATTGGCAAATGCCACCAGTTCTTCCTTGGTTACTTTACCCATCTTATCCAGCACAGCCACATCATCATTCCACAACAGCCCTTTGTTTTTGATGAATCCATCGGTGATCTCTTCCACACGGTTGGCATTGTTTTCCAGTCCCTGTAACTGTTGCAGTTTATAATTGGCTACAATGGCCTTGATCAGTGAAGCATCGAAATTTCCTTTCTTCAGGATATCCAATTGCCCCATCACCAGGTCTTTGGCTTCTTCGAGTGTCTGTCCCTGTTTGGGCGAAGCGTTGATGATGAACACGCCATAATCTTTGTACTGTCTCACACCCGCATTGGAACGAAGTACTTTCTGTTGTTTGTTGAGGTTGAGGTCTAACAGGCCGGCTTTGCCGTTCGACAATACAGAAGAGGTGAGATCGGCCAGCAATGCCTCTTTTGAATTGGCAGGTCCCACCCTGAAATCGAGTTGCAGGCTTTCAGCGCTGGGTCCGAAAATATCTTTTACCGTTGACTCGGTGATGGGTTTTTCCGGTGAAGGCTTATATTCCTGGATCGGCTTGGCGTTCATGTAAGAGAATTTAGCATCGATGAGCCGAATGGTTTTATCGGGATCCAGGTCGCCCGACATTACGATGGCCATATTGTTGGGCACATAGTATTTATGGTAATAATCACGGATAGCATTGATGGAAGGATTTTTCAAATGCTCGATGGTACCGATGGTAGTTTGCTGTCCGTAATTGTGTGTGGGGAACAGGTAGAAATGAGAAGCTTCCTGTATTTTCCAGGCATCTTCATCGAGCGAGCGGTTCTTCTCTTCATATACTGCTTCCAGCTCTGTATGAAAGATGCGCAGTATCGGGTTACGGAATCGCTCGGCCTGCAGGCCTACGAATTTTTCCAGCGCATTGGAAGGAATATCTTCTTCGTATACGGTCTCTTCCACCCAGGTATGTGCATTGGAACCCTGGCCGCCCATGGCTGCCATCATTTTATCATACTCATTGGCAATGGCATATTTCGCTGCTTCGCCGGATGTTTTGTCGATCTCTTTGTATATCTCTTTCCTGGCAGCTTCATCTTTGGTGGAATTGTACTGTTCGTATAACGCATCTATCTTATCGAGATAAGGCTTTTCTTTGGCCCAGTCGAGCGTACCGTATTTATCAGTTCCTTTGAACAGCAGGTGCTCAAGGTAGTGAGCCAGTCCGGTATGATCTCTGGGGTCGGTATTACTGCCCGCTCTTACCGGGATGCGCACGGCAATACGGGGTTCTTTTTTGTTGACCGATAATACAACAGTGAGCCCGTTCCTGAGGGTATAGAACCGGGCATGCATGGGGTCGTTGGTCACATATTTGTACGTGTAGCCCCCGGATGTGGCCTGTTTCCATTCATATTGGGGTTGCGCAAAATTCACCTGGACAATCATGACCAGTGCAACAAACCCAATCGATTTGATCCATTTCATAAGTACAGTTTTAGTCGGGTAAGGTAAAAAATTATGATATGTTTTTCAGGATAATTTGTTGAGTGGTTTTTCCAAAGCGTCTGCCCTTCTTGCGTTAACTTTGCAGCGTCAAAAATGATAAAATCATGAGTTACCGTATCGAAAAAGACACCATGGGTGAGGTGCAGGTGCCATCCCATGTTTATTGGGGAGCCCAAACGCAGCGCAGCATTGAGAATTTCAAGATTGCACAGGATATCAATAAAATGCCCAAAGAGATCATCAAAGCTTTTGCTTATCTCAAAAAAGCAGCAGCGCTTACCAATCTCGATGCAGGGGTATTACCGGAAGAGAAAGCCCGGTTGATTGGCCAGGTGGCCGATGAGATACTGGAAGGTAACCTCGATGATCAGTTTCCCCTGGTGATATGGCAAACAGGCTCCGGCACCCAGAGCAATATGAACGTGAATGAAGTGATCGCCTACCGTGCGCACGTGATCAAGGGAGGCGCACTGACCGATAAGGACAAATTCCTTCACCCGAACGACGATGTAAATAAATCGCAATCATCCAACGATACTTTCCCTACTGCTATGCACATAGCAGCGTATAAAATATTATTGGAAGTAACCATCCCCGGCATCAAAAAATTGCGCGATACGCTGGCTGCCAAGAGCAAGGCTTTTATGCATGTAGTAAAGATCGGCCGTACGCATTTCATGGATGCTACGCCGCTTACCGTGGGGCAGGAGATCAGTGGTTATGTAAGCCAGCTGGATCATGGCTTGCGTACCATCAACAACAGCCTCGCGCATCTCAGTGAGCTGGCATTGGGTGGTACGGCTGTAGGCACCGGCATCAACACACCTAAAAATTATGCGGTGAATGTTGCCAAACATATTGCAGCGCTTACCGGTTTACCTTTTGTTACGGCTGAAAATAAATTTGAAGCGCTGGCGGCACACGATGCCATCGTGGAAGCGCATGGTGCTTTGAAAACAGTAGCGGTAAGCCTGATGAAGATAGCCAATGACATCCGCATGCTGAGCTCTGGTCCACGCAGTGGTATTGGCGAATTATTCATTCCCGATAATGAGCCCGGCTCTTCCATCATGCCTGGCAAAGTAAACCCCACACAATGTGAGGCCCTGACGATGATTGCTGCCCAGGTAATGGGGAATGATGTGGCCATTAACATAGGCGGCGCTACCGGTCATTTTGAACTGAATGTGTTCAAACCGGTGATGATCGCCAACTTCCTGCACAGCGCCCGCCTGATTGGCGAAGGTTGTGTAAGCTTCAACGACAAGTGTGCCACGGGTATTGAACCTATCGAGGCCAATATTAAAAAACATGTAGACAACAGCCTGATGCTCGTAACGGCGCTCAACACAAAGATCGGTTACTATAAAGCTGCCGAGATTGCGCAAAAAGCACACAAAGAAGGTACTACATTGAAAGAGATGGCCGTGAAACTGGGCTATCTCACTTCAGAAGAATTCGATCAGTGGGTAATACCAGCAGATATGGTGGGAGAGATCAAATAACTTTCTTCCCTCCCAGGTAAGTGGCTTTCACTTTTACCTTTAAAATATCGGTCTCCGGAACCTTCATCAGGTCCTGGTCCAGTATAATGAAATCGGCTTTCTTGCCTTGTTCAAGACTGCCGATTTCTTTTTCCATGAAATTGGCTTTCGCAGCCCAGATGGTCATTCCCCTGATGGTTTCCTCGCGCGTTAACGCATTCTCTGTTTGAAAACCATTGGCAGGATATCCTTTCGCATCTTTTCGCACCACTGCGGCCAGGAATGTTTTGAAAGGAGAAATATCTTCTACCGGGAAATCAGTGCCCAAAGGAATCCATCCGTTCTGTTGCAGCAGTTGTTTATACGCATACGCACCTTTCAGTCTTTCTGCGCCCAGCCTGTCTCCCGCCCAGTACATATCGCTGGTGCCATGTGTAGGCTGAACAGATGGAACAATGCTGGCATCGCCGAACAAATGAAAATCCTGCTGGTTGATCACCTGCGCATGTTCTATGCGCCAGCGTTTGTCGTTTTTGCCATGCAGGTACTTATTGTAGATATGCAATATTTCGCGGTTGGCGCTATCGCCAATCGCGTGTGTACACATTTGAAAATCGGTGTTTGCCAATACCTGTGCCAGGGAATCGTAGTGACTGGGATTGCGCAACAGGAAGCCCGTCCATCCGGGTTTATCGTTGTAAGGTTGTAAAAGGCAGGCGCCCCTGCTTCCCAAAGCGCCATCGGCATAAACCTTCACGCCTTTCACCAATAATTTATCTGTCCGGTAGGGGCCTTTCTTCAAGTATCTTTCAAGATTGGCGGGCTCATCGCTCAACATGACATACAACCGCATGTTCAGCTTACCTTCTTTCTGTAATGTGTCAATAGCTTCTATATCTCTGTAACCCAACCCGCAATCGGTGATGGTGGTCAGTCCCTGTGCAAAACAGTTTTTCTCTGCCTGCTGCAACCATTGCGTGTATATTTCTTTCGAAGGTTCGGGTATCTGTGCATATACTTTATCATCTGCATTATCGATCAAAACACCGGTCAGCTTCCCGTTCTTCACTTCTATGAAACCGCCTGTGATGGTTTGTCCCGCTTTGATGCCGGCCAGGTCCAGTGCTTTCTGGTTGGCAATAGAAGCGTGTCCGTCTACCCTGGTGAGCACCACCGGCTTATTGGGAAAGAGTTGGTTCAACGCCTCATTGGTGGGGAAAGATTTACCGGGCCACCGGTTCTGGTCCCACCCCCTTCCCTGTATCCAATCGAGGTTAGGGTGTTCTGCAGCGAATGCTTTCACCCTGGTTACTGCTTCTTCCCAGTTATTGCATCCAAAAAGGTCCACCTGAAAGAGCGCACGCCCGTAACCTACAAAATGCGCATGCGCATCAATGAATCCCGGGTAAACCGCTTTGCCTTGTGCATCGATATTTTCCAAAGCGGTGAAATGCTTTAGAATATCTTCATTCTTTCCTGTGGCGAGGATTTTGCCATCTTTCACAGCCATGGCTTCAACAACAGAAAAAGCTGAGTCCACTGTGTAGATCTTTGCATGATGAATGATCAGATCGGCTTGGGGAGCCTTACAGGCGCAAAACATCGCGATTGCTGCAATAGAAATGATTCTTCTCATAAAGCTATTTTAATCATCCTAAAATTAATAAAGAGGAGCTAATTTCTCATGTTCCTCAGGCTGAAGCCTGAGGCAAAGATTATGAATGATTTGTTTTGCAGAGCTTTTGAATATTTTATTCCAGGCTTCAGCTATCAAAATGCAACTGATGCAAAAGGCTCTGATTTCTCTTGTTCCTCAGGCTAAAGCCTGAGGCAAAGATTGTGAAACATTTGAATGCTTTGCTCCAAGCTGAAGCCTGAGGCAAAGATTATGAATGAGCTGCAAAACAAATAAATTGAAACTTTGCTCCAGGCTTCAGCCTGGAGAACATGAAGATGTTTTTGTTGATGGGGCTTTAGCCCCTGTACAGGATATTTTGAAAGGAAAATCAGGTGTTTATTCTTATTGCGTCATTCATTTTAAATCTCTTGTTTTACAAATAAAAATGCCTTACACAAGAGTATGTATCCATTATGTCTGGGCTACAAAATACAGAAAGCCCATCCTGATAAAACCTTTCAGAGAAATGTTATTCAATCATATAAAACAAAATGCTTTCGCTAAAGGAATCCATATTGACAGGATCAATGGATACGTTGATCATGCTCATTGTCTTGTATTCTTAAAGCCTACCCAAACTATTAATGACATTGTACAATTGATCAAAGGAGAATCTGCACATTGGTTCAATCAACAGGCCAATGCACCTCCTTCAAAATTGCAGTGGCAAAGTGATTATTTTGCTGTTTCTGTAAGTGAATCGGACATTCCGAACGTACAGCGATATATTGACAATCAGGAAGCACACCACCAACGAAAAACATTCCTGCAGGAATACAATGCATTCCTGAAATATCATGGTTTCAACAAGACAAACTGATCTGTTAATGACAAAAATGATTACTGTAACAATTCGCAGGGCTTGATACCCGTATGCTTCTTGAAGGCAGCAGAAAAATGCGAGATGGAAGAATAGCCCAGCAAAGCGGAAACATCGGTCACGCTTAAGCTTTTCTCATACAAAAGGTACTTGGCGTGCTCCATGCGCTGTTGCTGGTAAAAATCGAATATGGTAGTGCCGAAGACTTCTTTAAAGCCTTTTTTGAGGTAGCACTCGTTCATTGCCACCTTGCGGCTCAGTTCTTTGATAGTGATGGGATCACCTATGTGCTGCAATAAAATTTCGCGTGCCTGGTAAATGCGTTCGCGGCCGCTTTCATCGGCCAGGAACTTGCAGACAAAACCTTCTTCTTTTTCATCAACCAGGCATTCGAGGCTGTACAAAAGGAGTTCATGCACTTTAGCATTCACGAATATGTTTTCCAAAGCACCGGAATAGCTGTGATTGAGTAACGCGTCCAATGCATTCCGTTTGCGGTTACACAAAGGGAATATTTTGGTAAAAGCGTGCGGATGCCTGAAAGCCAGCACCTCGTCTTTTCGGTTGCTCAACTTCACATTATGTACAAACTGGGCCAGGAAACTGGCTGTGAAATGAAAAGTGAATACATCTACCGTTTTGTGTTTTCCGCTGCAGTTTTCGGTGGGCAGTTCACTGCAATTGGCACAGCTTTTTTCGCTGCAATAACGGTTACCGGTGGTGCAATAGCGTAATTCCAGGTAGTTTTCAGCAGATTTGTCGGGGTTGTAATGGTAAACCATCATGCCGGTATCTTCCGCCACCCAGGGGTGTTGTGCGTAATATCGCTTGATCTGGTATTGGATGGAACCGGGAACATGTTGCTCTTTCTGGTACAAAATATCCAAATCCGGCTCTATGCCGCTTTTGTTAGCCACTCTTAGTATATCCATTACCTGCAACATGCGGCACAAAATTAATGTACAAACATCTATCTGCAAAAACAGGCCCTTCCAGAACCGTCACAAGCCTGTCATTTTTATAGCGCCAAAACCCCTTATTTTCATTAACTTTGTCAACTTTGCAAAATCAGTTAAAATACAGGATTATCAAGCATTTATGAGTGAGGAACAAATGACCAAAGAAGAGGCACAAAATAAAAATTATGGTGCCGACAGCATACAGGTACTGGAAGGTTTGGAGGCGGTGCGTAAAAGGCCCGCGATGTATATCGGCGATGTAGGAGTAAAAGGTCTGCACCACTTGGTGTACGAGGTGGTAGACAACTCCATTGATGAAGCATTGGCCGGCTATTGTAAGAACATCAGCGTTACCATTCATGAAGACAATTCCATCAGCGTGCAGGACGACGGGCGTGGTATTCCTACCGCCATGCACAGCAAGGAAAAAAGAAGCGCATTGGAAGTGGTGATGACGGTATTACATGCCGGTGGTAAATTCGATAAGAACACTTACAAAGTATCGGGTGGTTTGCACGGTGTAGGTGTGAGTTGCGTGAATGCCCTCAGCACCACTTTGCACGTGACTGTTCACCGTGAAGGAAAAATATTTGAGCAAGAGTACCATATTGGTGTGCCCCAGTATCCTGTAAGGGAGATTGGCACCAGCAATATCACCGGTACTATTGTACATTTCTGGCCGGATACCACCATCTTCCAGGAAACAGTGTATAAAAAAGATATCCTGGAAGGTCGTTTGCGCGAGCTCGCTTACCTGAACAAACGCATCAGCATTACCCTCACCGACCTGCGTGAGAAAGACGAAGAGGGCAATGTCTATATCCGTAATTTTTATAGCGAAGGTGGCATCGTTGAGTTTGTTACCATGCTCGATAAGAACGGCAACCGCACGCCCCTCATTGCGAATCCTTTGTATGTGGAGGGACACGATGAATCAACCAATGTAACGGTGGAAGTAGCGCTTTCCTATAACGATGATTTCAAAGAGCACATCTTCTCTTATGTCAATAACATCAATACCATCGAAGGTGGTACACACGTAACAGGCTTCAGGCAGGCGCTGACAAGGGTATTTAAAAACTATGGCGATAAGGAAGGTCTTTTTGAAAAAGCCAAGGTAACCGTTGAAGGAGATGATTTCAGGGAAGGGCTGAGCGCTATCATTTCAGTGAAAGTACCCGAGCCGCAGTTCGAAGGACAGACCAAGACCAAACTGGGTAACAGTGAAGTGAGCGGTGTGGTGCAAACCACCGTGTCGAGGGTATTGGAAGCCTACCTGGAAGAAAATCCGAAGGAAGCCAAATATGTGATCTCCAAAATTATCCTTGCTGCACAGGCAAGGGTAGCCGCCAAAAAAGCACGCGACATGGTACAACGCAAGACCGTGCTGAGCGGCGGCGGACTGCCGGGTAAGCTGGCCGATTGCAGTGAACGCGATGCGGAGAAATGCGAACTCTACCTGGTAGAGGGAGACTCGGCAGGCGGTACAGCCAAACAGGGGCGCGACAGGAGTTACCAGGCTATTCTGCCGTTAAGGGGTAAGATCCTGAACGTGGAGAAAGCCATGGAACATAAGATATACGAGAATGAAGAGATACGCAACATGTACACGGCATTGGGAGTAACAGTAGGCACAGCCGAAGATCCCAAGGCGTTGAATATAACCAAGCTGCGCTATCATAAGATCATCATCATGACCGATGCCGATGTGGATGGATCGCATATCGCTACCCTCATCCTCACTTTTATTTTCCGTTATATGAAGGAACTGGTGGAGCAGGGTTATGTATACATTGCCCAGCCGCCATTGTACCTCGTGAAAAAAGGAAAAGAACAGGAATATGCTTACAATGAAGAGCAACGCAAATTGCTGGTGGAAAAACTGGCCGGAGGGGGCCGCGAAGACAGCGTTACCATCCAGCGATACAAAGGTTTGGGTGAGATGAATGCCGACCAGCTCTGGGAAACCACGATGGACCCCGCCCGCCGTACCCTTAAACAGGTGACCATCGAGAGCGCTTACGAGGCCGACCGTATCTTCAGTATGCTCATGGGCGATGAAGTGGCTCCGCGCCGCGAATTCATTGAAAGTCATGCCAAATACGCCAAGATCGACGTTTAATGGCGCAACACCGGTTAGTAAATAAATGGCGGTATTAAGGAAAAAACCTTATTTTAGAATAGTTGAACTTTCATTAACCCTAAAATTCGTATTACTATGGACACATCAAAAATGATCAAAGCATACTGTCTCAAGACCAAAGAGAAGAATGTTCCCATGCAAGACGCAGTGATTACCAAAACTGCACGCGGCGGGTACATGGCTGCCGGTCATGATGGAAAAGGCAATAAAATGGCTGCCATCCTTGGCGAAGCAAAAGCACTGCAGGCAATAGCCGATGGTGTGGCGAAGAAAGGATTCTAAGTCCTGCGGCAGTTTTTCATAACTCATTAATACCGAAGGATCCGGTTCTGCAAAGGACCGGATTTTTTATTGCGCGAGGGCAGGTGCAGCCAGTACTGCGCTGTGCATTTGCTGAAGGAAACGATACATGGCATCCATGTCTTTCACCTGGTCAACCACCAGCAGGAAATTCTTGCCTGCTTGTTTGAGCCTGGCTTTATTGGTACCGGTTTGGAGATAAGCCAGTACATTTTTAAACAATTCCGATTCAAAATAAGGCGAGTCCGGCCTGTTGATGAAATAACAGCGCAGGGTATCTTCTTTCAAAGTCATTTTTTCAAAGCCCAGGTCTACCGCCAGCCAGCGGCAACGCACTGTTGTGTACAGGTCTTCTACCTGCGGCGGCATAGGGCCGAAACGGTCTACCATTTCCTGGTGGAAGCCGGTCAGTTCTGTTTCCTGTTCGCAATTATCCAGCCGCGTATAAAGCGATAACCTTTCGGTGATGCTTTCCACATAATCGTCAGGGATTAGCACTTCCAGATCAGTATCAATCGTACAATCGCTCACATAATCATCTTGTTTGCTGATCTCTTCCTTGAACAAATCCTTGAAAGCACTGCGCTTGAGTTCACGGATGGCTTCTTCCAGTATCTTTTGGTACATCTCAAAACCGATATCCGCCATAAAACCGCTTTGTTCACCACCCAGCAGGTTTCCTGCACCCCTGATATCCAGGTCGCGCATTGCAATTTGGAAGCCACTGCCCAGGTCACTGAACTGCTCCAGTGTTTGCAAACGTTTTCTCGAGTCGGAAGGCAATGTACTCAACGGAGCCAGCAGATAACAGAAAGCTTTTTTGTTGCTGCGCCCTACCCTTCCGCGCAGCTGGTGCAGATCGCTTAGTCCGAACTGGTGTGCATTGTTTACAATGATGGTATTCACATTCGGAATATCTACGCCACTCTCCACAATATTGGTGCATACCAGCACGTCGTATTTCATGTCTATGAAATCCATGATGCGCTCTTCCAGTTCATGGCCTTCCAATTGCCCATGCGCGTGTCCCACGCTCAGATCAGGACATAGCCCCTGTATCAAGGCACTCATTTCTGCCAGTCCCTGTACTCGATTGTGAATGAAGAAGACCTGTCCGCCCCGTTCTGTTTCATAATAAATGGCATCGCGTATAAAATCTTCATTGAACACATGCAACTCCGTTTGAATGGGCTGCCGGTTAGGTGGCGGTGTATTGATGATACTCAAGTCCCGTGCGCCCATGAGACTGAACTGCAGTGTCCGCGGAATAGGCGTGGCCGTGAGGGTTAGACAATCCACATTCGTTTTCAGGGTCTTCAATTTCTCTTTGTGCCCCACGCCGAATTTTTGTTCCTCGTCTACGATCATCACACCGAGGTCTTTGAACTTCACTTCTTTCCCCAATAAGCCATGTGTACCTACGATGATATCTACTTTGCCTTCTTCCAGTTTTTTCAGGGTTTCTTTTTTCTCTTTGGCCGACTTGAACCGGTTGATATAATCAACGGTTACCGGAAAGTCTTTCAATCGTTCACTGAAAGTCTTGTAATGCTGAAAAGCCAGAATGGTAGTGGGTACCAGTATAGCAGCCTGCTTGCCATCCACCACCGATTTGAAAGCGGCACGTATGGCTACTTCTGTTTTACCGAATCCTACATCGCCACATACCAGCCTGTCCATCGGCGAAGCACTTTCCATATCTTTCTTCACATCAGCCGTAGCTTTGCTCTGGTCGGGCGTATCTTCATAAATAAAGGATGCTTCCAGCTCTGTTTGCATGTAGTTGTCCGGCGTATGTGAAAAGCCTTGCTGCGACTTACGCTGCGCATATAGTTTGATGAGGTCGAAAGCCACTTCTTTGACCTTCGCCTTTGTTTTATCTTTCAGTTTTGCCCAAACATCACTGCCCAATTTGTTCACTTTGGGAATCGTACCTTCTTTGCCTGTGTACTTTGAAATTTTATGCAGTGAATTGATGTTCACATACAGGATATCACTGTCTCTATAAATGATGCGCACAGCCTCCTGCAGTTTTCCGTTCACTTCCAGTTTCTGTAGTCCGCTGTACCGGCCCACTCCATGATCGATATGTGTAACAAAATCGCCCGGCTGCAGGTCGCGCAAGGTTTTAAGCGTAAGCGCTTTATTTTTATTATAGGCCTGCTTGACCTTGTATTTATGGTAACGCTGGAACAACTGGTGATCGGTATAGCAAACTGTTTTAAGGTCTTCATCGATGAAGCCTTCATGAATGCCCGACACCACCGGTACAAATTGTATTTCGGTATTGAGGTCGTTGAAAATACTGTGCAATCTTTCCAGTTGCCTGGCCTGTTCGGCAAAAATGTATATGCCGAAACCGGCAGATTCATGCGCTTTGAGATCCCGGATGAGCAGGTCGAACTGCCTGTTAAAAGAAGGCTGGGGCCTGGTTTTGAATTCAATTTCGAAATTGGCGAGATAAGGTTTCAGTCCAAATTCAACAACATGCCGCTGTTTCAACGCGTCTTGTAACGACGCCGCTTTGATAAAATCTTCGCTATTGATCTCTTTCAGCACTTTGGTCTGGTCGTCGTCATCGAAAGATTGCATGGAATATCCTCCTTTGAGCATATCTATGAATCCTTCCAGGTCTTCTTCCTGCTGCTGCAGTTTCTCCTGCACTACATCCAGGTCTTTCAGCCACACTACCGTATTATCGGAAAGGAATTGCAGCAGCGGTATCTTTTCTTCCGAACTGAATTGTGTTTCCACATTCGGAATGATATTCACTTGCAGCAGCTTGCGCTCACTCAATTGTGTTTCGGGATCGAAAATGCGGATACTGTCTACCTCGTTGCCAAACAATTCAACCCGGTAAGGTTTCTCATTACCGAAAGAATAAATATCCAGGATACCCCCACGAACCGCAAACTGTCCGGGTTCATACACAAAATCGGTTCGTTCAAACCCATACATCACAAACAATTCCATCAGGCTTTCAGGGTTGATGGTATCATTGGTTTTGATGCTGATGATATTGCTGTTGAGTGTTTTCGGCAGCACCACTTTTTCAAAAAGCGCTTCGGGATAGGTAACAATGATCTTTTTATTACCTCCTGCGGCGAGTCTTGTCAGGGCTTCTGTACGCAACATCACATGCGAACTGTTGAGCACTTTAAAGTTTCTCCTGTTTTTAAAAGAAGCCGGGAAATAAAAAATATCCAGTGCTTGTGTGAGGCTCTCCAGGGTATTCAGGAAATAAGCGGCTTCTTCCGGGTCGTTCAGTACTACGAGATGGTTCAGCTGCTGGTCGCGTTGAAAAACAGCGCTTACGATAAATTCCGTGCTGCTGCCCTGTAAATTTTTAAGAAAGATTCGCTGGGGATCGGCAAAAGAAAGCCTGTCCGCCAACTGAAAAAGGCGGGGGTCATTTTGATACTGCGCTAACAACGTCCCCAGGTTCATACCGAGGTGCAAAGATAACAAAAAGCATCCGATCAATAAACGGCTACAGTGCTCACCGTGATCTTAACCGTGGTAAGCTTTCCTTCTTCCACCGTATACAATGCAATATTGTTGTTGTTGTCGAACAGGTTGGCGTAATAATGGTCATTTCTTTTTACGAAGAGTGAATAAGCCCCGGGAGGGAGTGCAATGGAAAAAGTGCCGGAACTATCGGTTTCCACCGAGGCAATCTGCCTGGTATGAATGGCCGTATATTCAGGTGCGTCTCCCATCCTGGTTACCTGCGACAAATTGGTGGGCTCATACACCAGTATGGTTCCTTTGAGAGGTTGCGGGTCATTGGGTGGGGCGCCCACCATGGGCATGTGATTTCCCGAAGCAAACAGCAATTTTCCGGTAATACCCTGTTTGGGAACGGATGAATGCAGCTTTTTTCCCGATGAACATGCCATAAATGTTAAACAGAGCCCAAAAACGAAAAAAAGAATATGCTTCATGCTTCACTTTGAATGATGAAAGTATCTAAATTTAACGATGATTCTGCTCTTTAGATGGGATTTATGGCAAATCTTGCGGTACGCTAAACTAAACCGGTTATGTTGAAAAAATCAATGCTCTGCCTGGCGCTTATGATAGGAATTGTGACAATAGGTCTGGCACAGGTTTCTACGAACAACAAAATATTGGAACAGGCTGCACGTGGGTACAGGATTTTGGAAGAGGATGGTTATACACGTGCCATGTCAATGGCCAAACAAAAAGGATGGCCATTGGTCATTACCGGTAAAAATGGGGCGAGAGCTGTGCTGGTGGGTGTTGATGCTTTCAATTATCCTAAATACTACCTCACCAACAACAATACCATTGCCGCTGCCACCACCAGGGCCAACCAGTTATGGCCGGGGGGTGCAAGCGGACTCAACCTCAGCGGCAGTTCAGATTACCTGGCCAACAAGATGGGTATATGGGATGGTGGAAGGCCCCTGGATACGCATGTTGAATTGACAGGGCGCATTGTTCAAAAAGAAGCGGCTACTGTGGCCTATGACGACCATGCTACCCATACCACTGGTACCCTGATGGCTTCGGGTGTAAACCCTTATGCAAAGGGAATGTCATTCGGACTGAAAAGCATCATTGCTTATGATTTCAAAAATGATATTTCTGAAATGGCCCTGGAAGCGCCGGGGCTGTTGATATCCAATCATTCCTATTCTATTATTGCAGGATGGAATTACAACGATTCCAAGACCCGCTGGGAATTCTATGGGCGTCCCAATGAGAACAGGGACTATAAATTCGGGTATTACAGCAGCGATGCGCAGGCATTGGATTCCATCACCTATTATGCTCCTAATTACCTGATCGTAAAATCTGCCGGTAACAACCGTACGTCAAACGGTCCGCCCGTTGATTCCCCTTATTACCGTTATGATGCCAATAACCAGATGGTTTTAGCAGGAAAGCGTCCTGCCGGCATCAGCAACAATGATAGTTATGGCAGCATCCCCTGGGATTGTAATGCCAAGAATATCCTCACAATCGGTGCCGTGCAGGGATTACCCAATGGTTACAGCCGTCCTTCCGATGTGGTGATGGCTAGCTTCAGCAGTTGGGGCCCCAGCGATGATGGCCGTATCAAACCAGACCTGGTTGCAGACGGCATCAATGTGTTATCGAGTATCGCCACTTCGAACAATAGCTATGCCAGTTACAGTGGTACATCCATGGCATCGCCCAATGCAGCGGGGTCTTTGTTCCTCCTGCAGGAATATTATTCCAAATTGAAAAGCAGTTCCACAGCTTTTATGCGTTCCGCTACGTTGAAAGGCCTGGCCATTCATACTGCAGAAGCAGCAGGCACTAATCCGGGACCCAATTATATGTTCGGATGGGGTTTGTTGAACGTTGAGAAAGCGGCGGCAGTAATGACCGCTGCTATTGGCAGCAACAATGCAACTACCAGTAAGCACCTGTTATATGAAAATTCACTCGACAACAACAGCTCCAGCAGCTTTACGATTCCTGTGGTAAGCTCGGGTAATGGTCCTTTAAAAGCTACCATCAGTTGGACCGATGTGGCAGGACCTGTAGAGACCGTTATGAGTGATACCACCAAAAGGCTGGTCAACGACCTTGATCTCCGTATTACCCAGGGCAGCCGTACTTATAAGCCCTGGACACTCGACCCTACCAATCCTGGTGCTGCAGCGGTGCCGGGAGATAACAGGACAGATAATATGGAGCGCATTGATATAGACAGCACAGTTCCCGGACGAACTTATACCATCACAGTTACCCATAAAGGTTCTCTCGTAAACAACGCGCAAGCTTATACCTTATTGGTAAGCGGCGCAGGCGGAACCGCTTATTGCCCTTCTGCTCCCGCATCAAGTGCCGGATCGAGGATCGACAGTGTGAGCTTCTCCTCTATTCATTACGCCAATCCCGGTACTGCTACTACGTATACCGATAATACCAAACTCACTGCCAACATCGAACCCCTGCAAAACATTCCCATCTATGTGAAAGTGGGCAGTGCTGATGCTTCGGCTGCCAGCAAAATTGTAAAGGTCTTTATCGACTACAACAACAACGGCAGCTTTGCCGATTCGGGCGAATTGGTGGCAGTAAGCAGTGTTCTGTCTAATGGAAGTGTTTTTCAGGCAACTGTCAGTACCCCCAATACCCTGGTAGTGGGTAATTTTTATATGATGCGCATTGTGGAGGAAGAAACGACAGATACCAGTGTGGTGACACCTTGCAGCAATCCAGGTTATGTAAGAGGCGAAACCCAGGATTACCGTCTCCGGGCGGTGCCGCCTTCAATAGATATAGCAGCAGCGGGTATCGCTACGCCGGCCGCGCTTGAGTGTCCAGATAACCCTAAGTATTTTACCGTAACACTGAAGAATAACGGAACGGCCGCCCAAACCAATATACCGGTGCAGGTAGTGGTGAAAAACAGCGGCGGCACAACAGTGGCTACACTTACGGATACTTTGAAAAGAAACCTGGCTTCCCTCAGTTCTGATAATTTCACTTTGCAAACGCCTGTAAGCAGCATGGCGCCGGGGACGTATTCGATCACCGCTACCGCTTCATTACCAGGTGACCAGCTTCCTGCCAACAATACGATCACTACTAGCATTACCATCAGTTCTTCACCGGCAGGTCCTGCTGCTACGGCCGAACTTTGTGGCAACACCGTATTCCTCAAAGCAACCAATCCGCAGCAGGGTGGCAATTATCTCTGGTACACATCTGCAACAACTGCTTCTCCTTTTGCAACAGGAGCGAGTACCAATACAGCCAACATTACCAGCGACAAAACTTATTATGCGGGCACAGACGCAGATGTGTTCATTGGGCCTCCTACTAAAATGTTCTATACCAGCGGAGGCTATAATAACTTCTCAGGAAACCTCATCAAGTTCAACAACAGTGTACCGGTTACGTTGAAAAGTGTCAGGTTGTACACCAGCAATCCCGGCACCATCAAATTTACTGTAGCCAACCTGGGTTCTGCCGATCTTACCAACCGCACGTATACCTACACAATCCTGGCCTCCACCACATTGAATGTTTCTTCTTCCAACCCTGTTATACAGCCGGCTACTTCAGGTGAGGTTACAGGCAATGATCCGAAAGATACCGGTGCGGTTTATTTCCTCAACCTGCCCGTAACGCAGACAGGAGATCATATCCTCATCACCGAATGCGATGCAGGTGGCGCCACCATTTTCAGGAACAACAATATCTCCGGAAGTAACACGTATCCTATGGGCATACCCGGTATCATGACCATCACCGGCAATACCCTTGATGTATTCCCGCAAAGCGGTCAGCCTTCATCGGCCTATTATTATTTCCTGTATAATTTGAATGTTACCACGAGCGCCTGTATGAGCACGAGAACAGCGGTAGTGGCTACATCACCCATAACACCTGTTATCACACAGGTGGGCGATTCGCTTGTTAGCAGCGTAAGCGGTAACCTGCAGTGGTATGTAGACGGACAAGCCATCCCCGGAGCAAACGGGCAGAAATACAAACCGATGAATTCAGGAGCTTATACTGTTTCTGTAACGGATGGTATTGGATGTATGAAAACTTCCAACCCTTTCCAGGTAGCTGTTACAGCTATTCCACCGGAAGTGCTTGCCAGGGAGATCAAGCTCAGTGTATCACCCAACCCCAACGACGGACGTTTCAATCTTTCGTTTGAAGTGAATACCAAAGCAGATCTCGGCATTGCCGTTTTCAATGCAGCCGGACAGCAGGTGTACCTGCGTTCGTATCCAGGCTTCTCTGGCAAGTTCTCTTCGCAGATTGACCTGGGTCAACTCAGTGCTGAATTCTACATATTGAAAATTCAGCACGATAAAAAAACCTATTCGCAAAAAATACTCATCGAACGATGAGCCAATATCTTATCTATGCGTTTGTTGATGATCTCTTTGTTATGCGGATTGGGTATCGCCGTTTCTGCACAGAAAACCAACCTGGTATATGGCTACCTGAAAGACAGCATCAGTGCTGAACCGGTGGTGCTGGCCAGTGTAACCAATATGAACACAGGCACTACTGTGATGACCAATTACCGTGGACTTTTTAAACTGCCTGTGACCGAAAACCAGGTATTGTCTTTTGGTGCCATCGGATACAAGTTTGATACTTTGCGATACAATGACCGTTATATATCACGCGATACACTGGTAATTTTACTTCCTGCATTGCGAAGAAACCTGGGTATGGTTACGGTAAGAGCTACCATGAGCCGGTACCAGGTTGATAGCATGCAGAGAAGAAAAGATTTCCTGCAGGATATTGTGAACTATACCATACCTACGATAGCGGAAGCCAATTCCGGTGCGGGCATTGCGCTCAACATCAGCCGTTTTTCGCGTCATGAAAGAAGCAAACGGAAGGCATTTGCTTTTTATGAATCAACCGAAAAAGAAGCGTATATCAATTATCGTTTCAACGAAAAGCTGGTTACAGCATACAGTGGTTTAAAAGGCGATCAGTTATACGAGTTCATGCAGGCCCATCGTCCTTCTTATCAATGGCTGCGCGCGCATCTTACCGAGGAAGACCTCAAGTATTATATCAACGAACAGTTGAAACTCTTTTTCAAGCGGCAATAAATCATTATTCGTAGCGAAGTGCAACGATGGGGTTGAGTCTTGCGGCTTTCATGGCCGGATAGATGCCGGCTACCAATCCTACGATCGAACAGATCACGATCCCCAGGATCACCCATGCCCAGGGCACTACGAATCCTGTTTTGAGCAACATGCTGAAAAGGTTACCGATCAGTACACCGAGGATAATACCGAACAAAGCGCCGAGCAGGCTGATGATCATACTTTCAAACAGGAACTGCTGACGCACATTGCGGCTTTTACCACCGATGGCTTTGATCAACCCTACTTCTTTGGTACGCTCATTAACTGCCACCAGCATAATATTCATGAGTCCGATTGCAGCGCCTATGAGTGTAATAAGACCTATCGCACCGGCCGATCCTGTGATACTGCTCAGAAAACCCATGAGCATTTCTGCCACACGATCGCTTTTTTCGATAACGAAATTCTCTTCATCGCGCGGTTCCAGTTTACGGATGCCACGAAAAACGGCGGTCGCTTCACCTGTTGCAGCATCCATGGCATTTACATTACCTACCATCACACCCAGGAAATAGGAAGGTTGTGTGTTCTGGAAGTGCCTAACATTGGTATAGGAAGTGATCAGCACATCGTCCTGGCGCATCATGGCGCTGGAGCCTTTGCTTTTCAGTACACCAATCACACGGTAAGGGATACTGCCTACCCGCACGATTTTATCAATGCTGCTTTCGGGATGTTCACCGAATAATTTTGAGGCTGGATTACTTCCCAACAAACATACGTTTCTGCCACTCTCAATATCGAGGTGGTTGATGTTGCGCCCTGCGCTAATGGAATAACCATTTACCAGCAGGTAATTTTCATCGCCTCCCCAAATATTGATCTGCGGATTGGTTTTCTTTTCTTCATAATGTAATTCCTGCGCGCCGGGTCCGCGGCGATAGATACTGGTCTGTGCGGTGAGGAAATGAAAGCTGGCTTTGAATGCTTCTGCTTCTTCTTTCAGGATGGGTTTTCCCAGGTTCGATTTCTTCTCTTTGAGTCCGCGGGTTGTTTTTTTGAAATCGCTGTTTCTGCCGCCACCGCCAACACGTACTTTGGTTTCTTTAAACCGGATGCTGAATGCATTGGCCCCCATGGTAGCAAAACTCTCCCTGGCGCTCTGGTTCATAGCCTCGATGGCAGTGATGATACCAATCAGCGCCATGATGCCGAATGCAATGATGGCAACAGTAATACCGGTACGCAGTTTATTGCTTCGCACGGTACGCCAGGCCAGGGAAAAAGAGTCGAGCGTGGTCATCTTCGCAAAGGGGTTCTTATCCACTAAAGATAGCTGAGAATCCCCCGAATACGGCAGAAAAAAGTGAAGAACGGTTAAAAATACAACCAGTTCAGTACTACAGACGGCATGATGCCGATCAATACAATGAGTGCTGACAGCAACAGCAGGGTATATTTAAACCCGTTGCTGATGGGCTCATGGGTTTCGGCTTCGCCATCTTTGAAATACATGGCCTGTATAACCCTGAAATAATAATAGGCGCTGACAGCTGCAAATAGTACAGCCACAATAACCAGCCAGAAAGCACCTCCTTCTTTAATAGTGGCGGCCAGCATATAATATTTTGCGAAGAACCCTGCGGTTGACGGTATACCAGCCAGTGACAGCAGGCAAACAGTAGCGCCAAACGCCAGTACAGGCTGCTTTTTAGCCAACCCGTTGAACCCATCATAGGTATAATCTTTCATTTTGATGAGTACGGCAAAAATGCCGATGGTAGCAAGACTGTAAGCAACTGTATACAGCAGAATACCTTCCTGTGTGAGGTCGTTGTTGCTGTATAAAGCAAACAACATAAAACCCGCCTGCGCGATACTGGAATAAGCCAGCATGCGCTTAACACTTTGCTGGAATACTGCGGTGATATTGCCTACCAGTAAAGTGGCGATGATCACAAAAGAAAGTATGATCTTCCAGGTAGGACCCAATATGGTTGTATGTCCTGCAAAAAGGCGGATGAATGCAATGAATCCCGCTGCTTTTACAATGGTGGCCATGAAAGAAGTGAAGACCGAAGGCGCGCCATCGTATACATCGGGTGTCCAGAAATGAAAAGGCGCAGCCGATACTTTGAAAGCCATTGAAACAAAGAGCAGTAACAATCCTGCCACTTCCAGGAATGAGCCCTGGAACAGTCCCGTTACCGGGTTTACAGGCGGGGGTGTCATGCCGAAAGACCCGGTAGCGCCATATACCAGCGCAATACCCATGAGCATGATGCCGGTAGAAAAAGAGCCCATGAGAAAATACTTCAAGGCAGCTTCGTTGCTCTTCATGTTACGCTTATCGGCACCGGTAAGTATATACAAGGGTATAGATAATATCTCTATTCCCAGGAAGAGCATGAGCAATCCGTTATAAGCCGAAAGAATGCTCACACCACACAACACAAAAAAGATCAACGCAAAATATTCGGCAACATTTAAGCCGGTGTTTTCAATATCCTTTCCACTCAGTAATACATATACCAGTGTGGCAGCGAATACAATTGAATTAAAGAAGAGACCGAATTTCTGAAAATTCAGCAGGCCACGGGTGTCTACGCGCACCTGGTAGATGCCGTAAGTATGCATCAGGTTGGCGATCAGCAACAACAAGAGTCCGGCGGCCGCTATGTATTTCAATGCCGATTTCTCCTTGATGACGATGCCGCTGAACATCATCACTACACCTAATAATGCCGAAAGTATGATTGCGTTCATAATATTTTATTTCAAGATGGCGTGTACTGTATCTGTTGTAAGGCTGATGATGGGCTGGGGATAAACACCCAGTACAATCACCAGCAATGCCAGTACCACGAGCATAAATTGTACGTTCTGATTGATATCGGTTGCATTTGCTGTGGCCGGAACCGTGTTGCCGTAAAATATCTTCTGCACCATGTTCAGGGTATACACAGCCGCCAGTATGATGCTGATGCAGGCTACTGCCGCGATCCATACATTGTACTGGAACAGTCCGTTGAACATCAGGAATTCCCCAATGAAAGCATTGGTGAGGGGCAATGCAATATTGGCCAGCGCCATCACCATCAGCAGAATAGCTAATGCCGGTGCTTTTTGTGCCAGTCCGCCGAGCTCGCTGAATTTACGTGTTCCGAGTTGCTGTTCAATCACATCAGCCACAATCCAGAGTCCGATCACGTTCACACCATGGTTGAACATTTGTATCATCACACCTTCCATACCTGTTTTGTTATTGGCAAATACAGCGGCACACATCAGACCGATGTGCGCAATGGATGAATAAGCGATCAGTCGCTTCAGATCATCCTGCCTGATGGCAATCAATGAAGCGTATAACATGCCAATCACAGAAAGGATAATGATCACATGGGCCGAGTCGGAAGCCGCCTGCGGGAATACCGGTAAAAGCCAGCGTACCAATGCGAAGACACCCATCTTCACCATCACGCCGCTCAATATCATAGTGACTGCAGTAGGTGATTGCTCATACGCATCGGGCTGCCAGGTATGGAAAGGGAATACCGGCATCTTGATGGCGAATGCCAAAAAGAAAAGCCAGAATGCCAATCCCTGTTGTGCGCCCGAGAGCTTTACCTGGTAAAAAGATTTGATAGCGAAAGATTGATCGGCCGTATGAAAATAGACGAACAGGATACCTGCCAACATCAGCAGTGATCCAAGGAAAGTGTACACGAAGAATTTGAAAGTAACGGCAATCCTTTTTTCTCCTCCCCAGATAGAGCAGAGAAAATAAACAGGTATCAGCGCCAGCTCCCAGAAAAAATAAAACAACAGCGCATCCTGTGCCAGGAAAACACCGGTGAGTCCGGCTTGTGTCAGCAACATCAATCCGTAAAAACGGCCGGCATTTTTATAGGTATTTTTTTGTGTAGCCACAAATACCACAGGAAAAGAAATGGCAGTAAGCAGGCAGAGCATCTTACCCATTCCATCCATGCCAACGGCAAAATCGGCGCCCAGACCAGGCAACCAGCTTGTTGTATAAGTCAGCTGCGCAGCCGGGTAAAACCAACAGCCGGTTACAGCTACCACCAACGTAACCAACGAGGTGAGCAATGCCCAGCCTTTAACTGCTTTCTCTTCTTTGATGAGAAAACTGAGCAGACCGGTCAATAGCGGAATTAGTATCAGTAGAACAGGAATCATCTTTTAAAATATTTTACTAAAGAAACGCATGATGGTAGCGTCGTTGAACCAAATCAATACAAATACAACCATGGCCATTACCATGACCAGTATATAACTTCCTACCTGTCCGCTTTGCAATAAGCGCAACTGGCGGGATCCATAACCAACCAAGCGGCCTACCCCATTCACCACACCATCGATACCGCTTTTCTCTACTACATTTTTCAGGAAGCCGGCAAAAGCATTCAGCGGGTTCACGATAAGGGCATCGTAGAGTTCATCGATATACCATTTGTTCTCGAGCACTTTGGCAATGCCGGTATTTTCTGCTGTTGTACGCTGGTATTTTTTATAACTTCTTACAGCCAGTACGATGACCAGTATAATGGCTGCTGTGGAAACAGCCATGAACAGGTATTCCTGCGATGCTTCCATGTGATGCGCTTCTTTCAGTTGTGTGGAAGCGGCAAAAACCGGTGCAAGGAAATGTTCCAGGCTGTGCGCATTGGAAGCGAACACTTCGGGTATGCCTACAAAACCTCCGATCACCGATAAAACAGCAAGTATGATCAGGGGGATGGTCATAGCTGAAGGACTCTCATGCAGGTGATGTTCCTGTTCATGCGTGCCCCGGAAATTGCCGAGGAAAGTCATGCTGTACAACCTGAACATATAGAAGGCCGTCATCAAAGCGCCGGCCAATCCTATAAAATAATACAAAGGATTCCTGGCGTAAGCCGCCATCAGTATTTCATCTTTTGAGAAGAATCCTGAGAAAGGCGGTATTCCTGCAATGGCCAAACAACCCAGCAGGAAAGTGATATGCGTAACGGGTAAATATTTTTTCAGTCCGCCCATATTCCTGATATCCTGTTCGTGGTGCATGGCATGGATCACAGAGCCGGCGCCAAGGAACAATAAGGCTTTGAAGAATGCATGCGTCATCACATGGAACACAGCGCCGGTATAAGCGCCTACGCCCAATCCGAGGAACATATAACCTAACTGGCTCACGGTGGAATAAGCCAGTACTTTTTTGATATCGTTCTGCTTCAGTGCAATAGTAGCCGCGAATACAGCGGTAACCAATCCCACAATAGCTACCAGGGATTGAGTGGCCGGCGCCATCGTATATAATATGTTGCTGCGGGCGATCATGTAAATACCGGCTGTAACCATGGTAGCGGCATGGATCAATGCTGATACAGGCGTAGGACCTGCCATGGCATCGGGTAGCCAGGTGTACAGGGGTATCTGTGCGCTTTTTCCCATGGCACCTACAAACAAGAGAACAGTAATAGCCGTAATATCAAAACTGCTTAGTTGGTTCACCTGCGCAAATACATCACTGTAATTAACCGTACCCAGTTTGGATATGAGCCAGAACAAAGCCAGCAGGAAGCCCAGGTCACCAATGCGGTTCATCACAAATGCTTTCCTGGCTGCATAATTGTATTGATCGTTTTTGAACCAGTACCCGATGAGCAGGTAAGAACACAGTCCTACTCCTTCCCATCCGATGAACATGATCACATAGTTGGCACCCAACACCAGCAACAGCATGGAGAAAACGAAGAGGTTGAGGTATGCGAAGTAGCGCGCGAAATGCGGACCTTCTTCTTCATGCATGTATGCAGTAGAGTACAAATGAATGAGAAAACCCACTCCCGTAATGATGAGCAGGAATAAAGCCGATAACTGATCGGCCTGGAAAGCAAAAGGAATGGTCAGCCGATCGGCCTGGATAAAATTGAACAGGGTTACTACGGTGGCTCCATTCGCTTTTACATCGAAGAAAACCAGCAGGCTCACTACGAATGACGCCAATATAGTACAACTGCCGATGATGCCCACCATAGATTTGGAAAGCGATTTGCGCCCCAATCCGTTGATAAGGAAGCCCAGCAGGGGAAAGAGGGGAATCAGATACAAAAGCATGCTGCAATTAGTTTTTCAAACGATTCAAAAAATTAATGTCCACGGAATGCGTATTCCTGAACAGCATCACAATAATGGCCAGTCCCACGCTCACTTCCGCTGCTGCCACCACCATAATGAAAAATACGAATAACTGTCCTTCTACTCCTGTTTGCGATGCGGGATTCACTGCTATCGCAGCACCATGGTGCATTTTTGAAAAAGCCACCAGCAGCAGGTTTACAGCATTCAGCATCAGTTCAATGCACATGAAAACAATGATGGCATTGCGGCGGGTAAGCACCCCAATGATGCCGATGCTGAACAAGGCCAAACAGAGATAGATATAATATTGTATTGGCATATCGATTGAATTAGTCTTTCTTTCCTATTACTACAGCCCCTACCATCGCGCTCAAAAACAGTACGCTGCTGATTTCAAAGGGCACTACAAAATCACTGAATAATGCTTTACCCAGGTTGCGGATGAGTCCGATATCGCCTGTTCCCATCAAAACATTTTTATGCTGGAGGTCTACCGCCTGTCTCACCAATGATACCAGCACCATCAAAAAGCAGCCGCCCGCGATGGCTCCTGCGAGTTTTATCCAGATATGTTTCTGTGGCTCCGATTGGTTATTGAGGTTCATGAGCATGATCACAAACAGGAACAGCACCATGATGGCTCCGGCATACACGATGAGGTTTACAATGGCCAGGAACTGTGCGTTCAATAAAATATAATGACCGGAGATGGCGAAAAAAACACCAATCAGCCAAAGCACGCTGTGCACCGGGTTTTTACTCACCAACACCATGATGGCACTGAAGAGCGCAACAACCGTTAATGCATAAAAGAGTATTTGTATTGTGTCCATGTTCGGTGCTATTTAATTCCTTTCTCCTTTTGCTTTTGCGTAAGCTTCCGGTTCTGTTTTAGGATCGGGTATCAGCAGGTCATCTTTACCATAGATGAATCCTTTACGGGCATAATTGGCAGGAGCGAATGTTTCGCTGAGGTAGATCGCGTCTTTCGGACAGGCTTCTTCACACAAACCACAGAAAATGCAACGCAGCATATTGATCTCATAGCGGGCTGCATATTTCTCTTCGCGATACAGGTTCTCTTCACCTGGTAAGCGTTCGGCTGCTTCCATGGTGATGGCTTCGGCAGGACAGGCAACAGCGCAGAGTCCGCATGCCGTACAACGCTCCCTTCCCTCCTCATCGCGGTTCAGCACATGCAGTCCGCGGAAAACGGGACTGAACGGCCTTTTCTCTTCGGGATAGCGTACGGTTGGTTTTTTCTTGAAAATATGACCGAACGTAATGGCCATGCCCTTCACAATCGCAGGCAGGTAAAGGCGCTCCATGAGGGTCATGGGTTTCCTGTCTACTGCCTGTGCTTTCTTTGTTAGTGCCTGCATAAGTTGCAAAAATATTTTTATCGACTGTTAATCCAAATTTTTTCAGCGTTATACGCCTGCTCTCCACAATATCACTGCCGCTGTAACCAGCATATTCACCAATGCCAGCGGTACCATGGTTTTCCAGCCCAGGTTCATCAACTGGTCGTAACGGAACCGTGGGATCGTCCAGCGTATCCACATAAAAATGAAAATGAAAATCATGATCTTCACCAGTAAAGCCGCCACCCCTATGATGGCTGCGATATTGGGCGCCAGCGTGCTTTCATCGAGGAAAGGCACATCATAACCGCCGAAGAACAGGCAGGCCATCACAGCGCTGCTCATGATCATGTTCACATATTCAGCAAAAAGGTAAAAACCGAGTTTCATGGAAGAGTACTCCTGGTGATAACCGAAGTTCAGTTCGTTCTCTGCTTCGGGCAGGTCGAAAGGCGTACGGTTACACTCTGCCAATGCACACACAAAGAACAGGAGAAAACCCAGCGGCTGGTAAACGATGTTCCAAAAATGTCCCGGGGCCATCTGCTCTTCCACAATCGTTTTCAAACTCAAAGAGCCTGAAAGCATCAACACGGCTATAAGCGACAATCCCATAGCCAGTTCATAACTGATGGCCTGTGAAGCGCCGCGCAATGCTGCCATGAGTGAGAACTTGTTGTTCGATGCCCATCCCCCGATCATGATACCATACACACCAATACTCACCACGCCGAATATGTACAGTATGCCAATATTGATATCAGCTACCTGTAAATCGATTTTGCGTCCGAACAATTCAACGTGACTGCTCCAGGGAATCACCGCGCAGGTCATCAACGCGGCGGTCATGGCCAGTGCTGGTCCGAGTATGAATAATATTTTGTTTGATGTATTGGGAATGATCTCTTCTTTCATGATGAGTTTGAGACCATCGGCAAAAGGTTGCAGGAGGCCGAACGGACCGGCCCTGTTGGGTCCGGGCCTGTCTTGCAATATGGCCGCCACTTTCCTTTCAGCAAACGTGGTATACAGTGCAATACCCAGGCTTGCGAATACGATCACTGCAATCAGCACTAGTTTCTCTATCAGTAATGCCCAATCAATAGCCAGTAGTGTCATGAGTATATTGCGGTTATGCTTTCTTAGAATTAAAATCGGTTGAATGTGCCGGCCGTTCAATTTCACTCAGGAATGTGCCGGGCTGGTTCACTTCGCTGATATCATGTATATCCATCAGCAAGCGGGGCTGCCTTCCATCATTCACTGCTTTGAAGGTTTCCGTTGGTTTCACGGTTCCTACCGAACCTGCATAATGTCCTTGTGAAATAACGGAATGCCTGTTGATGAGCCTGGGCCCTTCTATTACCCAATCGCTTGTTTTTTTCTTTTCAAAGCGGCAGGTATTACAAATCCAGTCTTCCACTTCTCCCCATTGATCTTTACGCGCTGTAACACGATATACTTCATCGCCGCGGTTCCATAGAGTTACTTTACCGCTACAGGTGGGACAGTCGCGATGCGCATCCATTGCCTTGAGAAACCATACGCGGTTTTTGAAGCGGAAGGTTTTGTCTGTGAGCGCTCCCACCGGACATACATCGATCACGTTGCCGATGAAATCATTGTCGAGGCTTTTTTCAATAAGCGTAGCGATCTCTGAATGGTCGCCCCTGTCGAGCACACCATGTTCGCGTTTTTTGGTAAGCTGATCGGCCGTAAACACACAACGGTAGCAGAGTATGCAACGCGTCATGTGCAATTGTATATACGGACCGAGATCGTGTTTCGTAAAAGTTCTGCGCTGGAACTCGTAACGGGTAGCTTCCTTGCCATGTTCATAGCTGAGGTCCTGCAGGTGACATTCACCGGCCTGGTCGCAGATAGGACAATCGAGCGGATGATTGAGCAACAAGAACTCTACTACACCAGCCCTTGCATCAACAACACGTTCGCTGGTGATGTTCTTCACTTCCATGCCATCCATCACAGTAGTGCGACAGGAAGCAACCAGCTTGGGCATAGGCCTGGGATCTTTTTCAGAACCCTTGCTCACTTCCACCAGGCAGGTGCGGCATTTGCCACCACTTCCTTCCAGCTTGCTGTAATAACACATAGCCGGCGGTGCCACATCACCTCCGATCTTGCGCGCAGCATTAAGGATAGTAGTTCCCGGAGGGACTTCTATGGTGATGTTGTCTATCGTTACTTTAAACAGTTGTTCAGACATATTCTTTTATTTCAAACACAGTTGCCTGTGTGATCTTTTCAATGTTTACGCCGTTACGGGCACATGAATGGGATCGGCATAATGTGCTAACCCGTAATTTCTTTTCTGTGCTTCTTCAGGATGCAATACATGCCACTCAAATTCATCCCTGAAATGCCTGATGGCAGCAGCTACCGGCCATGCAGCAGCGTCTCCAAGCGGGCAGATGGTATTGCCTTCTATCTTGCGTTGTATATCCCACAAGAGGTCTATATCGCTCAGCTTGCCATGGCCGTATTCAATGTTCTTCAATATCTTCTCCATCCATCCTGTTCCTTCGCGGCAGGGTGAACACTGACCACAGCTTTCATGACGATAGAATCTTGCGAGCGACAAAGTATGACGAACCACACACTGGTCTTCATCCAGCACAATAAACCCACCGGATCCCATCATGGTACCGGTTGCAAAACCACCATCACCCAAACTTTCATAGTTCATGTAACGGGTTTCGCCTTTGGCTGTTTTCAACAACAGGTTAGCGGGCAAAATGGGAACGGAAGAACCGCCTGGTATACAGGCTTTGAGTTTTTTCCCGTTCGGAATACCACCGCAATATTCATCTGAATAAATGAACTCTTCTACAGAGATCGTCATGTCTATTTCATACACACCGGGTTTATTGATGTTTCCACAGGCGCTGATGAGTTTAGTGCCGGTAGAACGTCCCACACCGATCTTCGCATATTCTTCTCCGCCTATATTGATGATGGGTACTACTGCTGCCAGTGTTTCCACATTGTTCACTACAGTAGGGCGCATCCACAGGCCTTGTACGGCAGGGAACGGAGGCTTGATGCGGGGATTACCGCGTTTACCTTCCAGTGATTCGATCAATGCGGTTTCTTCTCCGCAGATATAAGCGCCGGCTCCGCGTTGTACGTGTATGTTGCAATCGAAACCGGTGCCCAAAATATTTTTTCCCAGGAAGCCATTCTGTTTTGCTTCTTCAATGGCCTGTTCCAGTATGTCTACAATCCAGGCGTATTCTCCGCGGATATAGATGTATGTATCATTAGAGCCCAGTGCAAAAGAAGAAACGATCAATCCTTCTATGAGCAGGTGCGGAATGAATTCCATCAGGTACCTGTCTTT
Organism: Asinibacterium sp. OR53; assembly: GCF_000515315.1. Classification (NCBI taxonomy): domain Bacteria; kingdom Pseudomonadati; phylum Bacteroidota; class Chitinophagia; order Chitinophagales; family Chitinophagaceae; genus Asinibacterium; species Asinibacterium sp. OR53. The sequence continues at coordinate 276,157 of NZ_KI911562.1, forward strand.
GAAAGTACCCGGCTCGCTTTCATCGGCATTGCAAACCAGGTGGCGGGGAACGCCTTCGGGTTTGGCAATGAAACTCCATTTCATGCCCGCTGGAAATCCGGCGCCTCCGCGTCCGCGCAAACCGCTCTTCTTCACCTCTTCCACAATGGCTTCGGGGCCCATTGTTTTAAGCGCTTTCTCTACACTGCGGTAGCCGCCTTCACGGCGGTACACATCGTAGTAGCGGATGCCTTCTACATGGGCTTTTTCTAATAATAATTTCTTACTCATTTCCGTTTATTTCTTCAACTCGCAATTAAACATAACATCCCATTAGGGTAACTTAACAGCCTGGCGGGCCACCAATCGCCATGATTTTCCAATCCTCATCCAGGTTTGCAACACACCCAGGTGCAACACACTTTCTTTACCGTTCTCGAATGTTTTTGCCTTCAGTTCATGTCTCGAAACGGCAGTATTGCCTTCGAAAAAAACAGTGGCATTTTCCATCCTGAAATCACCGTAAGTAGTTGGACTGGACACGGCATGACGGATCATTTGCTGCTTGTTCTCTATGAGTCCGCTTGAGTGGCCATAGGTTACTTTTTCCGACAACAACCTGTCTAACGTTGCACTGTCTCTTTTATCGAGGTCTGTAAAAACAGCTTTGTTCAGTGCAGCGATATTGTTCAACACTTGTTTTTCCTGTGCTGTTTGCGCAGCAACGGCAAGCGTCATGAACAAGGCGCATATCGTGATCAGCTTTTTCATTTAATTATGTATGGTTGCGTTTTTACGACAGTCTTCGATAATGGCATCCACCTTTGCTTTGGTAAGATGCTCGCGATAAGTTTTACCCATTTGCATCATCGGTGCGTAGCCGCAGGCGCCCAGGCATTCCACCGTTTTCAGGGTGAACAAGCCATCGCTGGTTGTTTCACCGGGTTTGATGCCCAGTTTTTCACCGATATACGCAATGATATCATCGCTGCCATTCAACATACAGGGACCGGTCTGGCATACTTCAAACATATACTTACCTACGGGTTTAAGGTTGTACATGCTGTAGAAAGTAGCCACTTCATACACTTCAATGGGATTGAGTTGCAGCAGTTCCGCCACATAATCCATGGCTTCAGCGCTCAACCATCCGCCAAAGCTATCCTGCGCCAGGTGAAGCACAGGCAGGAGGGCGCTCTTCTGCTTTCCTTCCGGATAGCGGGCCACCAGTCGGTTGAATTCGGTTAATTGTTCTTCGTTAAACTTCATATTCAACATTCAAAAGTCAGCATCAAAAAATATTATGCATCCAGTTCTCCTGCGATCAAATTCAGACTACTCATCGTAACGATCGCATCGCTGAGCATACTGTCTTTGATCAGTTCAGGATAAGCCTGGTAATAAATGAAACAAGGTCTCCTGAAATGCAGGCGGAATGGTGTACGGCCGCCATCGCTGATCAGGTAATAACCCAATTCTCCGTTCCCTCCCTCCACAGAACAGTACACTTCACCTTTCGGCATATCCACTTCTCCCATGATGATCTTGAAATGCCAGATCAGCGCTTCCATTTTGGTGTACACATCTTCTTTTTTAGGAAGATAGTATTCGGGTACATTGGCATGGTATACTTCCGCTTCTGCACCTTTGAATTCCTGTATCTTCCGGTATGCCTGTTCAATGATGCTGAGGCTCTGCCACATTTCGGCATTGCGCACCAGGAAGCGGTCGTAGTTATCGCCGGTATTTCCTACCGGAACGGTGAAATCAAAATCTTCGTAACTGCTGTAAGGTGTGTGTACGCGTACATCGTAATCAACACCCGCAGCGCGCAGGTTAGGGCCAGTGAACCCATAGTTCAACGCTCTTTCAGCGCTGATGGCGCCACCACCCTGGGTACGTTCCATGAATATGCGGTTGCGTGCAAAAAGGTTTTCAAACTCTTTCAGCACTTTGGGATATTCTTTCAGGAATTTCTCGAGTTTCGTAAACGCTGTATTTGTGAAATTCCTTTCAAAACCGCCAATACGCCCAATATTAGTAGTAAGGCGGGACCCACATACTTCTTCATATATCTCATAAATTAATTCGCGGTATTGCATCACATAGAGGAAGCCGGTATAGGCGCCCGTATCTACCCCTACGATTGAATTACAGATGAGGTGGTCGGAAATGCGCGCCAGTTCCATGATGATCACGCGCAGGTAGTCTACACGCTTGGGTGTTTGTACGCCCAGTAATTTTTCACAGGTAAGGTGCCAGCCCATGTTGTTGATGGGACTGCTGCAATAATTCAACCTGTCTGTAATAGGTGTGATCTGGTACAACGGCCTGCGTTCGGCCAGTTTTTCAAATGCACGGTGGATATAACCTACCGTTTGCTCTGTAGAAACGATCCGCTCGCCATCGAGCTCCATGATATTCTGGAACACACCATGCGTAGCCGGGTGAGTAGGCCCAACGTTGAGCGTGGTGGTCTGTTTTTCAATAGAGCCTTCCGGTAATTTGATATGTTGATTGGACAGCATTTCTTAGTTGATAGTTGTTAGTTGTCAGTTGTTAGAAGATTTTCATTGAGCAATTGCATCATTTATTTACCCTCTCCCAAACATCTCATCATCTTTATCGATCCTCGTCTGGTCTTCCAGCGGATATTCTTTTCTCATCGGGAAATAATCCATCTCATCTACATTCAATATCCTTTTCAGGTTGGGATGCCCAAGGAAGTTCACGCCAAAAAAATCATAGGTTTCCCTTTCCATCCAGTTGGCAGAAGCAAAGAGCTGGGTAGCAGTGAACACATCGGGTGTGGTTACAGATGTAAACACTTTGAAACGTATGCGCACATTGGCTTCCAGGTTATGCAGGTGGTATACAACAGCCAGTTCCTTTCCTTTTGCTTCAGGATAGTTCACCGCGCAGAGATCTGTCAGGAAGCGGAACTGTAATTCCGGTTCATCGTACAGGAACTGCAATACTTTCAGGTTTTGTTCTTTCGGGGCTTCGAAGCTGAGCATGCCGTAATTTTCTTCGAACGTCAGTGTTTCTGTGCCGAACTTTTCCGTCAGTCGTTGTTGAATGTATTCGTTGCTTAATCCCATAATTTCTATTACTGTATTCCGTATTCGTTCATCAATGCTTTGTATTGCTCGCTGTTCCTTCTGCGAATACTTTCCTGTCCTACCAGGTCCTGTATTTTCATGAATCCGTCGAGGATCGCTTCGGGGCGGGGCGGGCATCCGGGCACATACACATCTACAGGAATCACCTGGTCGATGCCCTGTAATACACTGTATGTATCGAATATACCGCCACTGGAAGCGCAGGCACCCACGGCCATCACCCAACGGGGTTCAGCCATTTGCAGGTATACCTGGCGCAATACCGGGCCCATTTTTTTAGCAATGGTTCCCATCACCATTAACAGGTCGCACTGGCGGGGAGAAAAACCCACGCGCTCTGCACCAAAACGGGCAAAGTCGTAATGTGAACCCATGGTAGCCATGAATTCAATACCACAACAGGAGGTAGCGAACGGCAGGGGCCACAATGAATTTTTGCGGGCCAATCCAACCACACTGCTCAGGTTGGTGGTAAAAAATCCTTCTCCTGAATAACCTTCAGGTGCTTCTGCCACGGCAACTGCATCGCCCAGTATGGCTTCTTTCGGATGAATATTAAATCGTACGGGACGCATAATTAAATTTGACAATTTGGCAATTCAACAATTTGACAATTCATTAATGTTAGCCATCATTCTAACAACTGACAACTAACATCCAACAACCCCTTAATCTTCCCATTTCAATGCTCCTCTCTTGATGATATAGATGAATCCTACTATAAAAAAAGCAACGAACATCAACACTGCACTGAAACCAGCCCAGCCTAATTCCTTAAAAATAACAGCGTAAGGGTAGAAAAAGATCACTTCCACATCAAATAAAACAAACAGGATGGCTACCAGGAAGTATTTGATGGCCATAGGCTGACGGGCATCTCCGTGGCTCTCGATACCACTGGCGAAAGTTTCCAGTTTATCTGCTGTTTTACGTTTAGGTCCCACCCACTGAGAAACACCGATCATGGTGGCCACAAAACCGGCAGCGAAAATCAACTGTATCCCGATAGGTAAATAATTGGCGGCGGAATTGGAATGGCCGGCATCTGACAGCAAAAAAAGCCAGTTCATGTTAAAACATTGATTGAAAAGCAAAAATAAGCTTGTGAGGCATATAAACGAAAAACTCCCCGCTTCAGGGGAGTTTTTTCTTTATTATTTCTGGTTATTTGGGCGAACCGGCACTGTTTCTGTGGCCGGTAGCCGCTGTACCCGTGCTGCTGGTTGGTTTATTACCAGGCTTGGTGGGTGCGGGCTTACTCATATTGCCTTTGATATAATCTTTGATCTTCATCATTTCCGGGTCATTGGGAATCAGGGTCAGGATCGTATCGCATACATCCAGGGCTTTCTGATAATCTTTCAGTTTATCATTATAATAACCCATGATATAATAGTAGTTTGAAACGATACGCTTTTTATTGGCCACAGAATCTTTGTAAAGGAAGGTATTCTGCTGTTGCAAAGCTGTGAGCGCAACTCCCGGATTAGTGGTGCTATCCAGCGCTTTGGCAGCATTTACATTGAACAAATAAGGTTGCGGTTTATCGGGGAATGCAGCAATGTATTTCTGCGCGAAGGCCATGGTTTGCTCGTATTCTTTAGCCATATAAGCAGTACTGGTGAGTTTATAATAATCAAACTCACTGGGTGTTCCGCCTTTCAGCTCCATTTTTTTCTGTAACCAGCCCAGCTCTTCTTTGTACATTTTGGCTTTGCTGAAAAGTTCTGCCGCCTGGGTCATGTAGCTGATCTTATTTTCTTTGGAAGTATCATTTGCGAGCGCTTTTTCCAGGTATGATACTGCTGTTGCTTCACTACCAGGAAACTTAGAGAATACTTTCACAGCCAGCTCATAGTCTGTAGGTTGGATCTCGGACTGCGGTGCATTGGCAAAGAACTGCTCCAGGCGGGATTTAGCCTGCAATGAATCGCCTAACCTGTCGTAGTTATACGCATATTGCACATTCAGGCGGGGAATAGCTTTCAGGCCGGCAGAAGCTTCCAATTCTTTTTCTTTTGCAAGGCTTTCATTGTATCTGCCTGCACGGAAAAGGTATTCAGCAAGAAAGAATTCATTCTTTGGATCCTTATCAGCAGTGTTCACGAACTTATCGAGATAATCTTTTGCTTTGTTCACATCCTTATCGGAATAATAATTGTACAAAGCCAGGTATACCGGCGGGAAAGAAGGATCGATGGCGATGGCTTCGCTATAATATTGTTCCAGCAGGTCTTTATTATTCTGACTCTGGTAAATCTTTCCTATTCTGAATTTGGCCAACGGACTCTTGGGGTCGCGGCTAGCGGCTTCTGTATAAGCTTTCACAGCTTCTCCGCCATTCTCACCACCCATTTTCTGGTAGTTGACACCTATATTAATGTAGATATCTGCATTGTTAGGATCAATGGCAGCAGCCTGCTTCAGTTTGTCTATAGCATAAGCAGGATCGCCTATTTTACTGTCTCCATCGGCATTTGCACGGCCAATCGCATCCAGGATGGCGGCATTCGGCTTGCCTTTGTTCTTACCCCTTGTTTCGGTTGAAGCAGTAATTGCCTGCTCGAATTTTTGTTTGGCAGCATTAATATCTCCACCAGACAGCAGGTCGAGGTGGGCAACGCCTACTACCAGCCAGGGATCACTTCCAACATCCTGCAGTCCTTTCTGGTAAACAGCCCTTGCCTCTGCAATATCTTCTTTGGTAAGGTCTCTGTTACGGGAGACCAGGGATTGTCCATACCAGTAAATCGCTTGCGGATCTTTTGGATTGGCGTCATACAGCTTCTTGAGGATGTCCCTGGCTGTGTTGTTCTTTTGGTAGTTGAGGTCCTTGATACCCTCAGCCAACTGCGCTATCACACACTGCCCAATAAGCAATGCAGTAAACAACAGTGATACGGTCTTCTTCATTTGGTTTGCTTTTATATTGATTGGTTAATCACTTTCTTTGATCATTCCGCGCCGTTGATCAAAACCCATTTTAGCCGGCGCCAGGAACGCTCTTCTGAAAATCAGTTGTCCTCTTTCCATGCTCATGAAATTCATGAATCCTGTTCCGAGTCCAGCTGCATTCTCTTTCAGTATATAATACAAGGGGCGTGCCAACGGATATTCGCCATGCGTAATGCTGGCCTGTGAAGGTTTTGTGAAAAGATCTCTTTCTTTACACAACACACATTCTACCAAACCCAGCCTGATCGTTTTCAGGTATTCCACCTGTTTAGGATCATATCCATCCCCCACCCAACTCTGTCCAACAAAACCTACCACATCACTTCTTTTAGATACGAGATCTATTACAGCCTGGCTGCCTTGTGCAGCTACTACATTCGCACCAAAAGAGGCGCCCTTCAAAATACTGTCCTGTAAAAAACGCACGGTACTGGTAGCATTCTCTCCATCCATCACCGCCGTTAATTTTTCTTTTCCGCTCAATATATCTTTCAGTCTCGCCATCGTAAACACACTGTCTTCCGATGCACGGTTAATGATCACAGCTACTGCATCATAAGCCAGTGGTGCGAACTGTGGCTTGAATGACAATTTATCTCCATAATAAGCCTGCTCCTTTTCTGTCAATCCCCTTGCTACAATGATCATCCGCGTACTATCTGACTGCAAATCCCTGAAACAAGCTGCTTCTGGCTTGTACGATACATTGATCTTTGTGTTAGGGAATGATGCGTGATACACCCTTAACTGCTCTTCAATGACCGGTTTAAAACTTTCATCCACGCTGATATTGATCGTTCCCTGTTCGGGGGTATCTCTTGTATCTGCTCCCGGCCTGGATTTACAACCTGCCCCTGTCAGCATCAACAACAAACAACCAGCGTATATCAATCCTTTCTTCATCTACTAATAATCATTCTTGAATCCCCTGTACAACCGGAACCCCCCATACAGCAGGCAGAGCCCGCCGAAGAGATACCGGAACGTGTTATCAATTCCCAAAAATTGCTCAATGTTGAATTTAGCCGCCCCCAGCATCACTACAGCCATTCCAAGAATCAATAGGGCCATTGTAAAGTCATAAATACGACGCATCAAAGTATAACTTTTACGTCGTTTATCTCTCAGCTCGTTCTCCATTTAACAAAAAGTTGAACCCAGGGGCGGGCAATTTAGTTAATAATTGTATTCGCTACACATTAAAAAATCATGCATTTTTCGAAAACCCGCATTTCATTATTAAGATGCAGGGGGCCAGCATTTTCCATAATGCATATAATCTCATGTCTGTCTGCCACAGAGCCAGATTGGCCGCAGCCTATTATCTTTGTGCTATGAAGATACTGATGATATGCCTGGGTAATATTTGCCGTAGTCCGCTCGCAGAAGGTATTTTGCAGCAGAAGGCCGATTCACGGAGTTTGCACTGGCAGATAGACAGCGCCGGCACCGCCGGGTACCATGTAGGCGAACCGCCTCATCATCTCTCGCAGAAAGTAGCGAAGCTGAACGGAGTAGACATCAGTTCCCAGCAATGCCGGCAGTTTGCTGCCGAAGACATGAATGATTTTGATCGCATCTATGTGATGGATGCCGATAATTATGCCGAAGTAAAACGTATGAGTGGTCGCTATTGGCAGCCAGGTAAAGTATCGCTGTTACTGGATGAATTGTATCCCGGCGAAAAGAAGAATGTACCCGACCCCTGGTATGGTACCGAAAAAGATTACCACGAAGTATTCGGGATGATAGATAAGGCCTGTGAGCAGATCATTTATAAATACGAGCCAGCATCCGTTCATTAATTCAACAATATTCAGATACTATTTTCATGAGCAAACCGGGATTACCTCAAGGCACCAGGGATTTCAGCGCAGCCGTTGTTCGCAAGCGCCAGTATATTTTCAATACCATCCGCACCGTATTCGAGCGTTATGGCTTCCAGCCACTGGAAACGCCTGCTATGGAAAACCTCGACACACTCATGGGCAAGTATGGCGAAGAAGGGGATAAACTCATTTTCAAAATACTCAACAACGGACTGGATAATCCCGCCAAGCACGATGCAGCCAGAGCAGACTTCGAAAAAGTATTGCAGGGAAAAAACACAAAGGGCATTACTGAAAGAGCGCTTCGTTATGACCTTACTATTCCTTTTGCGCGTTATGTGGCCATGAACCATGGTCAGCTGACCATGCCTTTCAAACGATACCAGGTACAGCCGGTATGGCGTGCCGACAGGCCGCAAAAGGGCCGGTACCGCGAGTTCTACCAGTGCGATGCGGATGTGGTAGGCAGTTACAGCCTGTTGAATGAAGTAGAATTGGCCAATATCTACGCTACTGTTTTTGCGCAATTGGGCGTACGTGTTGAGATACGCATCAACAGCCGCAAAATACTGGCCGCATTAGCCGAAATATGCGGCGGGGCCGATAAAATGACCGATATCACCATTGCGATTGACAAGCTGGATAAAATTGGTATTGAAAAAGTGAAGGAAGAATTGATCCAGCGCGGATTGAATACCCAACAGGTAGCAACCATCGAAACCTACCTGAACATAGAAGGCGACAATGCCGGTAAAATAAATCAACTGCGTTCGCTGCTGGGCAACAACACAACGGGACAAAAAGGAATTGAAGAAATCGAATACCTGCTCTCCTTTTCACAACTAACAAACAATAATTCACCACTCACAACAGATTTCACCCTGGCCCGCGGCCTCAACTACTATACGGGTATCATTTTCGAAGTGAAGGCACTGGATGTGCAAATGGGCAGTATTGGTGGCGGTGGCCGCTACGATGATCTCACCGGCTTGTTCGGTGTACCCAATGTTCCAGGGGTGGGCATCAGTTTCGGGGTTGACCGGATTTATGATGTGATAGAAGAATTGCAACTGTTTCCCGATGCAGTTCAGGCAGGTACCCGTGTGTTATTTTTTAATTTGGGCGATGCAGAGAGCAAAGCGGCGTTTGTATTGATGCAGCAATTGAGGGAAAAAGGTATTGCGGCTGAGTTGTATCATGAAAACAGCAAATTCGATAAGCAATTTAAATATGCTGAGAAAAAGCATATCCCTTTTGCAGTGATCATTGGCAGCAAAGAACTGGAAACAGGTACTTGCGTGGTTCGTCAATTGAGCGACGGGCAACAGCAAACCATCCCCCAATCAGCGTTGGCCGGCCGTTCCTTCTAAACTTTGGCACAATATTCGGTGGATTGGGTAGTCAATTCCTGATACCATGAGAATTCCGGTCATTACTTTATGTTTCGTTGTGCTGGTTGCTGCGTGTAACCGGAAAACCGTTCCTTCCAAAAACAAAGTGCCGCCACCCACAACTACATTGCCTGGCAAACCAGCTCCACCCAATGCAACAGTGCCTCCTGCTTCAGCAGATTCCCCTGCAGTCATCAACCCGGCGATCATGGGCAGTCCCATGATCGTGATAGACGGATCGGGCAATATTGTTACCGCGAAAGACAAACTTCCTTCTGATATCGCAGCCAAAGTGCATCTCTCCGGCTTGGCAAGGTCTTTTACGCCTGCACAAAAAAAGAACCTGGTGTACCGGTACAAGATGATCCCACCGAAAGTGCTGTATGTGCCCGAAGGGTATGTTTCGAAAAGCGCCCGCGGGAAATACATCGTTTACCGCAAAAAATTCTGGTACTGGCAAAAAGCCGACGGGCTTTTTCATTTAGACCCTACTTATTATCAATAATCTAATTACAAGCCTTCATATACAACAGCGGCCCCCTGCCCTACACCTACGCACATGGTAGCGAGCCCGTATTTCAATTCTCTCCGGTGCATCTCGTGTAATAAAGTAGCGGAAATACGTGCCCCGCTGCATCCCAGCGGGTGACCAAGCGCAATAGCACCACCATTTACATTCACTTTGGTATGATCGAATTCCAGTTCACGCATACAGGCAATACTTTGTGAAGCGAAGGCTTCATTGAGTTCTATAAGATCGAGGTCCTTCACAGTAAGTCCCGCCCGCTGTAACGCTTTCTCCGACGCCGGTACGGGCCCAATACCCATGATGCCGGGATGCACGCCTGCAACACCCATGCTTACCACACGCGCCAGCGGTGTGAGGTTGAATACTTTCACTGCTTCTTCGCTGGCCAGTAACACCGCAGCGGCGCCATCGTTGATGCCCGATGAATTGCCTGCCGTAACGGTTCCGTCCTTCGCGAAAGCCGGACGCAATCCCGCCAGTTTCTCCAATGAGGTTTGCCTGGGATGCTCATCCTGCACGAACCAGTTCACCATATTATCGTTCACCATTTCTACCGCCACGATCTCATCATCCCATTTACCTGCGGCCAGTGCCGCCGCATATTTTTCCTGCGAAGCCAGCGCAAAAAGGTCCTGCTCTTCCCTGCTGATCTCCCATTCGCGGGCCACATTCTCTGCGGTCTCGCCCATACTGTAAGGATGATACATTTCGGTTAGCTTCTTATTGGTAAAGCGCCAGCCGATGGTAGTATCATAAGTTTCTGTTTTACGGCTCCAGGCCCCATCGCTCTTAGCGGTTACAAAAGGCGCGCGCGTCATACTTTCCGCGCCTCCTGCGATATACAACATCCCTTCATTGCACATGATGGCCCTGGATGCATCCATGATGGCCTGCAACCCGCTGGCACAAAGCCTGTTAACAGTATTGCCAGCTACGCTGATGGGCAAGCCCGCCAGCAACGCAGCCATACGCGCCACATCGCGGTTGTCTTCACCCGCCTGGTTGGCAGCGCCGGCAATCACATCTTCTATCCTGGAAACATCTATACCGGGATTACGGTTGATCAGGGCGGTGATCACCAGTGCCAGGAGGTCATCGGGCCTGGTGGCACTCAATCTTCCGCCATAACGGCCAATGGGTGTTCTTACCGCATCTATTACATAACAGGTTTGCATATCAAAGGGTCTTATGTTTCATTGATGCGCAAGATAGAATATGTAGCGGTATCTTTGCAGGATGGATACACAGCGGGAGAATATCAGGCACCTGGGTTTGGATGGACTGACAGCTTATTTTGAACAGATAGGCGAAAAGAAATTCCGTGTCAAACAAGTGCACGAATGGCTCTGGCAGAAGCACGCGCATAGCTTTGAGGAAATGACCAACCTGAGTAAGGACCTGCGCGCAAAGCTGGCACAGGATTTCTCATTGCCTGCCCTGCAGGTGGATGCCACCCAGTTCAGTAACGACGGTACTGTTAAAAGTCGCTTCAAAACCGTAGAAGGGCATTTGATAGAAGGTGTGCTGATACCTACCGAAGACCGTAAAACAGCCTGCGTATCGTCGCAGATCGGTTGCAGTCTCAGTTGTAAGTTCTGTGCCACCGGATATATCGAACGTAAGCGCAATCTGCACTTCGACGAGATATACGACCAGGTGGTGCTCATCAACCAGCAAAGTCTGCAAGCTTATAACCAGAAGCTGAGCAATATTGTTTTCATGGGTATGGGCGAGCCTTTGCTCAACTATTCCAATGTAATGAAAGCCATAGAGCGCATTTCAGCGGAAGATGGATTGTTCATGAGTCCGCGGCGCATTACGGTTTCCACTGCCGGTGTTGCCAAGCAGATCAAAAAATTGGGTGATGACCAGGTGCGTTTCAAACTGGCTTTATCGCTCCATGCAGCCAATGATGCCAAGCGGAACGAGATCATGCCCATCAACGAATCGAACAATATCAAAGCGTTGATCGAAGCCCTGAATTATTTCTACAAACAAACGGGAAATGAGATCACGCTGGAATATATTCTTTTCAAAGACCTGAACGACAGCAAGCAGGATGCAGAAGAACTGGTGAAAGTATTCAGGCAGATTCCTGCCGACCTGGTCAATATCATCGAATACAATACCATCGATGCTTTTAAATTCACGAAGCCCGATGAAGACGATATCCAGCGTTTTATGAACATACTGGAAGCCAATCATGTGAATGCCCGGTTGAGAAGGAGTCGTGGCAGGGACATAGACGCGGCTTGCGGACAATTGGCCAATAAAGGATAAATAAACATACCCGTCATCCCAAGCGAGCAAAGCGAGCCGAGGGACCTGTTGTAAAACAGCAAATCAATACAAATGCAAAAAAAACGTACCGACAACTTCAGCAAATTTGCCAATAAAAAGAAAGGCAGTGCTATCAAGGAATCCATCCGCCAGGAAAAGAAAAAGATCAAAGCTGAAGCCAGGGTTGCAGGCGAAGAGTTCCGTAAAAAGAAGCTGGATAAGATGCGTGGAGTGAGTGAAGAAAAGGGAATTAAAAGCCAAAAGTCAGCAATTAAAAGTCAAAAAAAAGAGCCCAAATCAACTGCCAGCCGTCAGCATGCTGACAATCAGCAATCAGCAATCAGCAATCAGAAACTTCCCAGTCAATCATCAGACATCATGCCGCTGAATAAATTCATCGCACACGCAGGCGTTTGCGGAAGAAGAGAAGCAGCAGAACTGGTGAAAGAAGGGAAAGTAGTGGTGAATGGGGATAAAATATTTGAACCGGGATATAAGGTTTCTGCAAAAGATAAAGTGGTGGTAAAAGGCAAGCAGGTTTTCCTGCAAAAAAATGCCGTTTATGTTTTGCTCAACAAACCAAAAGACTATATCACTACCTCGAACGATCCGCAAGGCAGGAAAACGGTGCTGGAGCTTGTTAAAAGCGCTACCACAGAACGCATATATCCGGTGGGTCGTCTCGACAGAAACACAACAGGCGTACTGCTGCTTACCAACGACGGCGAGTTAGCGCAAAAACTCACCCACCCTTCTTTTGAAGTTAAAAAAATATACGAAGTAACGCTCGATAAACCTGTTACCAAAAAAGACCTGGACACCATTTTATCGGGCGTGACGCTGGAAGACGGTTTTGTATCGGCCGATGCAGTTGGTTATGCCGATACAAAAAGCAAAAATATTGTAGGTATTGAAATACACAGCGGCCGCAACCGTATCGTGCGCCGCATTTTTGAGCACCTGGGGTACGATGTAAAAGGATTGGATCGCGTGATGTTCGCTAATCTCACCAAGAAAAATGTAGATCGCGGCAAATGGCGCTATCTCAACGAAAAAGAAGTGAGACTGTTGAAATTCCTCAACAACTCTTTCATTAAAAAAACTGTCTAGAAAAGATCGTTATCCTCTAACAACTGCCAACTAACAACTATCATCTCCATGAGGCCGGAAATTATTTTCGAGAACGAATATTTTGTTGCAGTAAACAAACCTGCGGGGCTGCTGAGTATCCCCGATCGTTTGGGACAGGAACTCTCTTTGAAGCAATTACTGAAAGACAGGTACGGCGAAATTTACACTGTTCACCGCCTCGATAAAGACACGAGCGGCATCATTGTATTTGCAAAAGATGAAGCCACGCACAAACAATTATCGCAGTCGTTCGAAGGACGTGAAGTAGAAAAATATTACCTGGGCCTCGTGCAGGGCATTCCCTTTAACAAACAAGACAGTGTTGACGCTTCCATCATGGAACATCCCGGCAAGACCGGCAAAATGATCACGCATGTAAAAGGCAAAGCCTCCCTGACCGATTATGAAGTGCTGGAATCGTTTCGCTTATACAGTTGGATGCAGTTCCGTATCCATACCGGGCGTACGCACCAGATCAGGCTGCACATGCAGCACATAGGGCACCCCATTGTGTGCGACGATCTCTATGGCGACGCGCAGCCTGTTCTGCTATCAGCCCTTAAAAAGAAATTCAAACTTTCTAAAGCCGCGGAAGAAGAAAGGCCTTTGTTGTCACGACTGGCATTGCATTCCCACCGGTTGAGCTTTGATCTCAACGGAGAACGTTTTGAACTGGAAGCCGAATTGCCCAAAGAACTCCGCGCATTGCTGCAGCAATTACGCAAGTGGAGTTCCTGATCAATCCTGCTTGTATACAACACCATTCTTCATTACAAATTTCACTTTCTCCATAGACCGGATGTCTTTTACCGGATCACCATCGATGGCAACAATATCGGCCAGCTTTCCTTTCTCAATCACGCCCAGGCGATCATCGCCCAGGAGGTCGGCAGCAGAAAGCGTTGCAGCGCGGATGGTTTCCAACGCAGGCATGCCTGCTTCATTCATGTACACAAATTCCATCCAGTTCTTGCCGTGGGCATAAACACCGGCATCTGTACCAAACGCGATCTTTACGCCTGTCTTGTATGCTTTGGCAAATGTGTTCTGCACTTTAGGTCCGATGGCCAATGCCTTGGGGGCAACCAACTCCGGAAAATAGCCGGGCTTTTTAGCCGAATCGGCAACAGATTTTCCTGCAATGATGGTGGGTACATAATAGGTACCCATTTTCTTCATCAGTTCCATCGCTTCATCATCCATATAAGTGCCATGTTCAATAGAGTTCACGCCTGCACGTATGGCGCGTTTCATGGCTTCTGCACCGTGACAATGCGCCGCCACTTTAAAACCATAGTCTTTTGCCGTTTCTACAATGGCTTTCAGTTCTGCATCTGTGAACTGTGGGTTCTCACCACTTTTGGCCACACTCAGCACGCCGCCCGATGCAGTGATCTTGATCACATCGCTTCCTTCTTTGTACCGCTGGCGAACAGCTTTCATAGCATCATCGGCGCCGTTGATTACGCCGGCAGCCGGACCGGGATCACCCATCAGGTCTCTGCGGTAACCGTTGGTAGGATCTGCATGTCCGCCTGTAGTGGCAATAGCTTTGCCCGCAGTATATACACGTGGGCCCACGATCAATCCTTTATTGATGGCATTGCGCAATGAAATATTCACGCCCGATCCACCCAGGTCGCGAACGGTGGTAAACCCGGCCATCAGGGTTTTGCCTGCAAACACCACCGACTGGAATGCATAGTCTGCCGGGTTGTAAGTGAAGGTTTCCATGTACCTATTGGGACTCGTTTCCGATTCCAGGTGCACATGCATATCAATCAATCCGGGCATCACCGTTCTGTTCTTCAGATCGATCAGTTTATCGGCAGGGCCGGCATTTGCATAACCTTTCTGCACTTCAGCAATTTTATTGCCTTCTGTAATGATGGTCATTTCTTTCAGCAATTGCAGGTGCTGAACATCTACCAGTTGTCCGCAATGGATGATGGTGCGTTGCGCCAGCAGGTTACCGGCCATGCAACTCATAAAAAAGAAAAGTAGCAGCTTTCTCATGGATGATATAGTTTGGTGAAAGTTAATCAAAAAAAAGCCCCGGTAATCAAATTACCAGGGCCTCAGGCTGAGAACAAAATATCGATTGCTTGCTTATACTTATTTATTAGGCTGTGGCGTATAACGCAGGTAAGGCTTCACCTCTTTCACGCCTTTGGGAAATTTCTGGATCGCATCTGCTGTGCTGATAGAGGTAACCACGATCACATCTTCCCCTTCTTTCCAGTCGGCAGGCGTAGCCACACTGTAATTGGCTGTCAGTTGCAAAGAGTCGATCACACGCAATACTTCGTGGAAATTCCTTCCGGTTGATGCGGGATAAGTAAGGGTAAGTTTGATTTTTTTATCCGGACCGATCACAAACAGGGAGCGAACGGTAAATGTTTCTGATGCATTGGGATGGATCATGCCATAAGCATTGGCAATGGATTTATCTTCATCGGCAATGATGGGGAAACCAACAGTAACGTGCTGCGTTTCGTTGATATCATTCACCCATCCATTGTGTTTATCGAGCGGGTCAACACTCAGCGCCAGCACTTTCACATTGCGTTTGGCAAACTCTTCCTGTAAAAGAGCCGTTTTGCCCAATTCAGTGGTGCAAACCGGTGTATAATCGGCAGGGTGGGAAAAAAGAATACCCCATCCATTGCCTAAATACTCGTGAAAATCGATATTGCCAGCCGTGGTTACGGCTTTGAAGTTGGGCGCCAGGTCCCCTAAACGTAAACTCATGGTGATTATTTTTTGGATCACGAAAATACTTATTTCCTACAAAACTGGTAGACTTATTTTAAAAAATATTCTTACTCCTTTGCTTTTTTAAGGGTTCTGGCCTTTTTCAGGGCGGTTTTCCCGAATTTATTCTTTACCTCGTCGATGGCTTTATACAGCTTGTTTTTTCTTTCAGCATCATCAAAAAGGCTGCCCTGGACAGCATGGTTGGTGAGCTCACTCAACCGCACGCCCAGCAAGCGAACGGACTGTCCTTTGCGGTATAATTGATGGAAGAGTTCAATGGCCTGTGGTATCAGTTCATCATCACGCAGCGTACGGGAAATGGTTGTTTGTTTTGATGTGGTCTCAAAATCGGGATAACGGATCTTGACGGCGATGCATCCAGCCAGCTTTTCATCTCTTCGTAATTCAAAGGCCACTCTTTCTGTGAGCCTCACCAATTCACTCAATAAGAAATCCGTGTCGGCTGTATTTTCATGGAACGTGTTTTCACTCGATATCGATTTTGCTTCATGATAAGCATGTACCTGGCTGTTATGGATGCCCTGCGATTTTTTCCAGAGGTCGGAACCGGTCTTACCTAGTTTTTTCTCGAGTACTGCAACAGGTGTCTCACTCAGGTCACGTATGGTATGTATGCCCATTGCCTTGAGCAGCAGGAAAGTTTGTTCTCCCACTCCGGGGAATTTGTTCACCGGCAACGGAGCCAGGAAGTCTTTTTCTTTACCGGGTTGTACAAAAAGATACCCATTGGGCTTGGCTTCATCGGTAGCAATCTTGGCTACCATTTTATTCGCAGCCAAACCAAATGAAATGGGTAATTGGGTTTTATCGATGATCTCCTGCCGCAGGTCAATGGTCCATTGATACGGATCGAAGAAGCGGTCCATACCTGTGAGATCGATATAAAATTCATCGATGGACGCTTTTTCAAACAAAGGGGCTTTGGCGGCAATGATATCGGTCACCCATTGGGAATAGCGGCGGTATTCTGCATGTGTGCCGCGGAGTACAACAGCATGCGGACAAAGCTTCATAGCCCTGCTCATAGACATAGCGCTGCGTACGCCGAATTTCCGTGCTTCGTAACTGCAGGAAGTCACAACTCCTCTTTCAGGTGTACCACCCACGATCACTGCTTTGCCTTTCAGGGCGGGCTGCTGCAGCAATTCAACACTCACAAAAAAGGAATCGAGATCGAAATGGGCAATATAACGCTGCTGTTCTGCCATACGCCTACTAAGTTAGAGAGATTTCAAAAGGGTCAGCGGTAAATATCCAGCAGTCCGTCCGGCAGTGTAACATGCACTTCTTTTCGTGCATGATCAATGCTGTCCAATGTTTCAGCATGTAAGGGTATCAATGCTTCATTGCCGTTGAGGCTGATGCGCAACAACACCTGGTGCGGCTGCTCTATCACTTCTTCAATGGGACCCAGGTGCTCGGCTTCGTCGGTAATGAGTTCAAAGCCCAGCAATGAAATGGGGGCAGATTTGCCGGCCAGCTTGCGGAAATCGGCTTCGGGCAGCCATACATTGCGTGTAGCAAGCCGGTTGGCGGCTTCTTTGGTATGAACGCCCTCCAGTTTGATATAGGTTTCGGAATGATCTTTCGCTTTTGAAGATTCGATGAAATAGGGCAGGTAAGCGCCTTTCACCTCTTCAACGAAGATGGCTTCCAGTCCTGCGAAAGTGGTCTTCTTACCCAATGCATGCTTGAGTATCACTTCTCCTTTCAAACCAAAACTGGCTACGATCTTACCAATATGGATATAATCATTCATACAGTAAAAATAAAAACAAAGCCCCAACAATGTCGGGGCTTTGCAACTATGGTTTCATCCCATTAAGCTTCAGCAGTTCCTTCAGAAGCTTCTTCCTGTTTGCTTTCCACCTTCCTTACTACGGGTGTGTAAGCTTTACGGGCTCTCTGGGCTTTTCTGTGCTCTTCGTTACGACGGGTGATGTTTGCTTCGTGCTCACTATGCCATGCCTGGAATTTGGTCATTGCAGTAGCATCATCAAACAGTCCCAGTTTCACACCTCTCAGCAGGTGTTTCAGGTACAATACTCCCTTGAAAGAGAGGATACGGCGAACTGTATCGGTGGGCTGAGCTCCCTTGTGCAGCCATTCCAGTGCTTTCTGACGATCGAGCTGGATGGTAGCGGGTACAGTAAGCGGGTTGTAAGTTCCGATCTTTTGGATGAACTTACCGTCTCTTGGCGCACGTGCATCGGCAACTACAATGAAGTAGAAGGGCCGTTTTTTGCTGCCGTGGCGTTGTAGTCTCATTTTGACTGCCATGTTAAATAGAAATTTAAAGGCGTTAAGAAATTAGTTAACAAATCAGACCGCGAAATTAGCCCAAAATCTTAAAAAATCAAAGTACTAGTCTACCAAACTTGTTATGATTCTGTAAAAACTACCGCTTCATGCCAGGGAACCTGCCTCCCATGGGCATGTTATTCATCATTTTCATCATCTGTTTCATCTGCTCAAACTGCTTCATAAAAGCATTTAGTTCCTGGATACTCTTGCCACTGCCTTTGGCGATCCTTTCCCTGCGGGATGGGGTCATTGCATCGGGATTGGACCTTTCGAATGGGGTCATGGACTGTATCATGGCTTCGATGCCTTTGAAAGCATCGTCGTTGATATCTACATCTTTGATGGCCTTGCCCACACCGGGAATCATACCCATCAGGTCTTTCAGATTACCCATTTTTTTGATCTGTGCAAGCTGGTCGAGAAAATCCTGAAAATCGAACTGGTTCTTGCGGATCTTTTTCTCCAGTTTTTTAGCCTCCGCTTCATCGTACTGCGCCTGGGCTTTTTCTACCAGCGTAGTAATATCACCCATGCCCAGGATACGTTGTGCCATCCTTTCAGGATAGAACACATCCAGTGTATCCATCTTCTCACCACTGCTCACAAACTTGATGGGCTTGTTCACCGTGTACTTGATAGATAAAGCCGCACCACCGCGTGTATCACCATCGAGCTTGGTAAGCACCACACCGCTGAAATCGAGCCGGTCATTGAAAGCTTTGGCTGTGTTTACCGCGTCTTGTCCGGTCATGGAATCCACTACAAACAATATCTCGGCAGGATTCACCGCCTGTTTGATATTGGCCACTTCGGTCATCATCGCTTCATCGATGGCCAGTCGCCCCGCCGTATCGATGATGATCACATTCTTATTTTTAGCTTTCGCTTCTTTGATGGCATTTTGGGCAATCGCTACGGCATCTTTGTTTTCCCGTTCGCTGTAAATATCCACACCCACTTGTTCTGCCAGCACGGTCAACTGGTCTATCGCCGCGGGACGATAGATATCGGCCGCTACCAGCAAGGGTGATTTACCTTTTTTTGTTTTGAGGTAATTGGCCAGTTTACCGGCGAAAGTGGTTTTACCACTACCCTGTAGCCCGGCGATGAGTATGATGGCAGGATTGCCTGTGATGTTGAACTGCGCTTCGGTGCCGCCCATGAGCTCGGCGAGTTCGTCTTTCACGATCTTCACCATCAACTGCCCGGGGCTGATGGCATTGATCACTTTTTCTCCTACCGCTTTTTCCTTCACCCTATCGGTGAATTCCTTGGCTATCTTGAAATTCACATCGGCATCGATGAGTGCCCTGCGGATGTCTTTGACAGTATTGGCAACATTCAGGTCGTTGATGCGCGCTTCGCCGCGGAGGTTCTTAAACGCCGATTCGAGTTTTTCACTGAGTGAATTGAACATGGTACGCTGGTTTCAATCTTTCACAAATAAAAAATGAACCAATCAGGTTCATCTTGAAAAGAGGTGCAAATATAGTACGAATCGGGTTTATCCCAGGTATACCTTTAAATGCTTGCAGCGGCTGGTACTGCGCAGCTTGGTAATGGCTTTGTCCTTGATCTGCCG
This sequence comes from Asinibacterium sp. OR53, assembly GCF_000515315.1. Classification (NCBI taxonomy): domain Bacteria; kingdom Pseudomonadati; phylum Bacteroidota; class Chitinophagia; order Chitinophagales; family Chitinophagaceae; genus Asinibacterium; species Asinibacterium sp. OR53. The sequence goes on from NZ_KI911562.1 coordinate 296,037, forward strand.
AACCCTTTCCCGGGTAAGGTTGAACCGCTCGCCAATATCTTCCAGGCTCAACGGGTGGTCTACCCCAATGCCAAAGAAAAAGCAGACCACATCTTTCTGCCTTTCGGTAAGGGTTTTCAGGCTCCTTTCAATCTCCATCCGCAGGGATTCGTGGTGCACCAGTTTTTCATCTGTTTTCTCTGCATTGGGATTTTCCATCACGTCTATCAGCGTGCCATCTTCCCCTTCGGAAAGCGGGGTATCCATGCTCACATGCCGGAAGCCCACACTCATGGTGGCGGCCACTTCTTCCTGGCTGATCTCCAGCATGTCGGCCAGTTCCTGCGGCGTGGGCTCGCGTTCGTATTCCTGTTCCAACTGCTGATATGCTTTGCTGATACGGTTGGTGAGCCCTACTTTGTTCAAAGGCAACCGCACGATACGGCTCTGCTCGGCCAATGCCTGCAATATGCTTTGCCTGATCCACCATACCGCATAAGAAATGAATTTGAAACCCCTTGTCTCATCAAAACGAAGCGCCGCTTTGATAAGTCCCAGGTTGCCTTCGTTGATGAGATCAGGTAAAGTGAGCCCCTGGTTCTGGTATTGCTTGGCAACCGATACCACAAAACGCAGATTCGATTTTACCAGGCGGTCCAGCGCCCGCTGATCTCCATGGCGGATACGCATAGCCAGTTGCACTTCTTCTTCAGGACTGATCAGATCAACCTTCCCTATCTCCTGTAAATATTTCTCCAGGCTCTGGGACTCACGATTGGTGATGGATTTCGTGATTTTTAGCTGACGCATGCTCATAAAAAAGCAAGTTTAGGGTTGTATGGTAGAAGGTTGATTTTGTATAGCGGAAAATGTCCATTATAAACCGCAGACACGCTGCGGGACTCCTTGCGTCACCTATCTAAAGCAATTTAAGTATTTTTTCGATGCGGTCAAAAAAAATATTCATTGCAATAACCTGAAGCACAATGATTTATACTTCATTTGTCAAATAGGGTATTTTTTTGACCCATTGCGGGTCACCGTCGGCCAAAAAAACATTTGGACGGTGTTGATTATTTAATATTATTGCAGACCTGCGATCAAGCTAGGTATAAAGCGAATGTAATGAGCAAGAAGCAACTATTTACTTTGGAATTCCCCGTCAGGTGTTCACCAACAATATTGTATGAGTTTTTAGCTACGCCTGCCGGTTTGCAGGAGTGGTTTGCAGATAAAGTAGATGAATGGGAAAATGTATACAGTTTTTCATGGAATGGCGGCACGCCCGATAAGGCAGATGTGCTGGACCTGGAGCAAGACAAATTTATCCGTTTCCACTGGCAGCATACTGATAAAACCGAATATTTCGAATTCAGGATCGAGAAGACCGAGATTTCAAACCAGACCATACTCCTGATCAAGGATTTTGCTGAAAAAGCAGAGATCAAAGACCAGAGCCAGTTATGGGGCTACCAGGTGAAAGAACTGTTTCACCGCCTGGGTGCCTAAGGAGTACCCACCCGTTATCATACCATCCATCCCACAACGGTACATGAGCTGGATTTTTATTTCGTTAAATTGACGTGTCATTGCGTTGATCATCTCTTTCCTTTGGTGAATGCACTATTTTTGTAATCCTTAACGAATAAACTCCGGCTGGATTTGTTTAAAAAGCTCGACATACTCATCATCCGTTCTTTTGTTGGTCCTTTTATTGCCGCTTTCACTATCTCGCTTTTTGTGCTGACCATGCAGTTTTTCTGGCTGTATATCGACGACCTCGTAGGAAAAGGACTCGATTTATTTACAGTGATGAAACTGATCGGCCTGGTGGCGCTTTTCTGGGTTCCGCTGGCTTTGCCGCTGGCCCTGCTTTTTTCTTCCATCATGACATTCGGCAACCTGGGCGAATCATTCGAATTGGTGGCCATCAAAGCATCCGGTATCCCGCTCCTGCGCTTCATGCGCCCGCTGATCATCATCACCATTTTCATCAGCGGCATTGCTTTTTTATTCGCCAATAATATCATCCCGGTAACACAACTGAAACTATCAGCGCTCAAATACGATATCATCGTTTCCAAACCGGCCATCGATATCAAAGAAGGGATTTTTTATGATAAGATCGATGGATACGTGATCAAACTGGGTAAGAAAGAAAAGAACGACAGCATCATCCATGATGTGGTGATATTTGAAAGAAGTCTCGGTGGCCTGCAGGATCATATGCTGATCGCCGAAAGCGGCGTCATGCGCGTAACGAAAGACAAGCGCTTCCTGGAATTCATTTTGCGCAATGGCTGGCGTTACCAGGAAAAGGGACAACGCGGCACTACCAACACCGAATTCATCAGAATGGGGTTCAAAGAATATAAAAAGATGTTCGACCTCAAAAGCTTCCAGATGAACAAGAGTGGCGACAGCGCTTTTTATGACCCAAAAATGCTCAGTATCCGGCAATTGAATGGCGTGATCGATTCCCTGCATAACATCGATACTTTTTACAGAAGAAGGACCCTCTACGAGGTCTCGCCCTATCTGCGCTTCACCAAATACGAAGACACCGGCTGGGCAAGGATAGACAGTTCGAGGATCGACCGAAAAGCGAAAACATTCAACAGCCTGCTGCCCGATTCGCTGGCATTTTCTGTGTTGCAAAATGCCGGTAGCCAGATCGGCACGCTCAAAGGCAATGTCAATGTATTGGCGAACGATTATACCCAGCGTTACCTTTCACTTCAATTCCATAAAATAGAATGGCACCGGAAATTCACACTGTCCGTTGCCTGCCTGGTATTGTTCCTGATTGGTGCGCCGTTGGGTTCCATCATACGAAAGGGGGGGCTGGGCACGCCGCTGGTATTTGCGGTGATCTTCTTTGTAAGTTTTCACCTGCTCAACCAGTTTGGTGAAAAATTTGCGCGGGCCGGCGAAATGAGTCCCCTGATGGGCATGTGGCTTTCTACCATGGTACTGATACCGGTGGGTATTTTCCTTACGTACAAAGCCATGCGGGATTCACAACTGTTTAATCAGGAGTTTTATTATCGTTTGTTTAAGCAGTTGAGGCGTTTTTGGACTAACTTTAGAAATAGAAAAAGTTCAACCTAATATCATCGTTATGAAAAAAAATACATCGAGCCGTCGCGACTTTATTAAAGTCACCGGCCAAGCTGGCGTTGCCGCAGGTTTATCCATGACCATTCTTCCTTCACTGGTAAAAGCAGAAAACGAATTTCTGGCAGACAGTGCTTTCACTCAACATGCGCTCCCATATGCCTATAATGCACTGGAGCCTGTTATCGATGCCATGACCATGGAAATACATTACAGCAAGCATGCCGCCGGTTATGCCAAGAACCTGGCAGAAGCCTGTGCAGCAGAGAAAGTAAATACCAACACCGAGAAACTGGAAGATCTCTTGCGACATATTTCTAAATATTCCACCAAGATGCGTAACAACGGCGGCGGACATTATAACCATGAATTGTTCTGGCAATGCATGAGACCGGGAACCGCTGCTAAGCCCGAAGGAAAACTGGCAGCAGCCATCGATCGCTCATTCGGTTCTTTCGAAACATTTAAAACACAGTTCTCCGATGCAGGTAAAAACCGTTTTGGAAGCGGCTGGGCCTGGCTGGTGCAAACACCCGATCATCACCTCGTGGTTACTTCTACTCCCAACCAGGATAACCCCCTGATGGACATCAGCGAAGTAAAAGGAACACCGCTGCTGGGATTAGATGTGTGGGAGCACGCTTATTACCTCAAATACCAGAACAAAAGGCCGGACTATATTAACAACTGGTGGAACCTCGTGAATTGGGATTTTGTTGCGAAAAGAATGATGTAATCGATGGTTCGATGGCTCAATGAAATTTAATAAAAACAGAAAGTGTAATACTTATGAGAACGATCACCAAATGGGTGTCGGCACTTGCTTTTGATGCAACGGCAGATACGGGGCATACGGTAAGGATAGACACAGCAGTGGAAAGCGGTGGATTGGGAAGCGGCATGAACCCCAAAAGAATGTTACTGGGATCGCTGGCAGGTTGCAGCGGCATGGATGTGGTAGATATCCTGCGTAAAATGAAAGTGAACTTCACCAAACTGGAAATAGATACTTCGGCTGAACAAACAGAAGAGCATCCCAAAGTATTCAAGTTTATTAATATGATCTATCGTTGTGATGCACCCGCCGAAGACATCGATAAAGTGAACCGTGCGGTAGCGCTCTCACACGAAAAATACTGTGGTATATCGGCTATGCTCTCCAAACATTGCAAGATCGATTACAAAGTAGAACTGATCGGTTAATGCAAACCGCCAAGCAAAACTATCGCGTACAATTATCGATCACCATACTCAGTGTGGTATTGTTTGCTGCCAAGATTATCGCGTATCAGTTCACTCAATCCCTGTCAATACTAACCGACGCGCTGGAAAGTATTGTAAACGTGATAGCCGGATTCATTGGCCTTTACAGCTTATATGTGGCTGCCAAGCCGCGTGATATGGATCATCCTTATGGACATGGCAAAGCAGAATTCGTTTCAGCTGCTGCAGAAGGAGCGTTGATCATAGCAGCGGGTATCATGATCGTTTATGAAACTGTGCTCAACATTATCCGGCATAGTCCTTTACAGGAGCTGAGCATCGGTTTATGGCTGGTAGGTGGCACTGCAGTAATCAATTTCATAGCAGGCGGCATTTGCATCAAAATAGGAAAGCAAAACAATTCCCCTGCCCTGCTGGCAAGCGGCAAGCATTTACAGATAGATACTTATTCCACACTGGCTGTCATTGCCGGGCTGTTCGTGATCCTGTTCACCGGGTTTGCCTGGCTCGATAAGCTCATTGCTTTCTTTTTAAGCGTCCTTGTTATTTACAATGGTTACAAAATACTCCGGCGTTCTTTGGCGGGGATCATGGATGAAGCGGATATAGAATTGCTGAACCGTTTCATACGTGTACTGAACGAACACAGGCGGGAAAATTGGATCGACCTGCACAACCTGCGCGTAATCAAATACGGCAGTCTTTTGCATGTGGATTGTCATCTTACCGTTCCCTGGTACCTCAACGTACACGAAGCGCACCGCGAAATAGATGCACTCTCGGCCCTCATCAAACAACAATTCGGTGATGCACTCGAATTAATGGTGCATACCGATGGGTGCCTGCCCTTCAGTTGCAGTATCTGTACCAAGCAAGACTGTACTGTGCGTCAGCATCCCTTCGAACAAAAAGTAGAATGGACCATGAAGAACCTTATTTCCGATCAGAAACACCGATTGGCGTAAATTGCGCTCCATTATTCCATCATCTTAAAACCCAATTGTATGCAGGTTTGGAAAGCGTACCAGGAAAAACACAAAGACCGTTTTCTTGAAGAACTACTCGATCTATTGCGCATACCCAGTGTAAGTGCACGCAGCGAGCACAAAGGCGATATGATCGCTTGCGCCGAAGCAGTGAAGCGGCGCTTACAGGAAGCCGGTGCCGATAAAGTTGATATATATACTACTGCAGGACACCCTATCGTGTATGCCGAAAAGAACATCGATCCTGCCAAACCCACTGTGCTGGTATACGGGCACTACGATGTGCAGCCGCCCGATCCGCTGGAACTATGGCACAGCGGGCCTTTCGAGCCGCTGATCAAAGATGGTAAGATCTATGCACGCGGCTCCTGCGACGACAAAGGCCAGTTTTACATGCACGTGAAAGCACTGGAAACCATGGTGCAAACCAATAGCCTGCCATGCAATGTCAAGTTCCTCATTGAAGGCGAAGAAGAAGTAGGTAGTCCCAACCTGGCCACTTTTGTAAAAGCCAACAAAGCATTGCTTAAAGCCGATGTGATACTGATCAGCGATACTTCCATGCTGAGCATGGAAACGCCTTCCATCGACATAGGCGTGCGTGGTCTCAGTTATATTGAAGTGGAAGTAACAGGGCCCAACCGTGACCTGCACAGCGGTGTATATGGCGGCGCTGTAGCCAACCCCATTACCATGCTGGCCAGGATGATCGCTTCCTGCCACGATGAAAACAACCACATTACCATACCTGGTTTTTACGACGATGTGATAGAGGCTACTCCCGAAGAGCGTGCTAAAATGGCGCAAGCGCCTTTCAGCGAAGAAGCGTATAAAAAAGACCTGGGCATCAACAGTCTGTGGGGTGAAAAAGGATATACGACGAATGAAAGAACGGGTATCCGTCCTACACTGGAACTGAATGGCATCTGGGGCGGTTATACCGGCGAAGGAGCCAAAACGGTGCTACCTTCAAAAGCTTATGCCAAAATATCTTGCCGCCTCGTTCCCAACCAGTCGTCTGAGAAAATCACAGAGAAATTATTGAATTATTTCAAGCGCATCGCTCCTGCAGGCGTTACGGTGAAAGCCGAAGAACATCATGGCGGCGAACCTTATATGACGCCCATCGATTCCAATGCATACAAAGCGGCGGCAAAAGCCATTCAAACCACTTTTGGTAAAGAGCCCATACCGGTTCGCGGCGGCGGCAGCATTCCCATTTGTGCGCTCTTTGAAAAAGAACTGGGCATCAAGATCGTATTCATGGGATTTGGTCTCGACAGCGATAACCTGCACAGTCCGAATGAGAAATTCGATGTGTTCAATTTCTATAAAGGCATTGAAACCATCCCTTATTTTCACCAGTACTACGGAGAGATGCAATAAATCGTAATGATGGCAACCGCTAAAGAAAAGTTAAGGGTAGATAAATATCTCTGGGCCATCCGTTTGTTCAAAACGCGCAGCCAGGCGGCCGATGCCTGCGATAAAGGGAAAGTAAAATGCCAGGGAACTGCTATCAAAGCATCTAAAACCGTGAACCTGGGGGAAGAATATGAAGTCAAGGCCGAGTCGCGCAAATGGGTGATCAAAGTTACCGGCCTGCTCGACCACAGGGTTCAATACAGCGAAGCCATTCAATATTATATCGACCTCACGCCTGCCGAAGAGATCGACCGTATAAAATATGAAGCGGCCACCTATCAAACGGGTAAACGTTTGAGTAAGATTGGCCGCCCCACCAAGAAACAACGCAGAGACCTCGGCGACTTCCTGGATTGATCTGTTTATTGAAGACTCAGTTTATATCGTGTCAATGAATGATATTGCTTGCCAGGCATCAGAATGGTGCTGGAGAAAGCAGGTTCATTGGGTGAATCGGGGAAGTGTTGTGTTTCCAAACAAAGTCCTGTATGCTGGTTGATGGCTTTTCCTGCTGAAGTTTTCAATGTACCATCAAGGAAGTTACCGGAATAAAATTGCAATCCCGGTTCGGTGGTAAAGACTTCCAGCTTCCTGCCGCTGGTTGAATCGGATAAAACTGCCGCCAATGATATAGCCGTATCTTTCTTATTCAGCACAAAATTATGGTCATAGCCACCAGGTACCGAAGCAATACGGGCGCCTATCTTTTCTGCCTGTGTAAAATCGAATGGCGTTCCTTTCACTGCTTTGATCTCGCCTGTAGGTATCAACGTGGTATCTACCGGCGTATAATGATCGGCATCAACCCATAAACGATGGTCCAGTATGGTATTGCTCACATCTCCTGTTAAATTAAAATAAGAATGGTTGGTAAGATTCACCGGAGTGGCTTTATCGGTCTCAGCCCAATATTCGATTTCCAACGCATCATCGTTCGTATAATGATAGCGCACTTTTACACGCAATGTACCGGGATATCCTTCTTCGCCGTCCTTGCTTACATAACTCAACACCAACGCAGGTGTTGAATCATTTTCGGTAACAGCATCCCATACTACTTTATCAAATCCTTTGTTACCGCCATGCAGGTGATTTTTACCGTTGTTGGTAGCCAAAGTATAAGTAGTGCCATCCAATGTGAACTTGCCATTGGCAATGCGATTTCCATAACGGCCGATCAGCGCCCCAAAATATGGCGGATGAGCAAGATAACCGCTTAAGCTATCGTAGCCCAGCACGATATCGGATCTTTTACCCTGCTTATCGGCACTGGTCCAGGATGTAACGGTGCCACCATAATTGGTAATCTTTACCTGGTTTCCTTTACTATTGGTAAGCGTAAACAGGAATACTTTTTTCCCATCTACTTCTCCAAAATCTGCTTTTGTAATGCCCATACCGGCTGATGCTTTTTGTTCGTGATTTTTGCAGGCTGTAACCGTTGCAGCCAGCAATCCAATGAAGAGATAAAATGACAATCGTAGTTTCATTCGTATAAGTTTTAAATGGCTATTGAAAATAAAGATCAGTTATTTCAATGTCAGTACCACAACCGATAAAGGCGGCAGGTTGGCCACCAATTGATCTCCTTCTTTTCTAGCATGACTGAATGGTACCGGCCGGATATTACCCGGTTGATCAAAAGTATTGATATCTGTGAACTTCGCAGCAGTCAGCACCTGCCCTTCAACCGTATGCCAGTCCGATCCGCTGATGGTTGTCTTAACAGGAATAGTATGCGCAGCATCGAGGTTCACCAAAGATATATGGATAGCACCGGTTGAATCAACCGATGCAGATGCATTGACTGCCGGTATTTTCTGATCTCCATATTGGTAGTCGGGCACACTCAATTGTAACGGCAACAATTTGGCATCCTGATGCACTTTGTAAAGATCGAATACATGGTAAGTAGGCGTAAGCAACATTTTATTACCCTGTGTCAATACCAGCGATTGTAATACGTTCACCGTTTGCGCCAGGTTCGCCATCCTTACCCTATCGGCATGGTTATTGAAAATATTGAGCGTGGTACCCGCCACCAATGCATCGCGCAGGCTGTTTTGCTGGTAAAGGAATGCAGGATTGCTGCCGGGCTCTACGTTCGTCCAGATACCCCATTCATCTACCACCAGGGCTACCCGTTTATCGGGATCGTATTTATCCATGATGGTACCGTGGCGTGTTACCAGCTCATCCATGAAAAGGCATTTTTTCATGGTAGTGAAATATTCTTTTTCATCAAAGGAAGTGGCAGACCCCTTATCGCCCCATGATTTGGGAACGGTGTAATAATGCAACGATAGTCCCCACATACGCGTACCAACATTTTGCATGAGTACATCGGTCCAGTTGTAATTTCCATCACTCGCTCCGCAGGCAATTTTTTTCAACCTCGCGTTGGGGTAATTCTTCGCGAATGTTGCATAACGCTTGTATTCATTCGCATAATATTCAGGCGTCATATTCCCGCCGCAGCCCCAGCTCTCATTGCCCACACCCCAGAAAGACACATTCCATGGCTTGTCTCGGCCATTTTCTTTTCTCAGTGTTGTGAGCGGACTTTGTCCGTCGAAATTCAGGTATTCCACCCAGTTGTTCATTTCGCTTACCGTACCGCTTCCTACATTGCCTGTGATATAAGGTTCACAGCCCAGCATGTTGCAAAGCTCCAGGAATTCGTGTGTACCAAAGCTGTTGTCTTCCGTTACATTGCCCCAGTTGGTATTGATCATTGTGGGGCGTTGTTTGCGCGAACCGATCCCGTCGCGCCAATGGTATTCATCGGCGAAACAGCCGCCGGGCCATCGCAGGTTGGGTATCTTTATTTTTTTCAGCGCTTCTACAATATCCAGGCGGATACGTCCTTTGTTAGGGATGGTGCTGTTCTCGCCCACCCAGAAGCCGTCATAAATACAACGACCCAGGTGTTCGGAGAAATGGCCGTAGATATGCCGGCTGATGGTTACCCTGGGGTCACTGGCATTGATATAGAGTTTTGCCGTTGACTGGGAAAATGAAAAAGACACCGATAACAGCAGCAGTACTAGTGCTGAAAAAAATGATCTCATACAGTACGGAGGTTTTATTTATAAAAATTTCAGTCCTTCTTTGTCCATCCTTTCGTATTTCTTCTTGTCAAACACATAATAGAATGCCCCTTTCTTCGACGATTCTTTCTCTTTTTCATTCAGTTTATTGAGGATGTTGAACGAAAGTATTTTACGGGTAAAATTCCTTTTATCCATTTGCCGCTCATAGATCGCTTCATACAGTCCCTGCAATTGTTGCAGTGTGAACTTATCCGGCAACAGCGCAAACCCGATGGGATGCTGCGCTACTTTTTGCTGCAGCCTTTCCTGCGCCAGCTTGATCATTTGTTTATGATCAAATACCATGGCAGGGATTTTTTTCAGCGGGAACCATTTTGCATTGTGTTCCTGCATCAGCGCTTCACTGTAATCATCGATCTTTATCAATGCGAAATAAGCCACAGAGACCACCCTTCCTCCGGGATCGCGTTTCACATCGCCGAAGCAATGCAATTGCTCCATATAGATTGAACTGAGACCGGTTAGCTGGTTCAGTATCCTGCTGGCTGCATCATCTACGCTTTCCATTTGGTTTACAAAGCCGCCCATGAGTGACCATTTGCCCATTTCCGGATCAAATCCTCTCTTGATCATCAATGCTTTCAGTTCTGTTCCATCAAAACCGAAAATGATACAGTCTACCGCCACGAGCAACCTGTCGTAGCTTTTGTATTGAATAATACTCATTTGTTTTCCTTTTAAATCCACAATGGTTTTAGCAAGTGAACATACAGGTTATTATTCAAATTCGTTACCAGAATCGAACATATAATGCCGACAGCAGCAGCAACGTAATCACGATCATTACAACGGTTGCCGGTTTTACCCGGAACATTCCTTTCTCGAACACAAAGGCTTTCGGGTTTACTGCAGGTCCGGCCAGGCTTACCAATACCATGGCAATTACAGTGAACAGGAAAGAGAGTCCCATACAAACGAGGAAAGGAATTTCATATCCACCTTTTCCGTTGGGGAAAGCTGTATAAAACCATGTTTCGGTGCCGAACATCGAAATGGCCATGTGGTTGTTGAAGAACACCGATGCCAAAAAGCCTACCAGGATACCAACGATGGCCGCAGCGCCGCTGGTTCTTTTCCAGAACATACCCAGGATAAACATGGCGAAGATACCCGGACTAATGAAGCCGGTATATTTCTGAATAAAAGTAAAGCCTCCTTCACCGCCAATCCCTAACAGATCGCTCCAGGTAAAGAGAATACCCACCACCATTGCGATGATGATGGTAGCCCTTCCCACCCATACCAATTTGGCTTCACCGGCGTCCTTATTGAGGTATTTTTTATAAACGTCGAGCGTGAAGATGGTGGAAATGCTATTGGCTTTGCCTGCCAGCGATGCTACGATGGCCGCAGTGAGTGCAGCGATCGAAAGTCCCTTCAATCCATTCGGCAGAAAACCCAGTACGGCTGAATAAGCGCCGTCTTTACTGCCGTTGGCCAATTGCGGAAGGTGTCCGTTCTTATACAGCACATACGCCGCGATACCGGGCAGCATCACGATCACTGGCATCATCAGTTTCAGTAATCCGGCAAACAGGATACCTGTCCTGGCCGTCTGTAAATTCGCTCCCAGCGCCCTCTGGGTAATGTACTGGTTACAACCCCAATAGTTCAGGTTAACGATCCATTGTCCGGCAAAATACATGGTAACACCCGGCAATATGAGGTATTTGCTCACATCCAATTGCGGCGCGCCGGGCACAGGTTTTTTAAATATCATGTGGAAATGATCCGGTGCATCTTTCATCAGCATCTTGAATCCGGCGAGGGCATCTTTGCCCAGGCCGAATTTCTCACTTACCAATGTCAATGCCATATAGGTTGTTGCCAATCCTCCAATGATCAAAACGGCTACCTGTATCACATCGGTATAACCGATCACTTTCATACCACCCAGTGTAATGATCACGGCAAACAAAGCCAGTGCAATCATCACCACGTGTAAATATTCTCCGCCCAGCAAACCGTTGATGGCCAAAGCGCCGAGGTAGAGTATGGAAGTGAGGTTTACGAACACATACAAAAAGAGCCAGAATACCGCCATGATCAGCGCCACCGTTCCATTATAGCGGGTAGTAAGGAACTGGGGCATGGTGTATATTTTATTCTTGAGGTATATGGGCATGAACCATACGGCAATAATGATCAGCGCCAGCGCGGCGATCCATTCGTAAGCCGCTACGGCGATACCGGCAAAAAAACCATCACCGCTCATGCCAATAAACTGTTCGGCAGAAATATTGGAAGCGATGAGTGAAGCGCCGATAGCCCACCAGGTTAATGATCCTTCGGCCAGGAAGAAATCTTTGGTATCGGTAGTGGCTTTCTTTTTGCGGCGATACACCCAATAGCCATAAGAGGCTACGACAATAAAATAGATCACGAAGATCAGTCCGTCTCTAAATTCCAGTTGATGATTCATAAGGAGGCAATCGTTGATGGTGTTATTGATGATTGAGTTGATAATACAGGTCGTTCCATCGCAGTTCATTCTTGAACTGGTGCAATTGGGTCTGCTTGCCGATCAGCGAAAATTCAATGCCCGCCATATCGGCAAAGTCTTCCAGGTGCTCTGCCGTGAGGTTCTGGCTATAGCAGGTATGGTGAGCGCCTCCCGCGAGTATCCAGGCGGCACAACCGGTGTACATATCAGGATAAGGTTTCCACAACACCCTTGCTACAGGCAGTTTGGGAAGGGCATGCACCGGCGCTTGCGCTTCCACTTCATTCACCAGCAAGCGGAACCGGTTACCCATATCAATGATCGATGCGTTGAGGGCGTTGCCATCTGCTACATTGAACACAAGCCTTACCGGATCTGCTTTACCGCCAATGCCCAGCGGATGGATTTCACAGGAAGGTTTACCATGCGCAATAGAAGAACAGATCTCCAGCATATGCGACCCCAATACCATAGGATTTTGTTTATCGAGATGATAAGTATAATCTTCCATAAAAGAGTTACCACCAGGTAAGCCGCTTGCCATTACTTTCATGGCGCGCACCAATGCTGCCGTTTTCCAATCGCCTTCGCCACCAAAGCCATAGCCTGCGGCCATCATTCGCTGTGATGCGATGCCTGGCAATTGCACCATGCCATGCAGGTCTTCAAAAGTATCTGTGAAGCCTTTGTAGTTGCCTGCTGTTAAGAAACGACGCAGGCCCAGTTCAATTTTTGCTGCTTCACGGAGAGACGCATATGCTGCCGCTCCTTTTTGCAAAGCAGACGCCAGAGTATATGTATCAGCATATTCTTCTAACAGCACATCAATCTCTTTTTCGCTTACTGCGTTGATAACGGCCACCAGGTCGCCGATCCCATGCGTGTTGACGGAATAGCCGAATTTTAATTCCGCTTCTACCTTGTCTCCATCGGTAACAGCAACGAAACGCATATTGTCTCCAAAACGTACAAACCGTGCACCCTGCCAATCGTGCCAGCCTGCTGCGGCCCTGGCCCATACGTTGATCCTTTCTAACACCTGCTCATCCTTCCAATGACCTACCACTACTTTCCTGCGCAGCCGCATGCGGCTCATGATGAATCCGAATTCGCGGTCGCCGTGTGCCGACTGGTTCAGGTTCATAAAATCCATATCGATCTCATTCCAGGGAATGTCCCTGTTGAATTGAGTATGCAGGTGCAGCACCGGTTTGTGCAATATTTTCAAGCCATTGATCCACATTTTAGCAGGTGAGAAAGTATGCATCCATGCAATGATGCCAATGCATTTTTCAGATTGATTGGCTTCTGCGCAAAGTGCATAAATTTCTTCTGTTGTTTTTACTACAGGTTTGAAAACAACAGATACAGGTATAGATGCAGATGCATGTAATGATTGAGCGATCTCTTTTGAATGATCCGCTACTTGTTGCAAAGTAACTTCCCCATATAAATGTTGGCTTCCTGTTACAAACCAAACTTCCAGTCCTTTCAGATTTGTCATTGGTATTCTTTCTTTTGTTGAATTAGTTGATCGTTAAATAGTTTAGTTTTTCAGGGAACCAGAGCGTCATCTCGCCCTTTCCTCTATTGGCCCAGGCGTAATAAGGAATGGCTACAAAGGGGTTGCTTATTGTTGTAGCTTTTTGGGCATTTTCAATAACTACTTTGGATACGGTTCCTTTTAACACCATAATGCCGTTCAGCAAACCAGGCATAAAAACAGGCGAGAATGCAGTACCGGGTGCAAGCAGAATATTATCTGTTTTCCCTGCATTATCCGCCCATTCAGCGCAATAGATCAGCGGGCCGCGTTGCAAAGCCACTTTGTCTATATCATCTTTGATCCGTTGGTCTGCTGTTACCCTTCTTACTTCCATAGGAAGATTCACTGTGATCACATCCCCTTTTTTCCATTTATGATTGATGGAAGCATATCCATTTTCTAACGTGTAGGTAATGGGCAGTCCATTTACTTTGATGGTAACCTGGTTAGTATCGGCACTTTGGAAATGATACAATTCAGAAGGCATGGCCTGGTTCCTGGCCCATCCCGGTATTCGTATCAGGATATCACCATCCACTGTTTTTTGTGGTTGTATGGTGAATGACAGTGCGCCCTCCCATGGATAATTATTTTGCTGTATGATTTGTACAGGTGTATGCCCGATGTTCACCCGGGCATCGCCGCTGATAAACAGGTTGATGAATAATTTATTGTCTCGCTGCGCATAGATATAGCCCGGAATGGATGGGATCAGTCTCGCCAGGTTGGTAGGGCAACAAGAGCATTCAAACCAGCCTGATCGTTCCTCTTCAAGTCCCCCGGGATTGTTATGCCCTTTTACCTGCATGGCATTGGTATAAAAGAAAGATTTTCCATCGAGACCAATGCCTGATATCAGCCCGTTGTACAATGTTTTTTCTAGTATGTCTATATACTTCGAATCGCCATGCAGCAGGAACATACGCTGGTTCCAATATACATTGGCAATAGCAGCGCAGGTTTCATTGTATGCGGTGGCATTGGGCAGTTCGTAATTATTGCCGAACCTTTCTCCATCGCCGCGCGCACCGATGCTTCCCTGCACATACATTTTTTTACTTACGGTATTCTCCCATATCCTGTCAATCGCATGCAGTAACGCCGTGTCATTAGTAAGTGCGGCCACATCAGCCACTGCCGAATAAAGGTATCCTGCCCTCACAGCATGGCCTTCCGCTTCCTGCTGTTGTACAAGCGGCTTATCATCCTGCCAGTAAGCCCCATTCTTCCAGGGGTCTGTGCTTTTCGTATCGTATCCGGCATAATGACCTCTTTCCTCTATGAAAAATTTAGCAGTATTCAAATAAGCCTGCTTGCCTGTGAGGCGGTATAATTTTACCAATCCCATTTCCACGATCTCATGACCGGGTGCAACATGTTTTTTATCCGGACCAAAAACAGAACAAACCAGGTCGGCATTCTTCAAAGCGATGTCGAGCAAGTTTCTTTTTTTAGTGGCCATATAATGCGCCGCCGCCGCTTCGTATAAATGGCCGGCATTGTACAATTCATGACTCAACTCTCTTTCTTTTTCCCACCGCTCCTTGCCGGCCCAACTGTGTGCTGCCGCCGGATTGATGGTACGGGCTGTATACAAATAACCGTCGGGCTCCTGCGCTTCTTTGATGATGTGGATGAGCGAATCAACATAAGCATCCAGCTTAGGATCAGGATGCACAGCCAGCGAAAATGAGGCGCCTTCTATCGTTTTATAAATATCCGTATCGTCGAACGGATAAGTCGTGCAGAACTTGCCATTTTTCTGTGCTGCCATCACAAAATTCTTCACACGCCCGGTGCTCTCACAACGCGCAAAAGAAGCCGGGATGGTAACCGTTCTGTTGGTTTCGATACGGGGTAACCAAAACCTGTCAGTTAGTTTTACTTGTGTAAAATCGACCGCCTGGATGGGGTAATCTTTTTGCTGCGCCATAACGGCAACAGATGAAAGCATGCAACATGATACAATGAACTGTTTCATAGTTGGTATTTTTTATTTGTACAACCGGTTTTATTGTCCGTAATAACTATCCGGTCCGTGTTTCCGCTCAAAATGTTTTTTGATCAATGCGTCTTTCAGCCTGGGTGCATCCTGCCTGATCTGTTCTGTCAGGTATGCCATTTGCGCAACGCTTTCCAGCACCGCACTATTATAAACGGCTTTCTCTGCCGTCTTTCCCCAGGTAAAAGGTGCATGGTTGCCTACCAATATCATTTCCATTTCCTGGTAACTCAGTTTTTTTTCCTGCAAACAATTCATGATCTGGAAGCCGGTCTGGTATTCATAATCGCCTTTGATCATCTCATCGCTCATAGGCGGTGCGCAAGGAATATCTGCAACGTTGTGATCGGCGTGCGTGGTACCATAAATGGGTATATCGCGCAGGCTCTGTGCCCATGCAGTAGCATAAGTAGAATGCGTATGCACAATACCGCCAATGGCATCCCAGTGTTTATACAACACCGCATGTGTTTTGGTGTCTGATGAAGGCCTGAGTTTGCCAGCTACTATATTCGCATCAAAGTCCACGATAACCATTTTTTCGGGCGACAATTCTTCATAAGGCACACCGCTTGGTTTGATGGCGAAAACACCCAGGCTCCTGTCTGCAGCACTCACGTTGCCGAATGTAAACAGCACCAGTCCTAACTTAGGCAGTTGCATGTTAGCTTCATATGCCGCTTGCTGTATGTGTTCGTATTTCATGGTTGTATTGTTCAGTTATTGCGCGCTTCTAAAAAAGTACCCAATTGTTTGTATTGAAGATAGCGTTTGGCATATACACTGCTCCTCGATGGATCGGGGTGATAGGTAGTATCAAATCCTTGCCCCATTGCATACATCGCTTCTTCTACTGTTGGATACAATCCTGCCACAGTTGCCGCAAACATCGCAGCGCCAATGGCGCAGGTCTGTTCTGTTTTATGAATACGGATGGGCATGTTCATCACGTCCGCCATTACCTGCATAATATACGGCGATTTTTTAGCAACACCTCCCAGGCCGATCAGTCCTTTTACCGGGATACCTTCTTCCACAAACCGGT